>NZ_AP014608.1:0-355000 GCF_003573915.1 Blattabacterium cuenoti STAT | reverse complement strand
TGAACACGTTCTTTAAGAGTATCAATCCATAAAGTTCGTTCTTTTCCATTTTTTTTTAACACCTTTTCCATAAAAGAATTAGAAATTATTACCCCTTGATGAACATTATGACATTGACGATTAATATCTCCTTTAGGTTCTCTAATTTTTAAAAATTCTGGATATTCTTTATGTTCTATGTTTAAATAAATCGCTACAGCACCTCTACGTGTTTTACCTTGTTTACTAGCTACTATAGTACTATCATATGATTTAATAAAAGGAATAATCCCATCAGAAGTCCCCAATGCTCCATTTTTTATGGATTTTCCTATAGGTCTAACTAAACTAAAGTCATAAGATGTTCCTCCACCATGTTTACTTAGTATAGCCATTTCTAAATTTTTTCTATATATTTCATACATACTATCCCCAATTCTTCCAGAAAAACAACTAATAGGTAAACCTTTTTCTGTTCCGAGATTTACCATAACTGGAGTAGAAGGGATAAGCCATCCTTTCCAAAAAATATTAAAAAACTCTCCTTCTATTTTCGGTTTTTTTAAAATTCTCGCTGCATTTTTTGACAATCTTTTATATGCCTCAAAAGGAGATTCTCTATCTAATAAGTATCCACCTTTAATTGTAGTTAAATATAATTCATTATTAGCCCAAACGGGAAAATCCTTTCCTACTTTCCATCCTTCTTTTTCTGCAATAGGGTGTGTTTCCATTATTTTAGACCTATTTATTTTTTTTTTCTTTTTCTATTTTTTCTTTTAGTTTAGCTAATCCAGCTATATCACCTAATGTGGATCTCTCCATTTTTCTATTTCTTATTACACGTCGTTCTTTTTTTTGATCTTTATCACGATAGACAGATGTATGAGAAACCACAATTTTTTTGGTTTCTTTATCAAATTCAATTATTTTAAATTTTCCTTTTTCTCCTTTTTTCATAGTAGACCCGTCTTTTTTTTCTAAAAAACGTAATGGAACAAAAGCTTCTATTTTTTGATCTTCTATAAATTTTACAGATGCTCCTTTTTCAAAAAGAGTTGATACTATTCCATAGTGAATACTTCCAACATAATAAATTTTTTCATATTTTTCCCATGGATTTTCTGTCAATTGTTTATGTCCTAAATTAAATCTTCTTACTTGAGTATCTATAGATAGTATAATAATTTTCAGTTTATCATTGATATTGCAAAATTCAGAAGGATGTTTAATTTTTTTAATCCATGAAAGATCATAGGTATAAATAATTCCAGAAATTCCTCGTTCTAATTCTAGAAAAACACCAAAATTTGTAAATTTTTTTACAGTTCCAACATGTTCTGAGCCTATAGAATATTTTTCTTGTATATTTATCCAAGGATCTGTTGTTAATTGTTTTACGCTTAAAGACATTTTTCTTTCCTGACGATCTATAGTTAATATCACAGCTTCTAATTCATCTCCTATTTGTACAAAATCTTGAGTAGAAGATAGGTCTGTAGACCAAGACATTTCACTAATATGTAATAAGGCTTCTACCCCTGGAATAATTTCAACGAATGCTCCATAATCAGCTAAAACACTTACTTTTCCTTTTATTTTACTTCCTATTTTTAAATCTTTATCTAAGGAATTCCAAGGATGAGGTTGCAGTTGTTTTAAACCTAATTGTACACGATTTTTTTCTTTATCTACACCTAATACAACAAATTTTAGTTCTTGTTCTAATTGAACTATTTCTGTAGGATGATTAATATGAGGCCAACTCATATCAGTAATATGAAGTAAAGCATCTACCCCACCTAAATCTACAAAGGCTCCATAAGGAAGAATGTTTTTTATTTTTCCTTCTAATACTTGACCTTTATCTAGTTTTGATATCATCTCTTTTCTTTGTTCTTCAATATCTCTTTCTATTAATACTTTATGAGAAACAACAACGTTTTTTGTTTTTTTATTGATTTTAACTACTTTTATTTCCATAGTTTTTCCCACATAAGTATCATAATCTCGAACAGGTTTTACATTGATATGTGATCCAGGTAAAAAACATTCTATATCAAATATTTCAACAATTAATCCTCCTTTTGTTCTAGCCGCAACATAACCTAGTATGACTTCTGATTTTTCATATGCTTGATTAATACGTTGCCAATTTCTTAACATTTTTGCTTTTTGATAGGAAAGAATACATTGTCCTTTGTAATCAATTTTTACAACCATAACTTCTATTGTACTACCAACTTGAATGATATCCAAATTTTCTCTAAATTCACTTGTAGGAATGGCTCCTTCTGCTTTAAATCCAATATCTACAATAACCATTGTATTCGAAATATGTATTATATTTCCTTGATAAATCTCTAATTCTTGAATATCTGGTAAAGTTTTGGTGTATAATTCTTCTAACTTTTTCCTTTTTTCTTGTATCTCATTATCAAAATGAGTTTCGTATTTCGTCCAATCGAAACTTGTTTTTATATTTTCCTTATTTATGATGTTCTGTTTTTCATTTTTTATATCATATGAAGGGGATGATTTTCTTTTTATTTCTCCGGTTTGATTAGACATAATTTTATTGTTTTTTTACTATTTTCTATCCACCATAATAAAACATATATATGGATAGAGAACTAGAGAACACTGAAACTGTTCTCAGTTCTCTATTTATTTTATTTAATGAAAGAAACAGGTAATACAAAACTAATAATTTTTCAGTAACTTTTTCTACTATCTAGTAATTAAAAATAAAATGTACCTTATTGTTGATACTGAAACTACAGGATTGCCTAGATCTTATAATTGTCCAATTACCAATATAGAAAATTGGCCAAGAATCGTACAAATTTCATGGCAGAATCATAATGTTATAGGAGATTTAATAGAATTTAAAAATTTTATTATAAAACCGGATAATTATGATATTCCTTTTAATGCTTTTAAGATTCATGGAATAACTAATGAAAAAGCAGAAAAATATGGATTTGATTTAAGTTCTGTTCTTCACGAATTTCAAAAATCTCTTGATCAATCTCAATGTTTAATTGGTCATAATTTAAATTTTGATATAAAAGTTATTGAATGTGAATTTTTTAGAAAAAAAATTCCTATCTCTTTTAAAAAGAAAAAAATATTAGATACCAAAGAAATTTCTATTTCTTATTGTAAATTACCGGGTATTGGAAAAAGATTCAAATGGCCTACATTGACAGAATTATATCAAAAGCTTTTTGAAGAAAAAATTCCCAATTTGCATAATGCAGAAAACGATGTTAAAGCTACAGCACGTTCTTTTTTAGAATTATTACGAATTGGAATAATATCACATCAAGAAATCGGAATTAAAGAAGATGTTTTATTGAATTTCAGAAAAAGGTATAATAAAAAAATTTCTTCCTCTATGGTTTCTTTTCAAGAAAAAATTTTTCCTTTTTTAGAAAAATTAGAAAAAAAAGAAAAAATTTTTTTTAAAAAAAATGATATAACATTGAATGAAGAATTGAAAAAAAAAAAATATTCTCACATTCATAATCATACTTATTTTTCAATTCTTCATTCAACTATAGATATTAAATCTCTAGTAAAAAGAGCAATACTTTGGAATATGCCAGCTGTAGGAATAACAGATTATGGAAATATGATGGGCGCTTTTCATTTTTTAAATACTATTCATTCTATAAATAAAAAATATTATCCAGAAAAATCAATTAAAGGAATCGTAGGTTGTGAAGTCTTTATTTCAGATAATTATTTACAAAAAAAATTTACAAAAGAAGAACCGGATAAACGATATCAACAAGTTTTTTTATCTAAAAATAAAAAAGGTTATCATAATTTAACAAAACTTTGTTCATTAGGTTTTACAGAAGGTCTATATGCTGGAATTCCTAGAATTGGAAAAAAGTTAATAGAAAAATATAAGGAAAATTTAATCGCTCTTACTGGAGATTTAAATGCAGAAATTCCATATACTATTTTAAATTATGGTGAAAGAAAAGCAGAAAAAATTTTTTTATGGTGGAAGGATCTTTTTGGAGAGGATTTTTATATAGAATTATTCCGTCATGGACTAGAAGAAGAAAATTATGTAAATAACATATTATTGAAATTTTCAAAAAAATATCATGTAAAATATATTATACAAAATAATACTTTTTATTTAGATAAAAAAGAAGCAAATGCTCATGATATTTTACTTTGTATAAAAAATGGAGAAAAACAATTAACACCTATAGGAAAAGGAAGAGAGTATAGATTTGGTTTTCCAAACCATGAATTTTATTTCAAAAGTACAGAAGAAATGAAAAAAATATTTTTCGATATTCCAGAATCTTTTGATTTTTTAGAGGAATTGGTTAATAAAATTGAATCTTATCACCTTTTTAACAAAATATTACTTCCAAAATTTCAAATTCCAAAATTTTTTGAAGATCCTATAGATAAAATAGATGGAGGAAATAGAGGAGAAAATCGTTTTTTAAAAAAAATCACTTTTGATGGAGCTAAAAAACGTTATAAAAACATTACTAAAAAAATAGAAGAAAGAATTCTTTTTGAATTAAAAACAATAGAAAAAATTGGTTATCCCGGTTATTTCCTCATTGTTCATAATTTCATATCTCAAGCTAGAAAAATGAATATATCAGTGGGACCTGGAAGAGGATCAGTAGCAGGATCTATTGTTGCATATTGTATAGAAATAACCAATATAGATCCCATAAAATATAATCTTCTTTTTGAACGATTTTTAAATCCGGACAGAATATCTTTACCAGATATTGATATTGATTTTGATGATAAAGGACGTGAAAAAATTATTGAATGGGTTGTTCAAAAATATGGAAAAAATCAAGTATCACAAATCATAACATACGCAACTATGGGTGGAAAATCATCCATAAGAGATACTGGTCGTGTATTGAATTTACCTCTAAAAGAAACAGATCGTATGGCAAAAATGGTTCCTAATATGTATTCATTGAATGCAATTCTATATGATAAAAATATACTAGAAAAAATTATAAATAAAGAAGAAAAAAGCAATACAAAAAAATTAATAGAAATTTATCAAAATCAATCCACATTGGAGGGAAAAGTTTTACGACAAGCAGAGATTTTAGAAGGCACTATAAGAAGTACAGGAGTACACGCTTGTGGGATTATAATCAGTCCATATAATATTCAAGAATATATTCCTGTATCTGTATCAAAAGAATCTGATTTATTGCTCACGCAATTTGATAATCATGTAGTAGGATATGTTGGATTATTAAAAATGGATTTTTTAGGGCTAAAAACTCTTACTATTATTAAAGACGCCATAAAACTCATTCAAAGAACACATGAGAATATAATTTTTACAGAAAAAACATTTCCTCCTTTAGAGGACGAAAAAACTTATCATCTTTTTCAAAAAGGAAAAACTGTAGCTGTATTTCAATATGAATCTACAGGAATGCAAAAATATTTACGTCAATTGAAACCTGATAAATTTGATGATTTAATTGCGATGACAGCATTGTATAGACCAGGTCCTTTACAATACATTCCTAATTTTATTTTAAGAAAACATGGAAAAGAAGCTATTACCTATGATTTACCGGAAATGGAGGAATATTTAAAAGAAACTTATGGAATAACAATATATCAAGAACAAGTCATGTTAATTGCTCAAAAAATTGCTAATTTTACCAAAGGAGAAGCAGATGTCTTGAGAATAGCTATGGGAAAAAAACAAAAAGAAAAGCTCAATAAAATGAAAAATTTATTTCTTAATCAAGCTATGAAAAAAGGTTATCCTAAAAATATTTTAAAAAAAATATGGAAAGATTGGGAATATTTTTCTTGCTATGCTTTTAATAAATCTCATGCCACATGTTATGCCTACATAGCTTTTCAAACTGCTTATTTAAAAGCACATTTTCCATGTGAATATATGGCTTCTGTATTAAGTAATAATATGTATAATATTAAACAGCTTACTTTTTTAATAGAAGAATGTAAAAGAATGAATATATCTGTGATTACTCCAGATATAAATGAAAGTAATTCTTTTTTTAAAGTTACCGATTCTAATTGCATTAGATTCGGTCTTGCAGGAATAAAAGGGGTAGGGAAAAATGCTGTAAAAATTCTTCTTCAAGAAAGGAAAAAAAACGGACCTTATACGTCTGTTTTTAATTTGGTTAAAAGAGTAGACTTGCGTGTAGTAAATAAAAAAACTTTAGAGAGTTTAATTTTATCCGGAGCTTTAGATAGTTTTCATATTGATAGAGAGCAATATTTTCATGTTGGATCTGATGATCAATTAAATACTTTAGAAAAAATTATTAGATTTGAATCCAAATTACGAAAAACAAAAAATAAGGAAGAGAAACCTATTATTACGAAATGTGATTTATGGAATAACACATATAAATTATCCAAAGAAAAAGAAGTATTAGGTGTTTATACTTCTGCACATCCTTTGGATGATTTTTGTTATGAAATTAAATATTTTACAAATATATCTTTAGAAAAATTAAAGAATAAGGAATCTTTTCTCACAGGAAAAAAGATGTACGTATGTGGAGTTTTATCTCAAATAGAGAAAAAAATATATATAAAAAATGGAATTAAATATGGAATTTTTTTGTTAGAGGATTATAACTCTTCTAAAGAATTTAGAATTTATGGACAACAATATTTGAAATATGAACCTATTCTAATTCAGAATAATCTATTGTATTTATGTTTTTCTATTGATCAATCAAAATATAAAAAATATAAAATTAATATTTTACATATAGAAAAATTACAAAATGTTTTAAAAAAATTGGTACATAAACTGATCATAAAAATTAATATAAACAACTTAAATAGTGTTTTTATAAATAGTATAGAAAAACTTTTTTCTCAACAACAAATAGGAGATAAAAAATTGAATATAATTCTTTATGATAAAGTAGATCAAGTTTTTTTTTATTTTGAATCTATTAAATATGAAATTAATATTAATTCAAGTTTTTTAAAAAAATTGGAAGAAATAAAAGGATTAGATTTTTGTTTAAATTAATACTCGCCAGGAAGGATGAAATTAATTAAAAAGACTTTCCTAAATTTGTATTTTGATATAAATAAAGTAAAATATATGAAGTATTATTCATACTACAATCAATTGGGAAAATGCCTTTATTTTTTTTTCTTAGTTTTTATTTGAGTGACTTCTTATAAACAAAGATGAAACTAAAAGTTAGAGTATCTCATGAAGAGGATACAAAATATGCTTTCTTAATTTGTAAAAAAATTGAAGAATCGGCAAAAATTAGAGGAACTGGAATTGCAAAAAAGGATCCAGAGTATATTAAATTAATAATGATTCGTGGAAATGCGGTAATGGCTTTTTGTGATGAAAAACTAGCGGGATTTAGTTATATTGAAACTTTTCATAATAAAGGATTTGTAGTTAATTCTGGTTTGATTGTTTTTCCTGAATTTAGAAAACAAGGATTGGCAAAAATTATAAAAATTGAAATTTTTAAACTTTCCAAAAAAAAATTTCCAAATTCAAAAATTTTTAGTATTACAACAAGTAATACAGTTATTAAAATCAATACAGAATTAGGATTTAAACCTGTTTCTTTTAGTGAACTAACTCATTCAGAAGAATTTTGGAAAGGATGTAAAAGTTGTGCAAATTTTGATATTTTAACTAGAAATCAAAGAAAAATGTGTTTATGTACAGGTCTTTTATACAATCCAAATACAGATAGTAATAAGAACAACAATAAAAAAAAAAATTATTTATCTACTGGAGATAAAATTGTATTAGCTTATAGTGGCGGTTTAGATACCTCTTATTGTTTAAAATATTTAATAGAGAAATATGAAGTTCATACAGTTATTATTAATACAGGAGGTTTTAAAAAACATGAATTAGATCAAATTGAAGAAAGAGCTTTAGTCATTGGATCTAAGTCGCACAAAACTATCGACGCCATAGAAGAGTATTATCAGAATTGTATAAAATATCTTATATTTGGAAATATTCTTAAGAATAATACTTATCCACTTTCAGTAAGCTCAGAAAGAATTTTTCAGGCTATTAAAATAGCAAAATATGCCACTTTTATTCAAGCAAAAGCAATTGCTCATGGAAGTACAGGAGCAGGAAACGATCAAGTCAGATTTGACTTAGCTTTTCAAATTATTTGTCCAGAAAAAATAACTCTTTCTCCTATAAGAGAGAAAAAAATATCTAGAAAAGAAGAAGTTGAATATTTAAAAAAGAAAGGAGTTTCTATTTGTTGGGATCAAGTTGAATATTCTATCAACAAAGGAATTTGGGGGACTAGTATCGGAGGAAAAGAAACTCTTAGTTCTTATCAAAATTTTCCAGAAAAAGCTTATCCAAAAAAATTAAAAAGAAAAGAAAGCGAAAACTTAGAATTAGAATTTGAAAAAGGTGAATTAGTGAGTGTAAATCAAGAAAAAGGAAAAGCTATAAAAAATATAATAAAAATTGAAAAAATAGCTTCAGAATTTGCTATAGGAAGAGGAATCCATGTAGGAGATACAATTTTGGGAATTAAAGGAAGAATTGCATTCGAAGCTTCAGCTGCTATTATTATTATAAAAGCTCATCATTTATTGGAAAAACATATTCTTACAAAATGGCAACTTTATTGGAAAGAACAATTATCCAATTGGTATGGTATGTTACTTCATGAAGCTCAATATTTAGATCCTGTTATGCGTGATATAGAAAAATTTTTAAAAAGTACACAGAAGAGATTAACCGGAAGTGTATATATCATTCTTTATCCTTATAGATTTCATTTAGTAGGAATCAAATCTAAATTTGATTTAATGACATCTTCTAATATAAAAACTAAATATGGAGAAATGAATTATGCTTGGACAAAAGAAGATGTTAAGGGTTTTACTAAAATTTTGAGTAATCAAATAAAAATGTATCATAATTTAAATAATAAAGAAGAATGATTGAAATAGGCATTATAGGAGGAGCTGGATACACTGCTGGAGAATTGATTCGATTGGTGATTCATCATCCAAAAATTAAGATTAAAAATATAGTTAGTAAAAGTCATACAGGAGAATTGATTTATGTAATTCATCAAGATTTATTAGGAGAAATAGAAATAAAAAATATAAAATTTTCCCATGATTTAAGCAAAGAAATAGATGTTGTATTTCTTTGTTCTGGACATGGAAAATCTAGAGAAGAATTGTATCATATATCAGAAAATATAAAAGTAATTGATTTGAGTCAAGATTTTAGAATAAAAATTCAATCTATTTTTAACAATAGAAATTTCGTTTATGGATTGCCGGAATTTCAAAAAGAAACTATAAAAAAATCAAATAATATAGCCAATCCTGGATGTTTTTCTACAGCAATTCTATTAGCAATTTTACCACTAGCTAAAAATCAATTCTTAAAAAAAGATATACATATTAGTGCCATTACAGGTTCTACAGGAACCGGAAGAAAATTGACTGATATAAATCATTTTAGTTGGAGAAATAATAATATTTCTACTTATAAAATTTTTAAACATCAGCATTTGAAAGAAATTAAACAAACTATTCATCAAGTACAAAATAATTTTGATTCTAGAATTTATTTTGTACCTTATAGAGGAAATTTTTCTAGAGGAATTATAACAACTTTATATACTTATTCTATTCTCTCTTTGAATAGAATTAAAGAAATTTATAAAGAATATTATAAAAATCATCCATTTGTAAATATTTCTGATGTTAATATTGATATTAAACAAGTGATCAATACAAACAAGTGTATTTTGTATCTTATTAAAGAAGAAGATCAACTGATTGTTATCAGCATTATAGATAATCTCATAAAGGGAGCCTCTGGTCAAGCTATACAAAATATGAATCTTATGTTTGGGTTGGATGAAACTTGTGGTTTAAGATTAAAATCCGTTCGTTTCTAAAAATGAAATTATTTGACGTTTATCCTATTCTAGATATAGAATTAATCAAAAGCGAAGGTTCTTATGTTTTTGATGTACAAGGAAATATGTATTTAGATTTTTATGGAGGACATGCTGTGATTTCCGTTGGCCATTCGCATCCATATTATGTGAAAACTTTAATAGAACAAATTCATAAAATATCCTATTATTCTAATAGCGTATATATTTCTCAAAAAAAAAAATTAGCTTCTTTACTTGGAAATATTTCAGGATATGAAGATTATTCATTATTTATATGTAATTCTGGGACAGAATCTAATGAAAATGCATTAAAAATAGCTTCTTTTCATACAGGAAAAAAAAAAGTTATCGCTTTTAAAGGTTCTTTTCATGGAAGAACAAGTGGAAGTCTATCGATAACAGATAACTATAAATTGATATCCCCTTTTAATACTCAACATGAAACTATATTCATCAAATATCAAGATTTTGATTCCCTAGAAGAAAAATTAAGAAAAAAAGATATTTGCGCTATAATTACTGAAGGAATACAAGGGGTCTCTGGAATTATAGATCCAGGTCTAGATTTTTTTTATAAAATCCAAAATTTTTGCAAAAAATACAATACAATATTGATTATAGATGAAGTTCAAAGTGGATATGGAAGAACGGGGTCTTTTTTTTCTCACCAATTATATCCTATAAAACCAGATTTAATTACTGTAGCCAAAGGAATGGGGAACGGATTTCCTATAGGAGGGGTACTTATACATCCTAAATTTAAACCATATTATGGAATGTTAGGAACAACTTTTGGAGGAAATCATTTAGCTTGTACAGCTGGGATTGCTGTATTAGAAATTATTAAAGAAGAAAAATTAATTGAAAACGCAAAAAAAATGGGGGAAATCATATTAAAAGAATTAAGTGTCATTCCTGAAATTAAAAAAATAAGGGGGAGAGGTCTTATGATTGGGGTAGAATTTGATTTTCCTGTTATGGATTTAAAAAATGTTTTAGTTTATAAAGAAAAAGTATTTGTAGGTGTATCTAATAATCCATATGTTTTACGATTACTTCCTTCATTAAATATTGATGAAAACCATATAAAATTATTTCTGAAAAAGTTAAAGAATGCCTTATCCTATTTATATGGAAAAAATGGAAAAAAATAAAGAAAAAATAAAAAAAGCGATACTTGTATTAGAAGATGGAACTCGGTATGAAGCTGATTATTTTGGTGCACCAGTTTCTTCTTCTGGAGAAGTTGTATTTAATACGGCTATGACCGGTTATCCAGAAAGTATTACAGATCCATCTTACAAAGGTCAAATACTAACTTATACATATCCCATAATAGGAAATTATGGAATTCCATCTTTTTCTTATACTAAAGAATTTATTTCTGAATTTTATGAATCTGATAGGATTCAAGTATCCGGACTTATTATTTCTTATTATTCTAATCGTCCATATCATTGGAATATGAATCAATCTCTATCAAATTGGTTGTATGAAAATGAAATTCCTGGATTATATGGTGTAGATACTAGATTTATTGCAAAAAAACTTAGAAAAAATGGAGGATCCATGTTAGGTAAAATTTTAATGAGAAATGAAGATCTTCCCTTTTATGATCCAAATCAAGATAATCTTTCTGAAAAAGTATCAATACATGAAAAAATTATGTATGGAAATGGAAAATATAAAATACTACTTGTAGATTTTGGGTTAAAAAATAATATTTTACGTTGTCTTTTACGAAGAGATTGTTCTATTATTAGAGTTCCATGGGATTATAATTTTATAAAAGATGAATATGATGGATTGATCCTTTCTAATGGACCTGGAAATCCTAAAATTTATGAAAAACCAATACATTATCTTCGTTTAGCTTTAAAAAAGAAACAACCTATATTTGGAATATGTTTGGGAAATCAACTTTTAGGAATAGCGGCAGGAGGAGAAACCTATAAATTAAAGTATGCACATAGAAGTCATAATCAACCGGTTATTTCATTAGAAACAGGAAAAAGTTTTATTACATCACAAAATCATGGATATGTTTTAGACACCAGAAATCTTTCTGGAGAATGGAAAATATTTTTTCGAAATTTAAATGATAATACTTGCGAAGGGATTATTCATAATAATAAGCCTTTTTTTTCTGTTCAATTTCATCCAGAAGCTTCAAGTGGTCCTCAAGACACCGAATTTTTATTCGATATTTTTATAGATTTAATTAAAAAAAGTAAATATAATACTTAATGAAGTATCTTTCTAAAAATTAGTATGAAAATAGATAAAGTACTTATCCTGGGATCAGGTGCATTAAAAATAGGAGAAGCTGGTGAATTTGATTATTCTGGAACACAAGCATTAAAAGCTCTTAAAGAAGAAGGAATTTTTACTATATTAATGAATCCAAATATAGCCACAGTTCAAACTTCGAAAGAAATAGCTGATAAGGTGTACTTTCTTCCTTTGACTTTATTTTTTGTTAAACGTGTAATAGATAAGGAAAAACCACAAGGAATTTTATTAGCTTTTGGTGGACAAACGGCATTGAATTGTGGAATTCAGCTTTTTAAAGAAGGTGTTATAAAAAAATATAAAATTCAGATTTTAGGAACTTCTATTGAATCTATTATTCACAGTGAAGATAGATATTTATTTAGAAATAAATTAACTCATATTAACATAAAAACGGCAAAAAGTTTTGTGGTATATTCTATGAATGAGGCCGTTTCCTATTCTTTAGAAATAGGGTTTCCTATTATTATTAGATCTGCTTATACCCTTGGAGGGTTAGGAAGCGGTTTTGCCAGGAATATTCCTGATTTAAAAAAAATAGTAAATAAGGCTTTTTCTTACTCTTCTCAAATTATTGTAGAAGAATATTTGGAAGGATGGAAAGAAATTGAATATGAAATAGTAAGAGATAAATATGATAATTGTATTGCTGTATGCAATATGGAAAATTTTGATCCTATAGGAATTCACACAGGAGAAAGTATTGTTGTAGCACCGTCACAAACCTTAACCAATTCTGAATATTATAATTTGAGAAAATTAGCAATACATATAGCCAGAGATTTTCATATAGTAGGAGAATGTAATGTTCAGTTTGCATTGGATCCTAGTTCAGAAGATTATCGTGTTATTGAAGTGAATGCCAGACTTTCTCGATCTAGTGCTCTTGCTTCTAAAGCAACAGGTTATCCTTTAGCTTTTGTTGCCGCTAAATTATCTTTGGGATACGGATTACACGAATTAAAAAATTCTGTGACTAAAAATACCTCTTCTTTTTTTGAACCTGCGTTAGATTATGTAGTGTGTAAAATTCCTAGATGGGATTTAGGGAAATTTTATGGTGTCTCTAATAGGATTGGAAGTAGTATGAAAAGTGTAGGAGAAGTTATGTCAATTGGAGGTTCTTTTGAAGAAGCCTTACAAAAAGGAATTCGTATGTTAGACATAGGAATGCAGGGTTTCATTAATATTATGAATAAAAAAAAATTGAAATCGATTAGATTATTGAAAGAATCTATAAAAAAACCTACAGATCAAAGAATTTTCTTTTTAGAAGAAGCTTTAGAAGAAGGAATTTCCATAAAAGAAATACATCATTTGACAAAGATAGACCTGTGGTTTTTATATCAACTTGATAATATTTTTCAAACAAAAAAAAAGATAGATTATTTTGATAATTTTCTGGATCTTCCAGAAGAACTGTTACGAAAAGCTAAAAAGGAAGGGTTTTCTGATATACAAATAGCTAGTATTTTTTGTAAAAAAAATAAAAATTACAATATTTCTAATTTAGAAAAGAAAATCAGGGAACATAGAAAAATAAAAAATATAGTTCCATATGTAAGACAAATTGACACTTTAGCTTCTGAATATCCAGCACATACAAATTATTTGTATTTAACATATCATGCAATTCAACATGATGTTTTTTATGAAGAAGATGAAAAATCTGTTATTACATTAGGTTCTGGTGTTTATAGAATTGGAAGTAGTGTTGAATTTGATTGGTGTTGTGTTAATGCATTAAATACTATTCATAAAGAATCTTATAGATCTATAATGATAAATTATAATCCAGAAACTGTAAGCACTGATTTTGATATATGTGATAGATTATATTTTGAAGAACTGACTTTAGAGCGTGTATTAGATATTATTGAATTAGAAAAACCTAAAGGAACAATCGTATCTATGGGAGGACAAATTCCTAATAATTTAGTTTTAAAACTTTATGAAAAAAATGTAAAAATTTTAGGAACCTCCCCTGTTTCCATAGATAAAGTAGAGAATAGATATAAATTTTCTAATGCTATGGATCATCTAAAAATTAAACAACCGAAATGGAAAGAGTTATCCGATTTTGATGATATTTATCAATTTATAAAAGAAGTAGACTTTCCTATATTGGTTAGACCTTCTTACGTTCTTTCTGGAGCAGATATGAATGTTATCTCTAATCAAGAAGAACTACAGCATTATCTTCGTGAAAAAGTACCCATATCTTATGAATATCCATTAATTATTACAGAATTTATTAAAAATGCTAAAGAAATTGAATTAGATGCCGTTTCTCAAAACGGAAAAATTTTGTATTATGCTATATCAGAACATGTAGAATTTGCAGGTGTACATTCAGGAGACGCAACATTGGTATATCCTCCACATAATCTATATTTATCTACATTAAAAGAAATTATTCGCATATCTGAAAAAATATCCAAACATTTTAATATATCTGGTCCTTTCAATATTCAATTTTTATCTAAGGATAATGAAATAAAAGTAATTGAATGCAATTTGAGAGCCTCTAGAAGCTTTCCTTTTGTATCAAAAGTATCTCATTTTAATATGATTGAATTAGCTACTCAAGTTCTTCTTGGAAAGAAAAAAAACAAAATGGAACCTAATTTTTTTATTACAAATTTTTTAGGAGTAAAAGCTTCTCAATTTTCTTTTTTCCGTTTGCAAGATGCAGACCCTATTTTGGGTGTAGATATGGCTTCCACAGGAGAAGTAGGTTGTTTAGGAGATACTTTTTATGAAGCACTTTTAAAATCTATGCTTTCTGTTGGTTATACCATACCTAAGAAAAATATATTGATATCTGGAGGGCCTATTGAATCTAAATTAGATCTTTTAGAGGTTACAAGACTTTTATATAAAAAAGGATATATATTGTTTGCAACAGAAGGTACTAATAGTTTTTTATCCCATAATGGAATTCCTTCAATTAAAGTTTATTGGCCTAATGTAAAAAAATATTCAAATGTTATTGAATTAATAAAAAATAGAAAATTGGATCTTATTATTAATATTCCAAAAAATTTAAGTAGATCAGAGTTAAATAACGATTATACTATTAGACGTTATGCTGTAGATTTTAATATTCCTCTACTTACTAATGCACGTTTAGCAAAAGCTTTTATACAAGCTTTTTGTAATTTATCTATAGATCAATTATCAATAAAAGCTTGGGATGAATATTATTGAAGAATATAAATAAATTTATGAAAAAATTTTTTAGCGTAGAAGATGTTGTCGATATATATGATCTTATTAAAGAAGCCCTCCTTTTAAAAAAAAATCCATATAGTTTTCAACATATTGGAAAAAATAAAACAATAGGATTGGTTTTTTTTAATCCTAGTTTACGTACAAGAATTAGTTGTCAAAAAGCGGCTTTTAACTTAGGATGTAGTACTTGGGTTTTAGATATTCATAGGGATTCTTGGACAATTGAAATGGATGATGGAAACGTAATGAATTTAACACAAGAACATCTTAAAGAAGCTATTTCTGTAATGAGTCTATATTGTGATATTCTTGCAGTCAGAACCTTTCCAAATCTTTCAGATAAAAATTATGATGATCAAGAAATTATTTTTAATAAAATATTAAATTATTCTAGAGTTCCAGTAGTAAATATGGAAAGTGCAACTCTACATCCTTTACAGTCTTTAGCCGATGTTATGACTATTGCAGAATATACATCTTTTTTTAGAAAAAAATGTAAAGTTGTATTAAGTTGGGTTCCTCATGTAAAATCATTGCCTCATTCTGTTGCAAATTCTTTTGCTCAATGGATATCGAAAATTAAACAAATAGATTTTACGATTACATGTCCAGAAAGATATAATCTACATAAAAAATTTTCTAATGGAGCTTATATAACACATCATCAAAATGAAGCATTTATAAATGCAAATTTTATTTATGCCAAAAATTGGAGTAGTTATTTAGATTATGGAAAAATTCTTTGTAAAAATCCAAATTGGATGATTACTGAAAATAAAATGAAACTAACCAATCAAGCTAAATTTATGCATTGTTTGCCTGTAAGAAGGAATTTGGTAGTGGAAGATGCGGTTTTAGATAGTAAATATTCTATCGTATTGCAACAAGCAAAAAATAGAATTTACGCTTCGCAAATAATTTTTTTAAGAATATTACAATCTTTATCATGAAAATCCATGTAGTTAAAATTGGGGGAAATTTAATTAATGATCATAAACTTCTTCATGATTCTCTGGAGGCTTTTTGTCATCTTCAAGGAGATAAAGTATTGATTCATGGAGGAGGAAAGAAAGCAGATTTTATTTCAAATAAAATGGGGTTTTATCCAAAAATGATACAAGGAAGAAGAATAACCGATAAAGAAACTTTGGATATAGTTGTTATGACTTATGCAGGAATAATTAACAAAAATATTGTGGCTAAATTACAATCTTATCATTGTAATGCTTTAGGATTATGTGGAGCGGATGGAAACTGTATCCAATCATATTTACGTAAAATGAAAAATATTAATTATGGATATGTAGGGGATATAAATGTAAAAAGTGTGAATACACATTTAATAAAATTTTTATTAAAAAATCATATTACTCCCGTATTATGTTCCATCACACATAATGGAATAGGAAATTTACTCAATACAAATGCAGATACAATAGCGTCCTATATAGCCATGTCTTTATCTCAAGAAAAAGATTGTGAAGTAGAGTTATATTTTTGTTTTGAAAAAAAAGGAATTTTACGAAATATGCAGGATCCTGAATCTTATTTAAAAAAAATTAATTTTCATTTATTTCAAAAAATGAAAAAAAATCATACTATAACAAATGGTATGATTCCTAAATTGGAAAATGCTTTTCTTGCATTGCAAAATGGCGTATGTAAGGTTAGTATAGGTCTTCCCACCCATTTATTATTAAAAAATAATCTTAATAAGACTAGACTATGTCTATAGTCAATTTACAAGTTTTAAAGGAAGAAGCGGTCCAACTTTTGATACAGATTATCAATACCCCTTCTATATCTAAACAAGAAAATAAAGTCTCTTTTCTGATAGAGGATTATATTCATAAATATGGATTTTTTGTAAAAAGAAAATTTAATAATATATGGACAGAAAATAAAAATTTTTATAAGAAAAAAGATACAAAAACTATATTATTAAATTCTCATCATGATACAGTAAAACCAGGAAAAAATTGGACAACAGATCCTTTTATTGCTGTTCAAAAAGAAGATAAATTAATCGGATTAGGAAGTAATGATGCTGGAGCTTCTGTCGTTGCATTGATTGCTACTTTCATATATTTAAGCAATTTATCAAAAATTCCTTATAGATTAGTGCTTTCTATTACTGCAGAAGAAGAAATATCTGGAGCCTCAGGTATTCGATCAATTTTACCTGAATTGGGGTATATAGACCTAGGAATTGTGGGAGAACCAACAAAAATGCAAGTAGCTATTGCTGAAAAAGGACTCATTGTATTAGATTGTATAGCTGAAGGAAAAACAGGTCACTCTGCAAGAAATAAAGGAATTAATGCAATTTATATTGCTACAAAAGATATAGAAAACTTGAGAAAGTTTTATTTCGATAAAAAGTCTGATTTATTAGGTTTTACTACTTTGAATGTAACTCAAATACAAGGAGGAATACAACATAATATTATTCCTGATATTTGTTCTTTTGTCATAGATGTCAGGACTAATGAATTATACAAAAATGAGGAATTGATTGACATCATACGAAAAAAAATTCATTCTAAAATGAAACCTCGTTCTTCACATTTAAATTCTTCTTTCATAAATCCTATGCATCCTATTGTTTTAAAATCTAAATTAATAGGAAGAAATATTTATGGATCTCCTACTCTTTCAGATCAAAGCGTTATGCCTTTTTCTACTATTAAAATGGGAGTAGGAGACAGTATACGTTCTCATACGTCTAATGAATATGTTTTAATTTCAGAAATTATGAAAGGAATAGATATTTATCTTTCTTTGTTGAAAGATTTTTACTTTTGAATTTGAAACAAAAAAGGTAAATTTGTTTGTTATATTTTATTTAAAAAAAAATGGAAAAAGGATGTTACAAGAAATAAACGATGAAAATTTTGAACAGTTGATTTCTGAATCAGAAAAACCTATTTTGGTAGATTTTTGGGCTCCATGGTGTTCTCCATGTAGAGCATTGTCTATTATATTAGAAGAAATTTTTTCTGAATATCATACTAAAGTAATAATTTTTAAATTGAATGTGGACAATAATCCAAAATCTTCTTCTAAATATGGAATTCGTAGTATTCCTACCATGATTTTTTTTAAAAATGGAGAAAAAAAAGATATTCATATTGGAATTCTTTCTAAAGAAGAAATAAGAAAAAAATTAGATGCTTTAATAAATTTATAATTTAATTTTTGGTCTGGTAGTTCAGTTGGTTAGAATACATGCCTGTCACGCATGGGGTCGCGGGTTCAAATCCCGTCCAGACCGTATTCATTTTTTATGTTTTTTTTATATTTAATAAGATCCTCTATGGATATGATTTTTATATGAAGTTTTTTGGAAATCTGAATCAGTTGTGGTAAACGCGCCATAGATCCATTTTTATTTAGGATTTCTACTAAAACTCCTCCAGGAATACATCCTGCTATTTTAGTTAGATCAACAGCAGCTTCTGTATGTCCAGCTCTTTCTAAGACACCTCCTTTTTTCGCACGTAGAGGAAATATATGTCCTGGTTTGTTGAATGAATATGGATTGATTTCATTAACTAGAGCAAAAATGGTTTTTGCTCTATCTGAAGCCGAAATACCAGTACTAACGCCATTACCTCGTAAATCTACGGATACGGTGAAAGCCGTTTTTCTAGGATCTGTATTATTTTTTACCATCATTTGAAGTTTTAATTGATCACATTTTTCTTCCGTCAAGGAAACACAAACTAATCCTCTACCATGAGTAATAAGAAAATTGACAATTTTAGGAGTAATTTTTTCAGCAGCTACTATAAAATCTCCTTCATTTTCACGATTTTTATCATCAACTACGATAATAATTTTTCCATTTTTGATATCCTGTATGGCCTCTTCAATTTCATTCAAATCAAAAACCATATCTATCATATCTATTTTATTTAATTATTTATTTTTATAATATAAAAATTATCCATTACAGTTTTATAAGTCATCCATATACTTATTGGAAAAAAAATAAAATTTGGAATCCAAGCTCCTATCCATGGACTTATTTCAGTTTTTTCTACTTTATTTTGAGTGATGGTTAGTAAAGTATAATAAATGATAAATATAATCAGTGCTATCATAGTAGGATAACCTATTCCTCCTTTTCTAATAATAGCACCTAATGGTGCTCCAATAAAAAACATTATAATACATGTTACTGGAAATGTAAATTTTTTTTGTAATTCTAATTGAAGTTTGGCTAAGTGTATTTTATTTTTGTATGTATTGATTTTTTTATAATTTTTTTTCTTTAAAAAATTAATTTTTTGAATAAGATTTTTTGTATTTAGGTTTTGGTAGAAATCATCGTCATCTAAATTTTTTATTTTGGATTCTATAGGAATTTTAAAATTTTGAATTAAAGTATCAAATTCTAAAATTTGATAAGAGGATTGTTTTTTTTTGTAGTTATTCAAATTTTCACTATATAAAACTCCATTCATTAATTTCAATTGAATTGATCCATCTTTTTGATTTGGAATTAAAACTCCTCTTTGAGAAAGAATTGTATTGACAAGTAAATTTTTTCCATAAAAAAAAATAAATATATTATGTAAATAATTATTATTTGATTTTTTATCTATTTTTATGAAAAAATTTGGGAATAGACTTACAAAAACCCCTTCCTTTAATTTTAAAGATGGATGAGTTAACGATATTTGATATCCTAATTGTTTTATTTTCATTTTTGCTTTTGGAATAACAAAATCTGAGAATAAGTATAATCCAATAGATAAAATGAAGGTTATCCCTAAAATAGGAATCATAATACGGAAAAGAGAGATTCCAGAAGATTTTATAGCGATCAATTCTTGATTTTCTGCAAAATCACCAAATATTATAATAGAAGTTAATAATAAAGCTATGGGGGTTACTAATGGTAAAATAGATATTCCGAAATAAAATATAAATTTTATTAGTATGAAAATACTAATGTTTTTACCTGTTAATTCATCTATTTGACTCCAAAAAAATTGTATCATAAAAATGATAAATATTATAGAATAAATCATTAAAAATGGAGCTATAAATAAACGAATCATGTATAAATCAAGTTTTTTTATTATCATGATTAATATGAATTAAAACTGATTTATTTATTTTCATTGATTATTATATCCGGTTCTGGCAAAAAAAAATACTCATTTTTTTGATTTTTTTTTCCATAAAAGTCAACAATTTTATTAATGTCTGATAATTCCATGAATGGACATTGCAATCGTATTAATTCATTTCTATTAGAAAACAACATATCTCCTTTTCCTATTAATTGTTCAGCACCTGCGCAATCTAATATCGTTCTAGAATCTATTTTAGAACTTACTCTAAATGCAATTCTTGCAGTAAAATTTGATTTTATTAATCCTGTGATTACATTTACTGATGGACGTTGTGTTGATATAATCAAATGAATCCCAACAGCACGAGCGAGTTGTGCTAACCGGGTTATATAAATCTCTATTTGTTTTTTTTTATGATTCATATTTAAATCTGCAAATTCATCAATAATTAATATGATATAAGGTAAGTGATATTTATTGTATTTTTTTACAACATTATTATACTCTTTAATATTTCTAACCTTATGTTTTTCTAAAATAGCATATCTTTGATCCATTTCTTTACATAAAGAATTTAATATGTTTTTTGTTTCATGTAAATCTGTAATAATGGGTTCCATAGAATTGGGAAGTGTAGCAAAATAAGATTTTGAAATCTTTTTATATATTGATAATTCTACTTTTTTTGGATCAATCAAAATAAACTTGATATCTTTTGGATGTTTTTTATACAATAGAAAAACAATCATAACATTTAATCCTACGGATTTTCCTTGTCCTGTTGATCCTGCTATAAGTAAATGAGGCATTTTTGCTAAATCTACAATCAAAATCTCATTATACACTGTTTTTCCTAAAGAAATGGGAAGTTCCATTTTATGACTTTTTTTATTACTTTCTTCTGAAAATAAAATGTCTTTCATATAAACAGGATAGCGTTTATAATTTGGAATTTCGATTCCAATGGATCCTTTTCCAGGTATAGGTGCTATAATTCTTATGGATAAAGCGGATAAATTTAAGGCAATCTCATTTTTTATGCTCTTGATTTTGGAAATACGTGTTCCTACTTTAGGATAGATTTCATATAAAGTAATAGTAGGGCCTATATTTGCTTTTATTTCACATATTTCTATATTGTAATAGTTCAGGATTTGAACTATTTTTTTTTTATTAGATTCTAAATCTATTTTCAAGTCAGTGGATGAAAAATCTTCCTTTTTTTTAGAAAAAATAGAATAAATAATATTTTTTTCTTTATTGCAAAAAGAAGGATCCATATTTGGATTATTTATAATTCTTGTATTGAAAAAATTACATAATTGTAATGTTGTATCTATTTTTTTGTTAATATTTTGGATTTTTTTTTTCATTCCATTTTTTATGGTTGAAGTATTGATACGAAAAATGATAATCCAGTAAAAAATGATACTCGTAAAAAGAAGCATATATAATCCTACTTTTCCAAATAAATGAATCGAGTAATTTCCTATTTCAAATCCAAAAATTCCACTTAGTATTCCTTGATCAGGAAAAAAAACATAAAAAAATATGGGAAGCCATACGATAAAAAATAGGAATTTATAAATTATGGACTTGTAAAAATTATTGAAAAAATTTTTTTTCATAAAAAGGATTTTTAATCCTGTAAAAAACAAAAATATAGGAATAAAAAAAGCGCTAACTCCTATTCCACAGTGAATAAAATAGTGAGCAACGGTAGCTCCCATTATTCCAAGTAAATTTTCTGCTACAATTTCTTTATCGAAAAGTTTTTCTAGTTGACTTTGATCATTCTCCCAATGAGAAAGAAAAGAAAAAAAACTTAGAAACAAGAAAATACTATTTCCTAATAAAAAAAATCCAAAAATAGTTTTGATAGTTTTTTTTTCTTTTTTTATTTTTTTGATTGTATTTCTGTACATTTTTTTAAATTTCTGGAAAAAAAATTAAATTTTTTTGATATAAAATAAATAGTTTAAAAAAGTTTTTTATATATTTATTATGTTTTATTATAATAAAATAAAAAAAATGAAAAAAACAAAAATTATTTTTTTGATTCTTTTTTTAGGATTTTTTTATCCTTTTCATAGTTTTTCAGAAATTATAAAACAAAAAAAAACAACAGAGGAAAATCCTCACTTGAATGTGTTTTTAGATTATTCTAGTAGTATTGATTCTTCAATAGAAAAAGAAACTTATAGAGGAACTAACTTTTGCGAAAGTAATTTAAAATTGGATGTAATGGGAAAGGTAAATGATAAAATCAGTTATCATTTTGCAAAACAGTTATTGAAAGAGAAAGAAGATGATGAATGGGGCTTTTTGAAAAGCGAAGAAAATTCAAAATCTATTATAGATTTAGCTTATTTAAAATATAAGTGGAATGATAAACTCTATTTTTTGTTTGGTAAACAACCTTTCGCTTTTGGTAGTATGGAATTTAATCCTGCTTGTGGAGAACATATATACCGTTATCCATATGTACAAAAAAGCAATAAGGAATCTTCTATTGGGTTCAGTTTTATTTTTATTCCTAAAAAAGATCATGAGTTACAATTTCAAGTTGTCAATGGAATGAATAAAAAAGAAGATAACGTGAATCGAGAAATCAATCATCCTATAGGATATTCTTTAAATTGGAATTGGAACCTGAATAATGATGATGATGATCAAATCATGAAAAATAGATGGTCTTATTCTATTTTCCAAGAAAATGAAAAAAGAAGATTCTGGAAATTATTAGCTTTAGGTAGCCAAATAAACTGTAACCCTGTTTCTATAGAAGCAAACTATATATTTAGTGATGAAGATCTAGAAAAAAATGGGGATTTGACAAAAATTTTAAGAATTTTGAATAGGAATTATTATTATTATCCTTCTGTAACATATGGAACTTATTCAGTAAAATTAAAATACAATTTTATCCCAAAATGGAATTTAATTGCTAAAGGAGCATATGAAATAGGGACTTCTAAAAAAGGAGGATTTAATGATATTTTAGAAGAAAACAAGTTGTTTAAAAAAGCATATGTTTATTATGGAGGAATAGAATTTTCTCCTATCATAAAAAATGAGGATCTTAGTTTTTATTTAGCATATCAAAACCAAAGAATTAATTATAATTTAGATAAAATTAAAAAGGAAAATAGGAATGATCATTTAATTATTTTAGGATTGAGTTATCGTATTAAAATAATTTAAAAAAAAGAATCAAATAAGAATCATAAAAAAATATCGAGATACAATAATGTATACTCGGTATTTTTTTTTATTTTATAGATCAGTAATAAAAATATGAAAATTGGACTTTATTTTGGATCATTTAATCCGATTCATTTAGGACATACAATCATTGCTAATTATATAACAGAATTTATAGATATAGATTCTGTTTGGTTTGTGGTATCTCCACAAAATCCATTAAAAAAAAAAGAATCTTTTAGATTATGAATTTAGAATTGAAATGGTTCAAAAAGCTGTTAATGATTATGAAAAGATGAGTGTATTGGACATTGAATCTGGATATTTTCCTTCTTATACTATTCATACACTTTCAAAAATAGAAAAAGAATATCCTAGATATAAATTTTTTATTATTATGGGAAAAGATACATTTTCATTTTTCAGAAAATGGAAAAATTATAAAATTATTTTAAATAAATATGATATTTTGGTTTATCCTAGAATTGGATATTTTTCCTATCCTGTTTTTAAATATTATAAAAACATAATTTTTTTGAAAGCTCCAATTATTGAAATATCTTCTTCTTTTATTCGAAAATCTATTCAGGATGGAAAAAATATGAAACCTATGCTTCATGCAAAAGTTTGGGATTATATGAAAAAATATAAATTTTATATAAAAAAATAAAATTATTCTTTTGTTTTATATTGAAAATATTCATGAGCTTTTTTTAATAACTTGAGAAACTCAAGTTCACCGAATATTTTTTTTATGGAATCCCAGTTTGGTTTTTTTACAAAAAAATTCTCTTCATGAAAAGAAAAAAAAGGAATATTAGTTACAATAGTAACTAATTTTTTTGATAAAATACCTAAATCTTTATTTTCTTCAATATTTTTTTGAATTTTTCCGTTAATATCATAAGTTGAATTTAATAATTTTTCAATGCTTCCATATTTTTTAATAAATTTTATGGCATTTATTTTTCCAACTCCTGGTAATCCTGGAATGTTATCAGAAGGATCTCCCATCATACTCCATAAATCTATAACTTGTTTAGGATGATTTACTTCAAATTTTTTTTTGATTTCTTCTATTCCTAATATTTTTTTGGGATTTCCTTTAAAAGGGGGGATATAAACTTTAATATTTTCTGTTATCAGTTGAAAAAAGTCTTTATCTAAAGTAATTATGTAAATAATGTATCCTTTCTTTTCTGCTTTTTTAGCTATTGTTCCTATAAAATCATCGGCCTCATATCCGTTAGGAGCGTAAAAAAAAGAAACTTGAAAAGTTTTTAAAATTTTTATAATATAAGGAATTGCTTTACAAATAGCTTCTGGCGTTTTTTTTCTATGCGCTTTATATTTTTCATATTTTTTCTTTCTAAAAGAAATTCCTTTACTAGGATCAAAAATAGTAGCCATATAAGATGGTTTTTCATTATTTAATGTATTTATTAAAAAATATGTGAAATTTATGATAGGTGAAGTATTGAATCCTTTAGAAGTGAAAAGTGGATGATGTTTATAAGCATAATAACTCTGATAAATAAGGGGATATGCGTCAATTAAAAATAATTTTTTATTATTATTCATATTATATTATATAAATTTTTTTATGAAAAAGTTAAATAAATATACAGTCACGGCTGCTTTACCATATGCGAATGGACCAATTCATATTGGCCATTTAGCTGGAGTTTATTTTCCTGCAGATGTTTTCGTTCGTTATCTAAGACGAAAGAAGATCGATGTTATTTTTATATGTGGATCGGATGAACATGGAGTTCCGATTGCTATGCAAGCTAAAAAAGAAAAAAAAACTCCTAAAGAAATAGTAAATAAGTATCATTATATGATTAAAGGTTGTTTTAATGATTTTGGAATAGAATTTGATCATTATTCCAGAACTTCTACAAAAATTCATCATGAAATTTCTACTTCTTTTTTTAAAAAACTTCATGAAAAAAAAAAGATCTTCGAAAAAGTATCTGAACAATATTATGACCAAAAAGCTAAACAATTTCTAGCGGATAGGTATATATCTGGAACATGTCCTCATTGCAAAAATGAAGAAGCTTATGGAGATCAATGCGAAAGTTGTGGAATTTCGTTAAATCCTGAAGATTTAATAAACCCAAAATCTACTATAAGTGGAAGTTTTCCTATTTTAAAAAAAACTAAACATTGGTATTTTCCTTTAAATCAATATCAAGAATTTTTAGAAAAATGGATTTTACATAAAAAAAATTGGAAAGTAAATGTATATGGACAAGCAAAATCTTGGTTAACCCAAGGATTAAAATCTCGTGCTATCACAAGAGATTTGAATTGGGGGATTCCTGTTCCTAAATATAAAGGAAAAGTTTTATATGTATGGTTTGAAGCTCCTATAGGATATATTTCTTCTACTATAGAGTGGGCTAGAAAAAAAAAAATAGATTGGAAACCTTATTGGAAAGATGAAAGAACAAAATTGATTCAATTTATAGGAAAAGATAATATTGTTTTTCATTGCATTATTTTTCCAGTTACACTTAAAGCATATAATAGTGGATATATTCTTCCAGATCAAATATTGGCTAATGAATTTCTTCATCTAGAAAATAAAAAAATATCTACTTCTAAAAATTGGGCAGTATGGGGACATGAATATTTAAAAGATTTTCCAAATCAACAGGATTCACTTCGCTATATTCTTATATCTAATATGCCTGAAAAAAAAGATAATAATTTTAATTGGAAAGATTTTCAAAGAAAAAATAATACGGAATTAGTTGCTGTATTAGGAAATTTTGTAAATAGAAGTCTAACTCTGATCCAAAAATATAATAAAGGAATAGTTCCGGTTCCTGAAATGTTATCTATAAAGGATAAAAAAATTTTAAAAAAAATTAAAAATTACCCAAAACATATAGGAAAATTAATTGAATCCTATCGATTTAGAGAATCCTTAGCATGTTTTATGGATTTAGCTAGACTAGGAAACAAATATTTAACAGAGGAAGAACCTTGGAATAAAAAAATAAAAAAACGTGTGAATACGATACTTTATGTATCGTTACAAATTGTTGGGGTATTAGCTCAATTATCTGAACCTTTTCTTCCATATACGGCAAAAAAAATATTAAGTATGCTTCGTTTGAAAATTTTTTTTTGGAATAAAATAAAAAACATAGAAGAAATTTTATGTCCAGGACATGTATTAGAAAAACCCACATTCTTATTTAAAAAAATAAAAAACGAAAGTATTGAAAAACAAATGAAAAAATTAGAAAAAAAGTTTTTAAAAAAATAAGAACGGAGAGAGAGGGATTCGAACCCCCGGAGGGAGTTACCCTCAACGGTTTTCAAGACCGCCGCAATTAACCACTCTGCCATCTCTCCAATTTATTTTTACTATATGTGTATATCTATTATGTTCCTCATAAGATCTTGCATCGTTTCTCTTTTTCTTATAAGAAAATCTTTTCCTTTAAAAATCATAACTTCAGAAGGTCTATAACGAGAATTATAGTTAGAAGACATAGAAAAACAATAGGCTCCTGCATTTTTAATACATAAAATGTCTCCTTCACGAATTTCTTTAACTTTTCTATTTACACCAAAGGTGTCTGATTCGCAAATATATCCGACTACTGTGTAAAAACGAAAACGACCATCTGGATTAGAAATATTTTCAATACAGTGATAAGCATCATAAAACATAGGACGAAGAAAATGATTAAATCCTGAATTTACTCCAGCAAACACAGTAGAAACTGTATGTTTAATAACATTTACACTTACTAAAAAATATCCAGATTCACTAACTATAAATTTACCTGGTTCAAAAATTAAGGTAATTTTATTACCGTAATTTTCACAAAAATTTAGAAATTTTTTTGTAATAGAATAACTTAAATAATTAAGATCTGTTTTGAGATCATTTTTTTTGTATGGGACTTTAAATCCACTTCCAAAATCAATATAATCGAGATTTGGAAAATCTATAGCTGTTTGAAATAATACTTCTGCTCCTGACAAAAAAGCTTTAATATCTGATATATCAGACCCTGTATGCATATGAAATCCTTCTATTTTAAGACCGGTATTTTTTAATATTCTTTTCATATGAGGTATTTGATAGTAAGAAATTCCAAATTTAGAATCAATATGTCCTACTGAAATTTTATAATTTCCTCCTGCCATAATATGCGGATTAATTCTGATTCCTATAGCATAATCAGGATAATATTCTCCAAATTGTTCTAAAATGGATAGATTATCTAAATTGATTCTAACTCCGAAATTAACAGCTTCTTTTATTTCTTGAAGAGAAACACAATTAGGTGTGAATATAATTTTTTTAGGATGAAATCCTGCTTTTAATCCTATTTTTACTTCCTGAATAGATACGGTATCTAATCCACTTCCCAATTTTTGCAAAAACTTTAGTATATTCAGATTAGTATTAGCTTTACAGGCATAATTAATGATTAAATTTTTTACACCATTAAAAGCGTTTTTCATTTTTATATATTGTTTTTTTATTTTGAAAAAATCGTATACGTAAAGTGGAGTTCCATATTTTTTTGCAAGTTGAATTAAAGATTCTCTATGAATTGGATTGTTTTTATTTTTTAATTCATGTATCATAATTTACAGTAAAGATAAATGAATCACATCATTCATATTTCTAACATAATCAAAGGTTAATCCTTTCAAGTGTTCGGTTTTTATTTCTTCTACATCTTTTTTATTATCCTGTGAAAGAATAATTTCTTTAATATTAGCACGTTTAGCCGCTAGAATTTTTTCTTTAATTCCACCAACAGGAAGAACCTTTCCTCTTAGGGTAACTTCTCCTGTCATAGCTAAATGAGGTTTTAACTTCCTTTTCGTAAAACTTGATACTAGAGATGTTAACATTGTTATTCCTGCAGATGGACCATCTTTGGGAACAGCTCCTTCAGGAACATGAACATGTACATTTTTTTCTTCAAACATTATAGGGTCTATATGAAATTCTTTATAATGAGCCTTAATATATTGTAAAGCAATTGTGGCAGATTCTTTCATGACCTCTCCTAAATTTCCAGTAATACTTAAATGACCTTTACCTTTAGATAAACTGGATTCAATATATAAAATATCTCCTCCAAAATGGGTCCAAGCTAAACCAGTTACTACACCAGGAACATGATTTTCTTCATAACGATCTGGATCATTGGGAATCCCAAGAATTTTTTCTATTTTTTCAATGCTCAAATGCTTTACATATTTCTTGTTCATAACAATATGTTTAGCTATATAACGTGCTAATTTAGAAATTTGTTTTTCTAAAGTTCTCAATCCAGATTCTCTTGTATAACTTTCAATGACTTTTTCTATTTGTTTTATACCAAGTGTTAAATCTGACTTTTTTAATCCATTGTCTTTTAATTGTTTAGGTAAAATATGCTTTTTTACAATTTGTGTTTTTTCTTCTACAGTATATCCATTCATTTCTATGATTTCCATTCTATCTATTAAAGCAGGTTGAATATGAAAAAGTGAATTTGCTGTAGCAATGAATAATACTTTTGATAAATCGTACCCCATTTCTAAAAAATTATCGTAAAATGAAGTATTTTGTTCCGGATCTAAAACTTCCAACATAGCAGAAGAAGGGTCTCCATTTGTACCTATTCCCATTTTATCTATTTCGTCTATCACAAAAACAGGATTTGAAGTTCCTACTTTTCGAATAGATTGTAATAATCTACCAGGCATAGCTCCTATATAAGTTCTTCTATGTCCCCGGATTTCCGATTCATCATGTAGTCCTCCTAAAGAAATACGAACATATTTTCTTTTCAATGCAGTAGCTATAGATCTTCCCAAAGAAGTTTTTCCGACTCCAGGTGGTCCATAAAAGCATAGAATAGGGGAACGCATATCTCCTCTTAGTTTTAAGACAGCCAAGTATTCTATAATCCGTTCTTTTACTTTTTCCAGTCCATAGTGATCTCTATCTAGTATTTTTTGTGCATATTCTAAATCAAAGTTATCTTTTGAATATTTTCCCCAAGGAAGATCAATCATTAATTCCAAATAGTTTCTTTGAACTGTATATTCTGGCATTTGAGGATTAGTTCTTTGCATTTTTAGTAATTCCCTATCAAACTGTTTTTTTGCTTCTTTTGGCCATTTTTTTCTGGAACCTTTAACACGCATTTCATCTATTTCTTTTTCGTAAGAAATATCTCCTAATTCTTCTTGTATGGCTTTAATTTGCTGATGCAAAAAATATTCTCTTTGTTGCTGATCCATATCACTACGAACACGGGATTGAATATCATTTTTTAATTTAATTTGTTGATGTTCTACGTTTAGAAAACGTAATGTTTCCATTGCTCTTTTTTTCAAATCATCGTATTCTAACAATTTTTGTTTATCTCTAGTAGCTAAATTCATATTAGCTGCTACAAAATTTATTAAAAAAGAAGGACTTTCGATATTGCGAATTGCAATGCTTGCTTCTGATGGAAGATTTGGGTTATCTTGAATAATTTTTATAGCTATTTCCTTTATAGATTCTACTAAAGCAAGGTATTCTTTATCCTGACAGGAAGGTTTATTTTCTTCTAATGCTATAATTTCTGCTTTAAAATATGGATCATTTTGAATAAAACGATTGACTTTAAATCTTCTTTTTCCCTGCAAAATAACGGTAGTGTTTCCATCAGGCATTTTCAATAATTTTAATATTTTAGCAACCGTTCCAATAGAATATAAATCTTTTTCACTAAGGTTTTCTATTCCAGAATTTTTTTGTGTTAATACTCCAACCGTTTTATCTAATCCATAAGCATCTTGTAATAATTGTATGGATCCACTTTTTCCTGCTATAATTGGAAAAACAATTCCAGAATACAAAACCATATTTCTTACTGTTAAGATACATAATTGTTCGGGAACATCGTCTTTAAGTAACTGATCTTCTTCATCTTGACTCATTAAGGGTATAAACTCAGCTTCAGACTCGAATCCAGATTCTGTAAATATATTTTTTAATAACATAAAAAAAATAGATTTCTGACTTAAATAATGGATTAACTTTTCTAAGAATCAATCCCCACTTGTATAAATTAAATATACTGTTTTCTATATGAAAAAAAAAACCATATGTACGGACTTTAATGAATTACTGACAATTGTTAAAAATTGATTTATTTTGATTTTTTTCTTTTTGTATGAGATCCAAAAAGATCTGTTCTGTTAAAATTTTTACGTGATTTTTTTTCATACTTTCCTTCAATTTTTTACCGAAATTTTTTCCAACTACTATAAAATTAATTCTATTATTAACTGTATTATACACTATTCCACCTAAACATTCTACTATATTTTTAGCCTCATTCCGAGTCATACAATATAATTTACCTGTAAATACAAAAGATTTTCCTTGAATTAAGGAATATTTTTTTATCATCATAGGATATTTCGAAATATGTAATTTTAATCCATATTTTAAAAGTATTTTAACGGTGTATTGATGTTCTGAAATTGAAAAATAAGTAATAATACTTTTTGCAATTTTTTTTCCTATTCCATAAATAGAAATTAAATGATTATAATTTGCATGTATTAAAGAATTGATATTCGAAAAATTTTCTGTCAATTTTTTTGAAACATATTCTCCTATATAACGAATTCCTAAGGAAAATAATACTCTACAATAAGAATTTTTTTTCGATTTTTCTATATTATTCAAAATTCCATACGCCAATTTCTCTTTGACTCCATCTATTTGAAATAGATCTTTTTTTTCCAATTCATATAAATCATAAAAATTATATAAAAAACCTTTTTTGTATAGTTTATGAATCATTTTTACTCCAATTTTTTTTATATTCATCACATTTACAAAATGTATTATTTTTCCTATTTTTTGAGAAAAACAATTTTGATTAGTACAGTAAAATAATTTATTTTTTTTCGTTAAAATGTTATTACATGAGGGACATTTTTTTAAAAAAAAAACAGGAAAAGTTTGATTTGATCTTTTTTTTATGTTAATTTCTGTGACTTTTGGAATGATATTTCCTCCTTTTTCTAATAAAAGGGTATCCTTATAATGAATGCCCATATTTTGTATAAAACGATCATTATAAAGGGGAACTCTTTTGATTGTAGTTCCAGTAATTAAAATAGGAACAACATTGGCTACAGGTGTTATGATCCCCGTACGTCCCACTTGAAACGTAATACTTAATAATTTAGTTTCATATAATTTTTGTCTAAACTTATAGGCAATAGCCCAACGTGGATATTTATTAGTAAATCCTAGAAAGGATTGTTTTTTATATTCATTTACTTTAATAACGATTCCATCCGTATGATACGGAAGTTGATTTTGATAATTTTCCCAAAAGTCTATAAAATAGAATACTTCTTTTAAATTTCTGCAAAAACGTCCTTTTGGAACTTGAAAACCCCAAAATTTTATGTATTTCATAGCTTCATATTGTGTATTAAAAGGTAAATGTCTTCCTAAAACATGAAATGCTATACAAAATAACCCTCTTTCACGTACTTCCTTAGTATCCTGAATTTTTAGGGTTCCACTTGCCGTATTTCTTGGGTTTGCATAAGGAATTTGTCCATTGTGAATACGTTTTTTATTTATTTTTATAAAATTTTTTATAGGAAGAAAAATTTCTCCACGTATCTCGAGATACGTAGGATAGTTATTTCCTATTAGTTTGATAGGAATAGATTTTATCGTTTTTATATTTTTTGTTACATCTTCTCCTTTTTCTCCATCACCACGAGTTAACGCTTTTGTTAAAAATCCGTTTTGATAAATCAAATTAATAGATACTCCATCATATTTTGGTTCACATACAAAAGATAAAGAATGAACTGATTGATTTATTTTTGTCTTCCAAATTATTAATTCTTTTTTAGAATAGATATTTTGAATAGAATACATTTTGTATTTATGATAACCAGTAGAAGAGATAGAGTCCGTTTGATGAACTTTTGCTCCTATTTTCATTGTAGGAGAAGTAGAATTTTGTAATTCAGGATATTGATTTTCTAAAAAAGATAATTCTTTTAATTTTTTATCAAAATGATAGTCTGATATTTCTGAAATATCAAGATTATAATATTGATCATTATATTTTAATAACTCTTTCCTGAGTTGATATATTTTTTTTTCTACTTTTTTATTATCCATTTTTTATTAATTCATTTATTTTGCGTAATAAACTGCACGAACCATTCTAAAAAAACCTTGTAAGTCTTTTCTGATCTCTATATTTAAAAATCCCATTTTTTTTAAAAAATTAATAATATCCAAATAAATAAATTGGTTTATTTCAAAATAAATATAAACGATTCCAGTAAGTCTTTTTTTTATCCAAAAAGAAATTGATTGATAAAAAATCAAAGGGGTCTCATCAGGAACAAATAAAGCTTTGTAAGGCTCGTATTGAAGAATGTTTGGATGTAGGATTTTTTTTTCAGATAATTTTACATAAGGAGGATTACTTACGATAATGTGAACATAATTTTTATTTCTTTTTATAAGGGGATCTATTTCTTCTTTTAAGATATCCATATTTTTTAGCGAAATTTTCACATTATGTAATTTTGCGTTTTTCTTAGCTATGTCAAGAACTTCTTGATCAAAATCTATAGCATGAATATTTACAATTTCAGGTTTTTTCTTTTTTAAAGAAATACTAATGCATCCACTTCCTGTTCCAATATCAAATACTTGAATATAAGCATCATGATGATGATGGAAATTTTTTTTATAATCTTGTAAAATCCAATATACTAATTCTTCTGTTTCTTGTCTTGGAATGAATACTTTTTCATTAACAATAAATTTCATTCCAAAAAAGTAGGTATGTCCAATTACATATTGTATAGGTCTATTTTTTTTTAATTCCCATAATTTTTTTATTAATTTATCGTAAGTAACAAAATCAATTTGTTCTTTTCTACTTAATCGTAATAATATAGTTATTTTATCACATTGAAAAATATGAGTAGTGAGTAAAAAAAATATATTTTCTAATTCTTTAGGTTCTGGATATAAATTTTGAAGAGTTTTTTGAAAAATACGGTAAAATTTGTCAAAAGATTCCATATTAATGAAATGAAATTAAAATAATGAAAATTTTCAAAAAAATACTTATTTTAAATTAATACATATATATATAATCTTTTCGTTTTTTATGTTAGATTTAGATGATGATACCATTGCTGCTTTAGCAACTCCTATTGGATATAGTGCTGTTTCCGTTATTCGTATTTCTGGAAAGAAATCTATATCTACTGTTGAAAATGTTTTTATTTCTATTAAACCTGGAAAAAAACTGGAAAATCAATTGACCCATACGATTCATTTAGGATATATTGTATCGGAAAATCATAATTTATTAGATCAAGTTTTAGTTTCTATTTTTAAATCTCCTTTTTCTTATACAGGAGAGAATATGATAGAGATTTCTTGTCATGGATCTTATTATATTCAACAGCATATTTTGCAATTACTGATTAGAAAAGGAATACGTTTAGCTCGTCCTGGAGAATTTACATTTCGTGCTTTTATAAATAAAAAATTGGATTTATCACAAGCGGAAGCAATCGCTGATTTGATTGTATCTGAAAATAAAGTCTATCATGAAATCTCTTTGCAACAAATTAAAGGAACATTATCTAATACTATTAAGTGTTTAAGAAAAAAATTGTTGGATTTTGTCTCTTTACTAGAATTGGAATTGGATTTTGATGAAGAGGATGTAATTTTTTCTAAAAGATCAGATCTTTTTTCTTTTTTGCAAGAACTAGAAGAGATCTTAAAAAATTTGATTGAATCTTTTTCGTTAGGAAATGCTATAAAAAAAGGAATTTATGTAGTTATTATTGGAGAACCTAATGTAGGAAAATCTACTTTTTTTAATCAGGTAATTCAGGAAAACCGTTCCATTATATCTCATATAGAAGGAACAACCAGGGATTGTGTAAAAGGAGAGATAATTTTAAATGGAATTCTTTTTCATTTTTGGGATACAGCTGGAATTAGAAAAACCCAAGATCCTATAGAAGTTATGGGAATGGAAAAAACTATGAAAAAAATAGAAGAATCTCAAGTCATATTCTATATTTTTGATTCTTCGAATAAAAAAGAACAAAAAATGATTAGTAATAATATTCAAAAAATTTATAAAAAATATCCATTAAAAAATATTTTTGTTATAGCGAATAAATCAGATATATCTTTTTGTCATGGTATTGAAAATTTTAAGTCAAAAATTCCTTATTTTTTTGAAATTTCTTCAAAAAATTCTCATGAAGTTAAAAATGTACTTAACGCTTTGAGTTCTTTATTTTTAGATAAATTAAAAGAACAAAAAATAGTAGTGACACAATACAGACATTATGAAGCTTTGAAACTATCATTAAAAGAACTATCATTGGCTCATCATGCTTTTCATAAAGGATTTTCGATAGATTTAATTTCAATATATATTAAAGAGGCTTTACGGTATTTAGGAGAGATAACGGGAGAAATCACAAGTGAAGATATACTCCAAAATATTTTTTCAAAATTTTGCATCGGAAAATAAAATTGATAAATTATGTTACAACAAGATTCTGTAAGAGTTCGTTTTGCTCCTAGTCCTACAGGACCACTTCATTTAGGTGGAATCAGAACAGCATTATATAATTATCTTTTCGCTAAAAAACATGGTGGAAAATTCATCTTGAGAATAGAAGATACTGATAGAAAAAGATTTATTGAGAATTCTGAATCATATATTTTGGAAACATTAAAATGGTGTCACATAGAACCTGACGAAGGGGTAGGATATGGAGGCCCTTATTTTCCTTATTATCAATCTAAAAGAATAAATATTTATCGTTTATATATCAATAAATTATTAAAAAAAGGAAATGCTTATTATGCTTTTGATACAGATCAAGATCTTGATAAAAAAAGAAAAGAATATAATCATCGTGGGTTAACTTTTTCTTATAATTCTAGAATTAGAATGAAATTAAATAATTCTTTAAGTATGACAAAAGAACAATTACATGATAAATTACGATCTTGTTCTTATGTCGTTCGATTTAAAATAGAACCTGGAAAAAAATTGAAAATGTATGATATCATACGTGGAAATATAATAGTTGACACAGATCACTTAGACGATAAAATTTTATTAAAATCGGATGGAGGAGTTACTTATCATTTAGCTAATACAATAGATGATTTTTTAATGAAAATTACTCATGTAATTAGAGGAGAAGAATGGATTCCATCTATGTCTTTGCATGTATTGTTATATAAATCTTTGGGGTGGACGCCTCCTCATTTTGCGCATTTACCTTTGATTTTAAAAAATGATGGAAGAGGAAAAATTAGTAAAAGAAATACAGATAGTTTTAATTTTCCTATATATCCTATACAATGGAAAAATCCAAAAACAAAAACTATCATACCAGGATATAGGGAATTAGGTTATTTTCCAGAAGCATTTGTGAATATGTTAGCTTTATTAGGATGGAATCCTGGAGGCGAAAGGGAGGTTTTTTCTTTACAAGAATTAATAAATTTATTTTCTTTAGAAAAAATAAAGAAATCCGGTGTTTTTTTTGATATCAAAAAAGCAAATTGGTTCAATAAAAAATATTTAAATGAAAAAAAAGAAAAAATATTTTCATTTCTTTTCGAAAAAATCAAAACACGTTCTATTTTATGCAAAAAAGATTATTTATGGAAAGTGATCTATTTAACAATAAATCGGATTCATTTTATTCATGAAATATGGGAACATTCTTTTTATTTTTTTATTTCTCCTAGTTCTTATGACGTTCATTTTTTTAATAAAATTTGTCATGAAAATACTATTTCTCAATTGGAAAATGCTAAAATTTTATTATATAAAATCAATGCATTTACGTCTTTCAATTTGAAATTTTTATTTCAAAAAACAAAAAATAAACATCAAATCATGCAATTATTTCGTTTAGCTTTAGTGGGATTTCTAAAAGGAATTGATATTTTCATTATTTTTGAAATGATTGGAAAAAAAGAAAGCATGCAACGGATAGAAAAACTAATCAATCAAATTAAAGAAAAAATTTAGAATGTTTTTGAAAAAAGAACATAAAAATATAGATTTACATTTTCGTAAAAAAAATTCAATGTTTAAACATTATGAAAATATTATAGTAATTACTCCTATATTATCTGATGAGCAAGCAAAAAAAACAGCAAAAGAATATGAAAACTATATTATCAAAAAAAAAGGAAAAATCGTCCATCAGGAACATTGGGGTTTAAAAAAACTAGCTTATTCCATTCAAAAAAAACAAAGCGGTTGTTTTCATTTATTTGAATTTTTGTTAAATTCTAATTTAGTTTCTGATTTGGAATTAAAATTAAGACAAGATGAACGTATCTTACGTTTTTTAACTGTAAAATTAAATAAATATGGAATAGAATATGCTGAAAAAAGAAGGAAAAAATTTTTAAAAAAAGATGAAAAATTATGATTTTAGAGGAAAGCCATCAACATGAAAAAAAAACAGTAGATAATGAATTAAGATATTTATCTCCTATAAAAATAGAAACTAAAGTAGAAAAAAAATATTGTTTTTTTGAAAAAAATAATATTAAATATATAGATTATAAAGATCCTATGTTTTTAATAAAATTTCTGAATGCACAAGGAAAAATTTTACCTCGTCGTATTACAGGTACTTTACAAAAGTATCAGAATAAATTAAATGCAGCTATTAAAAGATGTAGGCAAATTGGACTTTTACCTTTTGTTACAGATGATTTAAGATAAATATGAAAATTCTCCTAAAAAAAGACATAGAAAATTTAGGGTTTCAATATGATGAATTAGATGTAAAACCTGGTTATGCTAGAAACTATCTCATTCCTAAAGGATATGCTGTTTTAGCACTGCCTGGAACTATAAAAAATACTCATGAAATATTGAAACAACGTTCGAAAAAAGAACATTTTTTAATTAAACAATCGAAAGAAATAGAAGATAAATTAAGAAAATTAACTATTAAAATACCAGTAAAGGTAGGTAAAGGAGGAAAATTTTTTGGTTCGATTAATAATCAATACCTTATGAAAATTTTGAATAAAGAAGGAATTTTTATAGATAAAAGATTTATTAGAATTCCTGGAAATAAAGTTATTAAAACAATAGGAAGACATCAGGCAAAAATACGATTACATCTAAAACGAGAATTTACGTTAAATTTTGAAGTATTATCATCTTCTTCCCAATAAAGTATTATATATTAAAAATAAATTTAGAAATATTATGATGATGGTAATCAACCAAGATGATATTTTTAAAATCGCACCATTGACAAATGGCCCCATTTTTTTAGAATCGCCTGTAAAGTTAACTAATGGAACAATAGCAAAACTTAGTTGAATTGATAAAATAATTTGACTAATTATTAATAATTTCGCTGTTCCTTTTTCTCCATAAACAATAGAGGCAATCATAGCAGGAACAATAGCTATAAGTCTCGTTATTAATCTTCGAATCCAAGGTTTAAATTTTATATTAAGAAACCCTTCCATTACTATTTGTCCAGCTAGAGTTCCAGTTAATGTTGAATTTTGACCTGATGCTAGTAAAGCTAATGCAAAAAAAATTCCAGATAGACTAGAACCTAATATAGGAATTAAAAGTTTGTGTGCATCCATAATATCTGCAATTTCTGTATATCCACTTTTATGAAAAGTAGCTGCCGATATGATTAATATCGATGCATTGATAAAAAAAGCTAAAGACAACGATAAGGTACTGTCTATAGTCGCATATTTTATAGCCATTTTTTTTCCTTCAATAGTCCGTGGGTAATCTCTAGTTTGTATAATACTGGAATGAAGATAGAGATTATGAGGCATGACTGTTGCTCCTAATATTCCTATAGAGATATAAAAAGAATGCGAATTTTTTATAATTTCAGGATTGGGAATAATTCCTTTTAATATGAGAAAAATTTCAGGTTTTGAACTAATAATTTCAAAACTAAAACAAATTAAAATTGTAAAAATTAAAGCTGCTACTACACTTTCAATATATCTAAACCCTTTATATTGGAAAAATAGAATAATAAAAACATCTATAACTGTAATTAATACACCCCATGTCATAGGAATTCCGAAAAGTAATTTTAAGGCTAATACAGAACCAATAATTTCAGCTAAATCACAAGCTGCAATAGCTATTTCACATAAAATCCATAATAGAAAACTAATCAAGGGTGAATAATGATCTCTACAAGCTTGTGCTAAATCTCTTTCACAAACAATTCCTAATTTTAAAGCCAAATATTGCAAAATAATAGCGAAAAAATTGGATATAAAAATAACGGATAAAAGCATATAACCAAATTGAGCCCCTCCAGAAATATCTGTAGCCCAATTTCCTGGATCCATATATCCTACAGCAATTAATAAACCTGGACCAGTAAAAGCAAAAAGTTTTTTCCATATTCCTTTTTGTTTAGGAACAGAAACGGAAGAAAAAACTTCCGAAAGAGAAGGGCGTTTGTTTTCATTCCTCCATCCTATAGAAGATTTTTTATTTTGCATAATAAAATAGAATAGTAGAAATATAAAAAAATAAAGTTAACCGTTTTCTTCTTTTTGGTGTGTCTATTCATATTGGATCATTTTCATTGTGAAAAAATTGTAAAAAATAGAATAATTTTTTATATTTGTTTCATATTTTTTCGCTCTACTGATGGGGTTTTCCATCTTTTTTTTTGTTTCATGAAAAAAATAGCGATACAAGGGGTTAAAGGGTGTTTTCATCATGCAGCTGTTTCCAAATATTTTGAAGGATGTAATTATAAGTTAATGGAATGTTCTTCTTTTAGGGAATTGGCTGTTTCTGTTGCAGAATCTAACGTAGATATTGGAGTTATGGCGATAGAAAATACCATAGCGGGAACAATATTGACGAATTACAGTCTTTTATCTGAATATAAACTAAAAATAGTGGGAGAGGTGTATATGCTAATCCAACATCATCTTATGGCTTATCCCGGACAAAATATAGAAGATATTAAGGAGATATATTCTCATTATATGGCAATTTTACAATGTAAATCGTTCATAGAAACACATCCTTACATAAAAATATCCGAATATTCGGATACAGCTTCGGCAGCTAAATATATTTCTATATACAAAAAGAAAGGGTTAGCCGCGATCGCGTCTGAAAATGCAGCTCAAGAATATGGGCTGGAGATCATTTTTAATAATATACAAACTATTAAAAGTAATTTTACCAGATTTTTCATTATTAAAAATTATTCTAAACAAAAGAATGATTCTTTCAATAAAGCTTCATTAAAATTTAATATATTGCATACTACTGGTAGTTTATCTCAGATATTGAGTCTTATATCTAGTCTTGGAATTAACATGACGAAAATACAATCCATTCCTATTATACAAAGACCTTGGGAATATTCATTTTATGTGGATATTATATTCAATAATATAAGAGATTATGAAAAAATGAAAAAAAAAATACAAAAAATTCCTTGTCTTTATCAATTGTCTATTATGGGGGAATATAAAAATGGTAGAATTAGATCCTAATGATTGTAGAAGCAAAAAGAACGCATCAAATATCGGAATATTTTTTTTCAGAAAAAATGAAGGAAATTAAAAATCTTAAAAAAAATGGATTGAATATCATTAATTTAGGAATTGGAAATCCTGATCTTTTTCCTCCATATGGTGTCATACAAAAAATGAAACAAGCGTCAGAATTAAAGAATGCTAATACTTATCAAAGTTACATTGGGATAGATGCATTACGAAATGCTATTTCTAATTGGTATAAAAAAGTATATCAAGTCGATGTCGATCCTGAAAATGAAATTTTACCATTAATGGGTTCTAAAGAAGGAATTATGCATATAAGTATGTCTTATTTAGATAAAGGAGACGAGGTTTTAATTCCAGATCCTGGATATCCTACTTATTCCTCTATATCAAAACTTTTGGAAGCAAAAATCGTTTATTATGATCTTTATGAAAATGAAAATTGGATTCCTAATTTGGAAAAATTATCAAAGGCAAAAATAATGTGGATAAATTACCCTCATATGCCTACGGGGGCAACGATTTCTTTTGAAGAATTAGAAAAAATTGTTTTTTTTGCGAAAAAAAATCATGTATTACTCGTTCATGATAATCCTTATAGTTTGATATTGAATGAGGAACGTTCTTTCAGTATTTTTAATATAAAAGGAGCTAAAGATATAGCTTTGGAATTGAATTCTCTAAGTAAAAATTATAATATGCCTGGATGGCGTGTTGGAATGGTCATAGGAAAAAAAAAATTTATTCATAATATATTGAAAATAAAAAGTCAAATGGATTCTGGTATGTATTATCCCATCCAAATTGGAGCTATAGAAGCCATGAATCATGATTTAAAATGGATTGAAGGCCTTAATATAGAATATTTTAAACGAAGAAAAATTCTATGGGATATATGTGATTTTTTCAATTTAAAATATGAAAAAAATAGTTCTGGAATATTTGTTTGGGCAAAAATAACTGACTCAGAAAATAATGATCAAATATGGTCAGAACAGTTCCTAAAAAATTATCACATATTTGTGACACCTGGAAGAGTGTTTGGTCATAATGGGAAAGGATATGTAAGGTTTTCTATGTGTTGTCCAATAAATATTTTGGAAGAGGCAAAAAATAGAATTTTTTCATGAATATCATTGGAATAATAGGATTAGGATTGATTGGAGGGTCTATTGGTTTAGGATTGAAAAAATCAAATTTTGGAGATAGATTTATAGGAACAGATTCTAATCAAGAAAATGCTTTACATGCTGTAAAACTTGGAATCGTAGATGAGATAATTCCTTTACAAGATCTTATCTTGCAATCTTCAGTTATTGTTTTATCTATTCCTGTAGATGGAATAGAAAAAATACTTCCAAGTATTTTGAATAAAATCAGTACGGATACAGTCATTTTAGACACTGGATCTACAAAATATCCTATTTGTAATAGGATTTCTTCTCATCCTAAAAGAAATCGTTTTGTAGCGACACATCCGATTGCAGGAATTGAAAATTCTGGACCTATTTCAGCTGATTCTGATTTGTTTTATCAAAAAAAATGCATTATTTGTGATTCTGAATTTAGTGCTCCAGATGCAATATCGGTTGTTAATAAAATCTATTCTATGATGAAAATGCGTATGATTTATATGACTTCTCAAGAACATGATTTATATATTGCTTATATCTCTCATTTACCTCATGTAGTTTCCTTCGCTTTAGCTAATACAGTTTTAAAAAAATTTAAAAATAAAAAAAAATTTTTTCATAATATGATGGGAAGTGGATTAGATTCAACTACACGTTTAGCGAAAAGTAAGCCTGAAACATGGTTACCTATTTTTATTTCGAATAAAGAAAATCTGATTCAATCTATAGATTTTTATATTGATTGTTTAAATAAATTTCGTAATCATTTAATAGACCAAAAACTTTATAAAATAGATCAATATATGAAAAAAGCAAACGACATAAAAGATAAAAAATATGTGTAAATTAGATGTATTGTGATGGATAAATTAAATAATAATATCGACAGAACTTGGATTGATGCATGGAATCATCCTTTCATTATATCTGGTCCTTGTAGTGCAGAAAGTGAACGACAAATATTAGAAACAGCCAAAAGATTGAATTCTTCCTATGTTCAAGGATTTAGAGCTGGAATATGGAAACCTAGAACAAAACCCAATAATTTTGAAGGAGTTGGAAAGGAGGGGTTAGAATGGCTACGTAAAGTTAAAAAGAGTACGGGATTAATGGTAGCTACAGAGATAGCAAATGCAGAACATGTAAAATTAGCCATTTCTTTTGGAATAGATATCCTTTGGATAGGAGCTAGGAGCACGTCGAGTCCTTTTATCATTCAAGAAATAGCGGATGCTTTGGAAGAAGAAAATAATAAAATTATTTTAGTGAAAAACCCAATTCATCCTGATATAGAATTATGGATAGGAGCTTTAGAACGTTTATCGGGGAAAGGAATTAGAAAATTAGGCGTCATACACCGTGGTTTCTACACCTATAAAAATTCAAGATATCGTAATCAACCTAATTGGAATCTTTTATTAAATTTTAGGAGGCTTCTTCCTAAAATTCCTATTCTATGTGATCCTTCACATATTTGTGGAAATAAAGAAGGAATTTTGGATATAGCAAAAAAAGCTTATCATTTTCAATATGAAGGATTAATGATAGAAAGTCATTGTGATCCTAATCAGGCTTGGAGCGATGCTAAACAACAAATCACTCCAGAAAATCTTTTTGAAATGTTAAAACAATTAACATATATCGAAAAATGTGATCAAAAAAGTCAAAAACATTTATTAGATTCTTTCAGAATTTTAATCGATGAACTAGATGAAAATCTTATTACGCTTTTAGCAGAGAGAATGAACATTTCAAAAAAATTAGGAACATTGAAAAAATCTTCAGATATTGCTATCCTTCAACCTAATAGATGGAAAGATATTATGAAAAAATCTATGAATTTTGGTAAAAAATTAGGGATTTCTGAAAAATTTCTTGAAGAATTTTTTCAGTTGTTACATCAAGAATCTGTTAAAATTCAAAATCAAATCCAATAATAATAAATATACTTATTAGTCCTTCCTAAAAATGGCTTATTTATTTACCAGCGAATCTGTTTCAGAAGGTCATCCTGATAAGATTTCAGATCAAATATCTGATTCTATATTAGATCATTTTTTAGCATTTGATCCAGATGCAAAAGTCGCTATAGAAACTTTAGTCACCACGGGACAAATCATATTAGCTGGAGAAGTTAATTCTAAGACTTGGGTTAATGTTCAAAAAATAGCTCGCGCTATTCTCAGAAAAATAGGATATAATAAAAATGAATATAGATTCAATGCAGATTCTTGTGGAGTTCTTTCTTCTATTCAAGAACAATCTTTGGATCTATTGGAAGGAATTCAAAAATCAAAAAAAGAAGAACAAGGATCTGGAGATCAATGTTTTGTTTTTGGTTATGCTGTAAAAGAAACAGAAAATTATATGCCACTATCATTAGAAATTTCACATCATATATTAAGGGAACTTTCATTTCTTAGAAATGAAGGAGAAAAAATGACCTATTTACGTCCAGATGCAAAATCTCAAGTAACTTTAAAATATTCTAACGATAATATCCCAGTACATATTCATACTATTGTTATTTCAACTCAACATGATGAATTTGATACGAAAGAAAGAATGCATAAACGTATAGTTGATGATATCAAGAATATTCTTATACCAAGAGTAATGAATAATATAAAAAATGGTAAAAAATTATTTACGGATAAAACAAAATATTATATTAATTCAACAGGAAAATTTGTTACAGGAGGACCTCATGGGGATACTGGGGTTACTGGAAGAAAGATTATAGTAGATACTTATGGAGGAAGAGGATCTCATGGAGGAGGGGCTTTTTCTGGAAAAGACCCATCTAAAATGGATAGAGCTGGAGCTTATGCTGCTAGACATATAGCAAAAAACTTAGTAGCATCAGGAATTTCAGATGAATTGTTAATACAAATAGCTTATGCGGCAGGAATTTCAGCTCCTATAGGAATTTTCGTTAATACTTATGGTAAATCAAAAATAGATAATGAAAACATAGCGTTGAATGTAAAAAAAATTTTTGATTTACGTCCTTATGCTATAGAAAAAAGATTAAAATTACGCCAGCCAATGTATGAAGAAACATCCGTATATGGACATATGGGAAGGACGCCAAAAAAAGTAGATAAGTATTTCTTGGATATAGAAGGAAAACAAAAAAAACAAAAAGTAGAACTCTTCACATGGGAAAAATTGGATTATTTATCCATTATAAAGGATATATTTCATATTTCAAAAAATAGGTATTTTTAGTTAAAAATTTTAACTATGTCTTACAATCTACTAAAAGGAAAAAAAGGAATTATATTTGGAGCTTTAGATGAAAATTCTATTGCTTGGAAAGTAGCAGAACGTGCTTATGAAGAAAAAGCGTCTTTTGTATTAACCAACACTCCTATCTCTTTAAGAATAGGCAAAATTTATGAATTATCTCATAAAACGAAATCTATTCTAATTCCAGCAGATGCCACTTCCATACAAGATCTAAATATTTTATTTGAAAAAACATTAGATCATTTTGGAGGAAAAATAGATTTTTTATTACATTCCATAGCTATGTCCATAAATATACGGAAAGGTTTAACTTACCCTTCTTTAAATTATGAATTTCTGAGAAAAGGATGGGAAATATCTGCTGTATCTTTTCATAAGATTATGCAAACAGCTTGGAATAAAAAAGCGATGAATAAATGGGGTTCTATTGTGGCTATAACATATATTGCTTCTCAACGAATTTTTCCACATTATGGTGATATGTCAGATTATAAATCTTATTTAGAAAGTATAACACGTAATTTTGGTTATCATTGGGGAATCAAAGAAAAAGTAAGGGTCAATACTGTATCACAGTCTCCTAGTATCACACGAGCAGCAAAAGCAATTAAAGGATTTGATCAACTTTTAACATTATCTGACAAAATATCTCCGTTAGGAAATGCTTCCGCACAAGATTGCGCTAATTATATAATTACACTTTTTTCAGATTTAACAAGAAAAGTAACCATGCAGAATTTATATCATGATGGAGGTTTTTCTCATACTGGAATTAGTGAAACTATGATTTCATAAAATCAAGATCCAAATAGACTTATTATAAAAATTTTAATAACTAACTAATCTTAGTTTACTTTTAATAATTTTAATAAAAATATGAGAAAAATTATAGCTCCATCCTTACTTTCATCCAATTTAGCTTTTTTATATCGTGATATAGAAATGTTGAATAAAAGTGAGGCAGACTGGTTTCATATAGATATAATGGATTCTTCTTTTGTTTCCAATATTTCTTTTGGGTTTTTATTTACCAAATATGTAAAAAAATATGCACATAAACCTATGGATGTACATTTAATGATATTGCAACCGGAACAATATATAGAACAGTTAAAAGCTTGTGGAGCTGATCATTTACATATTCATTATGAAGCTTGCATTCATTTAAACAAAACAATTTTTTCTATTAAAAAAAATGGAATGAAAGTAGGTGTAGCTGTGAATCCACATACTCCAGTTTTTCTTTTACAAGATATTATCAATGATATAGATTTTGTTTTATTGATGAGTGTAAACCCTGGTTATAGCGGACAAAAATTCATTCAAAAAACATATCAAAAATTAGAAGATATTAAGAATTTAATCTTAAAAACAGATTCTTCCGCTCTTATAGAAGTAGATGGAGGAATAAATTTAGAAAATTCTTCTTTATTATTTCAAAATGGAGCAGATATATTAGTGGTAGGAACTACTATTTTTTCGGATTCTAATCCAAAAGAAATTATTCATAGAATGAAATTAGGATATTAAATATTATTATGATCTCTAAAGAAACTATAAAAAAAATACTTTCTGTTTCTTGTATAGAAGATGTGATTGGAAATTTTGTAGAATTAAAAAAAAGCGGGGTTAATTATAGAGGATTAAGTCCTTTTTCTAATGAAAAAATACCTTCTTTTATAGTTTCTTCTACAAAAAAAATATGGAAAGATTTTAGCTCTGGAAAAGGAGGTAATCTTATAACTTTTCTTATGGAACATGAACGTTTTACTTATGAGGAATCATTACGTTTTCTTGCTAAGAAATATGATATCAAAATTGATGATATAAATAATAATAATCAAGAAAAAGAAAAAGAATATGAAAAATTATACTTAATACAAGATTATGCAAAACGTTTTTTTATTTATCAATTACATTATACAAAAGAAGGACAAAAAAATGGATTGAATTATTTTATTCATAAAAGGGGGTTTAATATAAAAATTATTCAAAAATTCGAATTGGGTTATGCACCGATTTCTTGGAAATTACTTACGATAAGCGTATTAAAACAAGGATTTAAAATACGGGATATAAAAAAATCAGGAATAACGGTTTTTAAAAAATCCAATTATTTTTTTGATTGTTTTCGTCAACGTGTAATGTTTCCAATACATAATTTATCAGGAAAAGTTATAGGTTTTGGAGGTAGGAATATTGATACTATATCTTCCACTAAATATAAATATGTCAATTCATCAGAAAGCAATATCTTTCAAAAAAGTAAAATTTTGTATGGCTTGTTTCAAGCTAAAAAAAATATTCTAAAAGAAAATTTTTGTTATTTAGTAGAAGGATATACAGATGTTATTTCTTTACATCAGTATGGAATTAAGAATGTCGTTTCTTCTTCTGGTATTTCACTTACCGTATCTCAAATACTATTGATCAAAAAATTTACAAAAAATATTGTTCTTTTTTATGATGGAGATCGTTCTGGGATTAAAGCCTCTTTAAGAGGAATTAATATGATGCTAGAACAAGGAATAAATTTACGTATATTATTTATTTCTAATGGAGAAGATCCAGATTTGATATCCAAAAAATATTCTTTTTCTCAATTTAGAGATTTTGTAGCAAAAAATAGTTACAACTTTATTTCTTTTAAGCAAAAAATATATGAAAAATTTCATAAAAATGATCCCATAAAAAAATCATTTTTAGTGAAAAACATTTTGAATAGTATTTCAAAAATTCCCAATGCTCTTCAAAAGGAATTATACCTACAAGAAGCTTCCAAAGTACTAAATATTCGTAAAAAAATTTTGATTTCTGAATTGAAAGAAATCAACGAAAAATACGTACAGAAATCTAGTACAGTTCAAGTTAAGAAAGAATCAACGTTTTTTTTAAAAAAAAATACTTTTCTTCTTATTGAAGAAGAATTGATTCAGTTAATTTTAAATCATGGAAATCAAATCATAAAAAGAAAAAACAATACAACAATTTTAGAAGAAGTATTGCGTATTTTTAAATACTGGAATTTCCGTTTTTCTTTGAAAAAAAATCAAGATATTTTCTATCAAATTTGCTTACAAAGCAAAAAAAAAAATTTATCTCAATTTTTGGATAAAAAAAAACCAAAATTTTATTATTCATTATCTAAATGGGATAAAAAAGGAATACAAATTCCTTCCAAAAAAGAGAGGATGAATCAATACATTAATGATGTTTTATTGAGATGTAAATCCTTATTTATTTCTAAATTGATTCAAAAAGAAATCATGCATTACAAGAATGATCTAAAAAAAAATAAGGATAAAAAATCTTTCATAAAAAAAATTATGCATTTAACAAATATAAAAAATGAACTTCATAAAAAGTTACATAGATATGTGTGATTCTTTTTTTTACAGAAAAAATTATTTTTTTATTTTTTTAAGTTTTGGTAAATTCGTGCATATAAACATGAAAAACAATGAATACGTTAATATCAAAAAAAGCGCCAAATTTTACGGCTAATGCGGTATTAAATGGAAAAGATATTGTCTCCAATTTTACTTTGGAACAATTTAAAGGAAGGAAGTATGTTCTACTTTTTTTTTACCCTAAAGATTTTACTTTTGTTTGTCCTACAGAGATATATGCATTTCAAGAAAAAATTCAGGATTTTGAAATGAGAAATGTACAAATTATTGCTATATCTACGGATACAGAACAATCTCATTGGACTTGGCTGCAGATGCCAAAAGAAAAAGGGGGTATCCATGGAGTAACTTATCCTATTGTTTCTGATATCAATAAGACTATATCTCATAATTATGGAGTATTGTCTGGAAATTGGATTTTCAATAATAATGATGAAGAATGGAAAGCTACGGGAGAATTGATTGCTTATAGAGGATTATTTTTAATAGATCAAGAAGGAATCATTAGACATCTTTTAATTAATGATCTACCTTTAGGTAGAAATGTACATGAAGCTATTCGTATGATAGATTCTCTTCAATATCACGAAAAAAGTGGAGAGGTATGTCCTGCAAATTGGAAAAAAGGGAAAAAAGCGTTAAGAGCTAACCATAGTGGAATTGAAGATTATTTTTCATCTTAAGTTAGGTTGATTAGGATAGAAAAATATATCTGTATCTGATCAAATAAAAAATAGATAAAAAGAAATGGTGAGAAAAAAAGTAGCATTTTATACCATGGGCTGTAAACTTAATTACGCAGAGACTTCTACCATAGCAAGAAAATTTTCTATTTTAGATTATCAACAAGTTCCTTTCAAAAGTTATGCGGATATTTATGTGATAAATAGTTGTTCTGTTACAAAAAATGCTGAAATTGAATTTCAGCATATTGTACGTTCTACTATGAAGATAAATTCAAAAGCTTTTATTGTAGCAATAGGATGTTATGCTCAATTTAATCCTAAAAAAGTATCTTCTATTACAGGAATAGACCTTGTTTTAGGTTATGAAGAAAAATTTAAAATTGTAGATTATCTTAATCGAGGATTGTTTTTGAAACAAAAATATTATGCAAAAATTATCTCTAAAAAAACTTATTTTTCATCGTTTTCTGTTGGAGATAGAACCCGTTCCTTTTTAAAAATACAGGATGGATGTGATTATAAGTGCAGTTATTGCATCATCCCTATGTCAAGAGGGCCTTCTCGTTCCGAGAGTATAAAAAATATATTGAAAAATATTAGATTTCTTTTTACCAAAGGGGTAAAAGAGATTGTGTTGACAGGAGTAAATATAGGAGACTATGGTGAAAAAAATATATACGGAAAAAATTTACGATTTTTTGATTTAATAGAAGCTATAGATCAAATACAAGAAAAAGTAAGAATTCGTTTATCCTCTATAGAGCCTAATTTGCTTCAAAATGAATGTATCGATTTTTTATCTAAAAGCAAACATTTTGTTCCTCATTTTCATATCCCTTTACAATCTGGAAGTAATAAGATTTTAATGAAAATGCATAGACGTTACAGACGAGAACTTTATCAAGAAAAAGTAAAAAAAATTCGATCTTTAATGCCATATGCTTATATAGGTTCAGATATTATTGTTGGTTTTCCTGGGGAAAAACACAAACATTTTTTGGAAACTTATCATTTTTTGAAAAAATTAGAAATTTCATCTTTACATATATTTTCCTATTCTACTAGACCCAATACAAAATCCAGTATGATGATACAGGAAAATATATCTAAAAAAATCCAATGGAAACGTAATCAAATTTTGAGAGGGCTTTCAAATAAAAAATATCGTTTTTTTTGTCAAAAGCAAATTAATACTAAAAAAACCGTTTTATTCGAAAAAAATTCGGGAAACCATAAAAAATATTTATATGGATATACAGAAAATTATATTCGAACTAAGATACCATTAAATTCATCTTCTATCTTTTATGAAAATACATTACAAGATGTATTAATTACAAAAGTAGATGATAAGGATGGAATCATGATTGCAGAACCAATAAATAATTAATTAAAATTTTGGCATGTTTACAAATTCTACATCAAAAATTTCTTGAAAAGATTTTTTTACCATATGTTTTACCTCTTGAAAAGAAATATCATTTTTTTTCAATTCTTTTTTTAAAGAAGTCACTTCTTGATTATAAATTCCACAAGGAATAATATGATTAAAATACTGTAAATCTGTATTTACATTTAAAGCAAATCCATGCATCGTTACCCAACGACTCATTCTAATACCTATTGCACATATTTTTCTGGATTTTCCGTTTTTTACATTAAACCAAATACCTGTTTTTCCTTTTTTCCGTTCTCCCTTAATTTTATAATTTTTCCATAAAAAATGGATAATTACTTCTTCTAAAAGACGAAGATATCTATGAATATCCGTAAAAAAATAATCCATATTTAAAATGGGATATCCTATCAACTGTCCAGGGCCATGGTAAGTAATCTGTCCTCCTCTATCTGTTTGATAAAAAGAAATATCTATTTTTTTTAAAAAATCTAATGAAACTAATAAATGTTTATCTTTTTTTCCATTCTTTCCTATAGTATATACATGAGGATGTTCTACTAACAGAAAATATCCTGCTTTTTCATCAGAAATACCATTTATTTTTTTTCGTATAATTTCATCAAATAATCTTTTCTGATATTTCCAAGTTTCTTGATATTCTTTTTTTCCTAAATCTTCGAAAAAAAGTATTTTTTTTTTCATAGTTTTTGAAAAATTTCCATAATAAAAAAAAACAAATGTACCTTTATCCTTTCGTTTTATTCAATTCGTTCGTTTCGTATGGAGAACATCCACAAAAATCAGTCTGTAAGCGATTTATCAGAACAACAAATTCAACGAAGAAAAAAATTGGATCAACTAAAATTATTGGGAATCAATCCTTATCCATCTGAAGAATATGTTGTAACGAATACTATTTGTAATATACAAAAAAATTTTACGGAAAAAGAAACTATAAGCATAGCTGGACGGTTAATGCGTTTACGAGTTTTAGGAAAAGCTTCTTTTGGAGAAATTAAAGATCATACGGGGAGAATGCAAATATACTTTACTCAAGATCATTTGTTTTCATCTTTGAATATGAAAAAAGAGGATACTTACAATATATTTTTAAAAAAACTTATAGATATAGGAGACATTATTGGAATAAAAGGATTTTTATTTAAGACAAAAATGAATGAAATGACTATACATGTTCATCATATTACTCTATTATCCAAATCTATTCGTCCTTTACCACAAGTAAAAATGGATAAAAAAAATAAAAAAATATATGACGCTTTTTCCAATACAGAACAACGTTATCGTATGCGTTATGTAGATCTCATTGTTAATGATCATGTAAAAGAATTTTTTTTAAAACGAACTCGTATCATACAAAAAATAAGATCTTTTTTGGATAAAAAAGGATATATAGAAGTAGATACTCCTGTTTTACAACCCATTCCTGGAGGAGCTATAGCTCGTCCTTTTGAAACATATCATAATACACTTGGAATTCCATTGTATTTACGGATATCTAATGAACTTTATTTGAAAAGATTGATTGTTGGTGGATTTCATGGTGTATATGAATTTTCTAGAAATTTCAGAAATGAGGGAATGGATCGTATTCATAATCCAGAATTTACTGTATTAGAACTTTATGTCGCTTATAAAGATTATTATTGGATGATGAATTTTACAGAAAAATTGGTTAAATGTATCTTTAATAAATTTCAAAAAGAAGAAAATTATCATATTAGTTTTAAAACTCCTTTTCCTCGTATCCCTATATTGGATTCTATTAAGAAATATACCGGTTTTGATCTTAAAAAGATGAAAAAGGAAGATTTAAGAAAAATTTGTCAAAAATTGCATATAGAAGAAAATATAAAAATGAGTAGAGCTAAGCTTATTGAGAATATTTTTGAAGAAAAATGCGAAAAAAATTATATAAATCCTACTTTTATTATTGATCATCCTGTAGAAATGAGTCCTTTAACAAAGAGACACCGTTATAAAGAAAATTTATCAGAACGATTTGAACTTATTATCAATGGTAAAGAAATTGCTAATGCTTATTCAGAACTTAATGACCCCATCGATCAACTCGATCGTTTACGAGAACAAATAAAGGTGTCCGAAAAAAATATAAAAGACGAATCAATATCTATTGATGTAGATTTCATACGTGCTTTAGAATTCGGTATGCCTCCTACCGCAGGAGTTGGAATTGGAATAGATCGTTTAGTAATGTTACTAACTCAAAAAAAATCAATTCAAGAAGTTTTACTTTTTCCACAAATGCGTCCAGAAAAAAAAGGAAAAAAATAAATTATTTCTCTAATAATCCTAATACTTTTAATCCATTTATTGTAGAAATTTTTACTAAATGATCTATATCATAATAATGACACGCTTCCAACATCACTCTTAGTTCTATCCATAAATTTCCATCAGAAAAAGGTTTATATATATCACAAATGTTATCTGTTCCAAAAGCTACTATAATTCCTTCAGGAACCATTTCATCTACTGGAGTGATAGAATTATGGCTAGGAGTTAAACGTTCACTTCTAGTATGATCAATCCAAGCAATGGGACAAGATATTACCATTAAACCTGCTTTCCTCATTAATTTATATATTTTATAGCGATAATCTCTATCATGTGCCGCTAAAGAAACACTATGAATAGCTACTACCTTTCCTTGCATTCCATGTTCAATTGTTTTTTTTGCTAATTTTTCAGTTTCTTTTTCCTCACTAGTATTAAATTGATCTACATGTACATGTAGAATTTTTCCTTTTTTTTTAGCTGTTTGGAATAAAACATCTATATGTTCATCTTCTTTTCCAGGATCTGTAGCGGGTAATCCACCAATAATATCTACAAATTCTATAGATTGGTCGAACCAATATTTTGACTTTTTATCCAATACTCCTTTAAGTACTTGATTAGCAAAACAAATACGAATAGAATTTCCATAATTATTTTTCAATTTCTTAGCGGCTTTTAAGGCTCTATCTTCAATAATTTCATCAACATCAATAAAAGAACATAAAGCTTGTGTCCCTTGCATTAAAAAATATTCTAAAGCTTTTTCCATACGTATATAAATCTCCTCTTCTGTAGCTAAATATTTCATTTCATCAACTAGATACCATTTTTTTTTAAGAGGAAAATAAGAATATTTGAAATTTTTTTTTGTAAGAGTATATGCCCTATCTAAATGAGAATGAGCATTTACCCATCCTCCTTTTTGTTTTACTTTTTCTAAAAAAATTTTTTTAGGATTCATTTTATAATTTTAATCAGTTTCTATTATTAATTAATTAAATATTGGAAATCCAAATCACTTTTTTTTTGATAAAAAATGGTTCTTTAAAATAATGATTTAAAGGATATGCTACTGCATGAGGAAATTTTTTTAATTCATCATAAAGATTTCCTCCTTTTATATATAAAGCTCCATTTTGGATTCTAGAATTGGATTTATATTTAAATTTATCTTTTATCCAATTATGGATGATATCTATTTTATTTACTGCTCTAGTAACTACAAAATCAAATTTATTTTCTAATTTTTCTGCACGTATCCAAATAGGATATGTATTTTTTAAATGAAGATGATATATAATTTTTTCTATAATTTTAATTTTTTTTCTAATAGAATCCACTAATATAAATTTTGTATGGGGAAAAACTATGGATAAAGGAATTCCAGGAAACCCCCCTCCTGTTCCTAAATCCATAACACATGATCCAGGATAAAAAGAAAATACTTTAGCAATTCCTAAACAAAAAAGGACGTGTTGTTGATAAAAATCATGAAATGTTTTTCTAGAAACTAGATTTACATATGAATTCCAATATGCATATAAATTTTTTAAAGAAGATAATTTATAGATTTGTTCATTCAATAGATTTGGAAAATATTTTTTAATTAATTCCATATTATTATTTATTAATGGATAAATAAATTTGGTTGTAAATTTATTTAGATTTGTAATCATTTCAAATAATGAATTCCAATAAATATTATTTTTTATATGAAAAATAAATTATCCCTTCGGTTACAGAACCTTTCTTATTCACAAACTATAGCTATGTCATCTAAAGCAAGAGAATTAAAAAATAAAGGTTATGATGTTATAAATTTGAGTTTAGGTGAACCTGATTTTAATCCTCCTAATTTTGTTTTATCCGCTGCAAAAAAAGCTATAGATGAAGGATATCACCATTATACTCCCGTATCCGGATATTTAGAACTAAAAAAAGTAATATGTGAAAAATTCTACCGTGATAATTATTTACAGTATACACCTTCTCAAATTGTAGTTTCTAATGGAGCAAAACAAGCTATAATGAATGTTCTTTTATCTTTGTTGAATAAGGATGACGAAGTGATTATTCCTGCTCCTTATTGGGTTAGTTATTTACAAATGGTAAATATTTGTGAATCTTGTCCTGTTATAATTCCAACATTTATGGATAAAAATTTTAAGATTAATCCAGAACAATTAGAAAACGCTATTACATCTAAAACAAAATTATTTATTTTCAGTACTCCTTGTAATCCTACCGGAAGTATTTATTCTTATAAAGAATTAAAAGATTTATCTGAAATTATTAAAAAATATCCAAAAATTATGATTCTTTCTGATGAAATCTATGAACACATCTGTTATTCAGGAAAACATACTAGTATTGCTGGATTTTCTGATATTTATCATCAAGTAATCACAGTAAATGGATTATCCAAGGCTTTTTCAATGACAGGTTGGAGAATTGGATATATAGGAGCTCCAGAATGGATTGCTCAATCTTGTGAAAAAATACAAGGACAAATGACATCTTGTGCCAATTCTATTGCGCAGATAGCGGCTATTACTGCATTATCAACTCATCCCAATAAAATAGAATATATGATTAAAGAATTTAAAAAAAGGAGAGATTTAGTTTTGGAAATGATAAAAGAAATTAATGGACTTCAATTTTATAAACCGAATGGAGCTTTTTACATTTTTCCAAAAATTTCAGATTTTTTTGGAAAAAAATTACATGGAAAAACGATTCATAATTCACATGAATTTTCTGAATTTTTACTTGAAAAAGCTAAAGTAGCTACTGTTAGTGGAAATGCTTTTGGAAATAATGAATGTATACGAATTTCTTATGCTTCATCAGATAATAAAATCATAGAAGCCTTTACAAGAATCAAGAAGGTATTAAATTAATTATATAGAACAAATAATAATTAAAAATCATTGGGGTGGACGACCGGATTCGAACCGGCGACCCTCAGAACCACAATCTGATGCTCTAAACCAACTGAGCTACGTCCACCAAAATGAAAACACAAATATAATTAAATTCTACCAACAAAAACTCTCTATAATTTTTTTGCAAAAAAAAAATAAATCACTATATATCCATTTTAGGATGAATTTTTTTTCTTGAATAGGATATAAAAGATGAACATTGGCACCGGCATCTAATGTAAAATAGATATTCTTATTGCTATGTTTTCTAAAATCCCATACCGTTTGAATTACGTTCAGAGTATTTGGTTTCATCCATAAAAAATAGGGATAAGAGGTCATGATCATAGCATGAAGAGTTAAAGCTTCATGTTCTATTAATTCTCCAAATTTTTTAAAATCTCCTATTTTTAATATAGATATAAGTCTATTCATATTTTGATTAGCACATTTCAATCTTTCTCTAGCATAAGGATGATTATTCATTAATTGATGTCCTTTTGAACTCAATATTTTTTTAGGATTATCATCTATGATTAAAATAGTATTTTCTATTTTTGTAAAAATGGAATGTACTTCATATGGATATGGTATAGCATAAAGATTATTACTTCCTTTTATAGATTTATGATAACCCCAAACAACAAGTCCAGGATAAATGGACCTACAAGCACTTCCAGAACCTAATCTGGCTAAAAAAGAAGCTTTTTCGAAAAAAAAATCTTCTTTTAAAGAGGAAACTAATTCTTTTTCTATTTTCATGATACATAATGCTAAAGCACTCATGGAAGAAGCAGAAGAAGCTATCCCACTACTATGTGGAAAATTATTATAGGTTTCTATAATAAAATTCCAATTCCGTAAATAGGAACAATAAAATGAAATCCTATGAAAAAATTCTAAAATTTTTGGAAGAAAACTAGTTTTTTCTTTTCCTGAAAAAAAAATTCTTATAGATAATTTTTTATTTTTTTTCTCTTGATAAATTAATCGTGTAACGGTATATACTTTTCCTAAAGAATAACTAATAGAAGAATTCAACGGAATTTGAATTTTATTATTCTGTTTTCCCCAGTATTTAATTAGAGCAATATTGGAATGACTTTTGCTTGTGACCACCCCATTTTTGGCTATAGAAAATTGTTTTTTTTTATAGAAAAAAAATTTTTTTTCAAAATTCAATTAAGAATTATTTTTATTTGATTTACTTTTTTTATTTTTTATTAATATAATCTAACATTTTTTTTTCATCCAATTCTCCTTCAGAACGAGCTATAACACAACTTGCTAATCCATTTCCTATAACATTTACGGTAGTTCTAGCCATATCCATTAACTCATCTATTCCTATAATGGCTAATATAGGCCAATTTGGCAATCCAAAAGAAGACACAGTAGCTAAAAGAATGACTAAAGATGCTCTAGGAACTCCAGCCACTCCTTTACTAGTCAAAATCAACGTAAGTCCTATAAGGATCTGTTGACTAAAACTCAAAGGAATTCCAGAAGCTTGTGCGACAAAAACAGTTGCTAAAGATAAATAAAGAGTAGTCCCATCTAAGTTAAAACTATAACCCGTAGGAATCACAAAAGCTATAATTTTTCTGGGAATACCTAATTTTTCTAAATTTTCCATAAGTAGAGGCAAAGCGGATTCTGAACTTGTAGTTGCAAACGCAAGTGATACGGGTTCAGTTAATGCTTTTACAAAACCTTTTAAAGGAACTTTAATCCACAAAAGAATAGGAAATAAAACAATTATCAAAAAAATCAGTAAAGCAACATAAAGAGTCAATAACAATTGAAATAAATTATATAAAATATCCAATCCCATATGTCCTACTGTATAAGCAATAGCAGATCCGACTCCTATAGGAGCAAAATACATAATAATTTTGGTAAATTTAAACATGATTTCTGAAAGACTTTCTGCAAACAATAATATAGGACCTCGTTTTTTATCTTCTAAAAAAACCATGGATATTCCAAATATAACGGAAAATACTACTATTGGTAGTACATCTCCATGATATATGGATTTTATAAAATTTTCCGGAAATACATGAAGAATTGTATCTTGCCAAGATCTACTTTCTACTTTTGGTAATTGTTGATCTGTAATTCCTAAAGGCATTACAATGCCTACCCCAGCTTGAGATATATTAATTGCAATAAGACCAATAAACAAAGCTAAAGTTGTTACCACTTCAAAATATAATAGGGATTTCCATCCCATGCTCCCTAATTGCTTAATATTAGAATGACTTGCTATTCCAACTACTAAAGTTGAAAACAATATTGGAGCAATGATTGTCTTGATTAATTTTAAAAATATTTGAGATAAAAATCTGAGTTCTACAGCGATTTTGGGAAGATCTAATCCGATTTCTATTCCTATAATAATAGATAATAAAATCCAAGTAGTTAAATCTTTTTTCATAAAAGAATACAATATGAAAATTGATATCACGAAACATCTTAGTATACAAAGATAAAATTTATCTAATCCTAATAAAGATTTTGATAAATGAATAAAGACATATGTTAAAACACTTAAAAAAGCTATTAATAAAACTTTTTCTTTTTTTATTTTCATTCCAATACTCATTTTTTCTATAAAGAAACCAAATCAATCCAATATTAACATTATATAACAGACCCGCAGGGACTCGAACCCCAACTAACAGAACCAAAATCTGCTGTGCTACCGTTACACAACGGGTCTTACGGGAAAATGTAAATATATATCATTTTTTTTTCAAAAACATGATAATTATATCTAATTTTGGACTACTTATCTATCCTATAAAAAAAGATCATAAAATGGTTCAATATAAATTAATAAAATTATGTCCGTAAAAATTCGTTTAAAAAAAATTGGAAAAAAACATAAACCTATTTATCATATAGTAGTAGCCGATTCTCGTTCTCCTAGAGATGGTAAATTTATTGAAAAATTAGGTACTTATAATCCTCATACGGATCCTCCTTCAACTGTCTTAAAAATACAAAATTCTGTATATTGGTTAATGAAAGGGGCACAACCTACCGATACGGTAAAATCTATTTTTTCTAAAAACGGTGTTTTATTGGAAAAACATTTATTAGAAGGAGTTAGGAAAGGGGGGTTAACTAAGGAAGAACACAAAATAAAATTTCATACATGGTACAAAAAAAAATATAAAAGTTAATCTAACAAGTAACATGAAAATCCTAAATTTTGTATAAGAACAATTTTTAAAATTTTCAATTCTTTTTTTCGTATAAATCTGTAAAAATAAAAAAACCGAATCTAAAATGCCTAATATATCTCATTTTTATTTATTTTTTATTTTTTCCTCATATATATTAAACTAACAACAGTTTTCCATTTTTAAAAAATGTACAATAAATAATAAAAAAAACTCCTAAAACAATTCTATAGTATCCGAATAATTTAAAATTTTTTAAATATTTTATGAAACATTTGATCGCTATTATTCCAGTAACAAAAGATACTATATTTCCTAATAACAATAACTCTAAATCTTTCAAAGTGAAAAAATTTAATTGAAAATAATAGTCGAATAGTTTTTTACATGTAGCAATTCCAATAACAGGTATAGATAAGAAAAAAGAAAATTCAATAGCTTTTATTTTATTCACATTTTGTATCATACAAGCAACAATGATAGTTGCACTTCTAGATACTCCTGGTATTAAAGATATACATTGAAATAATCCAATAACAAAAGCTTTTGAGTAAGTAATACTATTATTATTTTTTCTATTATAAAAATTGTTTTCATAAAGCATTTCGACTTTCACAATTACTAATCCTCCTATCAAAAGAGATAAAGAAACTATAAGTGGTTGATTTAAAAAAAAATTGATGATTTTGTTTAAAAAAAAACCAAATAAACCTACAGGAAAACTAGCTAAAACAATTTTGAGATAAAAATCCAAATTTTGAAAAAAAAACTTGTTTCTATATAAAAAGATTACAGATAAAACAGCTCCAAATTGAACAGAAATAAGAAATAAATTCGTTATTTTATTTTCTAGGATCCCCATTACAGAAGCGGCAAGAATCATGTGTCCCGTAGAAGAAATAGGAAAAAATTCTGTAATTCCTTCAATGATCCCTAATAGGATTGATTGAATATAATTCATAACAATATGATCTATTTTACTTACTTAATTCAAATTAACTAAACATCAATTTTTGCATGTATCGCATTTTTTTCTATAAAATTTCTTCGGGGAGGGACCTCGTCTCCCATAAGAATGGAGAATATTTTATCTGCTTCCGAATCATCATCTATATTCACTTGACGTAAAGTTCTTTTTTTTGGATTCATCGTTGTTTCCCAAAGTTGTTCTGCGTTCATTTCTCCTAACCCTTTATATCGTTGTATATTTATAGATTTTCTTCCTCCTAATTGATTAACAATAACTTCTCTTTCTTGATCATTCCAAGCATATTGAGAATGATTTCCTTTTCGAATAAAATAAAGTGGAGGTGTAGCAATATAAATATGTCCTTTTTCTATTAAAGGTTTCATATAACGAAAGAATAATGTTAAAATCAAAGTTGAAATATGGCTTCCATCTATATCTGCATCTGTCATAATAATAATTTTATTATATCTAAGTTTTTTGATATTTAACATTTTTTGATCTTCTTCTGTTCCAATAGAAACTCCTAAAGAAGTAAATATATTTTTTATTTCCTCATTTTCAAATATTTTATATTGTATAGCTTTTTCCACATTTAATATTTTTCCTCTTAAAGGTAAAATAGCTTGAAAATTTCTATCTCTTCCTTGTTTAGCGGTTCCTCCAGCAGAATCTCCTTCTACTAAATAAATTTCACAATTTTCTGGATTATTAAAAGAGCAATCTGATAGTTTTCCAGGTAAAATACTACTATTTATAGGACTCTTTTTCTGTATTAATTCACGAGCTTTTTTAGCTGCTTGACGTGCTTTAGCTGATAATATAATTTTATCAAAAATTTTCTTCCTATCACTAGGATGTTCTTCTAGATAACTATACAAGGCATCTCCTACAATTTTATCCACAACGCCTCCTACTTCATGATTACTTAATTTTGTTTTAGTTTGTCCTTCAAATTGAGGAGACATTACTCTTACAGAGAGAATAGCTGTAATTCCTTCTCTAAAATCATCTCCAGTGAATTCTATTTTATGAGATAAAATTCCTTCTACATATTTTTTAAATGTTCTTGTTAATGCTCTTCTAAAACCAGAAAGATGAGTTCCTCCTTCATAAGTATTAATGTTGTTAACATAAGAATAAATTTTTTCTTGAAAAGAAGTATTATATTGCATTGCAATTTCTACAATTGTATTATCTTTCTCTCCTTCAATAACAAGGACATTTTTGGTTAAAGACTCATGATTTTTATCTAAAATAGATAAGTATTCTTTTAATCCATTCTTCGAAAAAAAATATTCTTCTTTTACATTTTCTCTTTCATCTTTTAAAAATAAGGATAATCCTTTATTTAAAAAAGATAATTCTTTTAATCGATTAGCTAAAATTTCATAATGATATATAATGGAATTAAAAATGGAATGATCAGCAAGATAATAAATTTTTGTTCCTCGCATATTAGTTTTTCCTAAACATTTTACAGGGTAAAGGGATTTTCCTTTAAAATACTCTTGTTGATAAATTTTTCCGTTACGATAAATTGTAACTATAAGTTTTTCAGACAGAGCGTTAACACAAGAAATTCCTACTCCGTGTAATCCTCCAGAAACTTTATAAGAATTTTTATCAAATTTACCCCCTGCTCCAATTTTAGTCATAACAACTTCTAGAGCCGATATTCCTTCTTTTTTATGAAGATCTATTGGAATTCCCCTACCATTATCAAGTACAGTGATAAATCCATTTTTATGAATTGTTACCCATATTTTATTACAAAAACCTGCTAAAGCTTCATCTACGGAATTGTCTATAACTTCGTAAACTAAATGGTGTAAACCTCTAATTCCTACGTCTCCAATATACATAGAAGGTCTGAGTCGAATATGTTCGATTCCTTCAAGAGACTGAATACTATCTGCTGTATAATCTTTAATTGTATTATGTTTTTTATTCATAATCCATGAATTTTATTTTTTACATAAAATTTATATATCTTAGAATTCATCAAAGATAGAAAAAATATTATTTCGTGAAAATTTGGGAAAAAAAAACGAATTTTCGTTTCAATAAAGAAATAGAAAGTTTTACTTCAAGCAAAGATTCAAAAATAGATTTATTTTTAGCGCCACATGATGTTATAGGAACCATAGCTCATGTTATTATGTTGAAAAGTATAGAATTATTAAATCAAAAAGATTTTAGAATTTTAATTTATGAATTGCGTAATATTTATATTTACGAAATTTTAAAAAACAATTTTCAAATTGAAGAAGGAATAGAAGATGTTCATTCTCAAATAGAATTTTTGTTAACGAATCGCTTAGGAGAGGTCGGAAAAAAAGTTCATAGTGGGAGATCCAGAAATGATCAAGTTTTGGTAGATTTAAAACTTTTTGTTCGTACAGAAATCAAAGAAATCGTATACATGACTTCTTCTTTTTTTGATTTATTATTAAAATTAAGTGAACAACATAAAAATATATTAATGCCTGGTTATACTCATTATCAGATTGCGATGCCTTCTTCTTTTGGTCTTTGGTTTGCCGCATATGCAGAAAGTTTAATAGATGATTTATTATTAATGCAAACTGCATATCGTATCGTAAACAAAAATCCTTTAGGTTCTGCTGCAGGTTATGGTTCTTCTTTACCTTTAAATCGAAAAATGACCACGGATTTACTTGGATTCGAAAATTTAAACTATAATGTAGTATATGCTCAAATGGGACGTGGAAAAATGGAAAGAATTGTTTCAGAATCTATTGCTTCTTTGGCAAGAACTTTAAGTAAGATGGCACAAGATATTTGTTTATACTTAAGCCAAAATTTTGATTTCATTAGTTTTCCTGATCATCTTACTACCGGATCGAGTATTATGCCTCATAAGAAAAATCCTGATGTTTTTGAAATTATACGAGCTAAATGCAACAGAATAACATCGTTACCTAACGAAATTTCTTTGATTTCTTCTAATTTATGTTCCGGATATCATAGAGATTTCCAAATTATTAAAGAAAGATTTCTTCCTATTTTTGAAGAAATAAAAAAATGTTTTTTCATGTTTCAATATATGTTGAATCATATTACAATAAAAAAAGATATCCTTCAGGATGAGAAATATAAAAATTTGTTTAGTGTAGAAGTTGTGAATAAATTGGTTGTTGAAAAAGGATATTCTTTTAGAGAAGCTTATCAAAAAGTAGGATTAGATATCCAAAATGGATCATTCAAACCCTTTACTAAAAGTTGTTATTCTCATGAAGGAAGTATAGGAAATTTGTGTAATTTACAAGTTAAAAATTTGATGCAAGATGTTCTTAAAGAATTTGACTTTGATCAAATTGATAAAGTTATAAAACGATTAATTTATAGCAAGATCTATTTTGACGAATTCTCTAAAAATCCGATTTTTGTTTGAATTTCATGGACTTTTTATCCAACCAATCTTTTATTTTCTTATGATGTCCAGATAAAAGTATTTTTGGAACAGACCATCCTTTATAAATCACTGGACGAGTGTAAATGGGAGGAGCTATGAAAGCTTCTCTTTTATGAAAAGAATCTGTAATAATGGAATCTTTATTTTGTATTACTCCAGGTAATAATCTAACTATAGATTCTACAACGACAGCAGCAGCGAGTTCTCCTCCAGATAAAATATAATTTCCAATAGATATTTCTTGAGAGATTAAGTGGTCTCTAATTCTTTGGTCAATCCCTTTATAACGTCCACAAAGAATAAGAATATTTTTTTTACCAATTAAATCTTTAGCATATTTTTGTGAAAATAATTTTCCATCAGGAGTCATGAAAATTTTTTCGTCATAATCTCTTTCTGATAAAAGCTTTGAAAAACATTGATATACAGGTTCTATTCTAATGACCATTCCTGATCCACCTCCATAAGGATAATCATCTACGTTTTTTCGTTTTCCTAAACCATATTTACGTAAATCATGAACATGAATATCAATTAACCTTTTATGAAGAGCCCTTTTAATAATAGAATTTGAAAAAGGACTATGAAAAATTTCAGGTACTATACTAACAATATCTATACGCAACGCATTATTTTTTTTATGAATATACACTTTGACTAATAATCTAATAATGAAACTAATGAAAAAAATCTACCTTTGTGAATAATTTATTAAAAATGAATTATATCGTATCTATAATAGGACGTCCCAATGTAGGAAAATCAACTTTGTTTAATCGTCTTGTAGGAAGAAGAAAAGCGGTTGTTCATGTTACAAGTGGAGTAACAAGAGATCGTATTTATGGAGATTCAGAATGGAATGGGGTCCAGTTTTCTATAATAGATACGGGAGGTTTTTCTATTTTAACAAATGATATACTTGAAAAAGAAGTAAAAAACCAAATTTTCGTAGCGATCGAAGAATCCGATGTTATTTTATTTTTAATAGATATAAAAATAGGAATATTAGATGCAGATAGAGAAATTTCTAAAATCTTAAGAAAATGTAAAAAAATCATTTTATTAGTTGTGAATAAAGTTGATAACGGTAATTCTATTATAAATTCTGATACAGATTTTTTCCGTTTAGGATTTGAAAGATATTATTATATATCAGCTATAAATGGAAGTGGGACGGGAGAATTACTAGATAAATTAATAGAAATATTCAAACAGGAATTATTGAAAAAAAAAGAAAAATTATTGAAAAACGAATTGATTCCTCGTTTTTCAATAGTAGGACGTCCTAATGTAGGAAAATCAACTTTGATTAACTCTTTTCTAAATAAAAACCATCACATTGTGACAAATATTTCGGGAACAACCAGAGATAGTCTAGACGTATTCTACAAAAAAAAATATAAATGTATTTTAATAGATACACCTGGAGTAAGAAAAAAATCCAAAATCATAGATAATATTGAATTTTATTCTACCGTAAGAACGTTTAAAACAATAGAATATGCGGATATTTGTTTTTTAATGATAGATGCAGATCGTGGATGGGAAAAACAGGATATGAATATTTTTCAATTTTTAAAAAAAAATCATAAAGGAATTATAATTCTTGTAAACAAATGGGATTTATTTCATGATAAAAATATTTCTACACAAAAAGATTACGAATTTTTTATTAGAAAAAAGATTTATCCGTTTTATAATGTTCCTATTTTTTTTATATCCGCTAAAAATAAAGATGGAATGCACAATATTCTTCCCATGGCTTATCAAGTTTTAAGATACCGTAATAATAGATTAAAAACGAACATTTTAAATAAAATTATGTTACCAATTTTAGAAAAAAACCCCCCTATTCCTAAGAAAAAAAATAAGTTCATAACTATAAAATATTGTATTCAATTGCCTTCATATTCGCCAAAATTCATTTTTTTTTCGAATTTTCCTCAATACATAAAAGAATCTTATAAAAGATTTGTTGAAAATAAAATTCGTTCTCATTTTGATTTTATAGGAGTACCTATACAAATTTTTTTTAGAAAAAAATAGCTTTTAAAATTTATTATCTATTGAATAGAATTGATCATATATATATAATATCGTGATAACACATTTAAGAGGGAAATTAGTAGAAAAAAATAAATCTTATTTGATCATAGATTGTCATGGAATCGGGTTTCATATTCATATATCCTCATATACCTATTCTTCTTTATCAATAGAAAAAGAAGGAAAAGATATTTGCGTATATATTTATCTGTTTATCAAAGATAAAGAATATGTTTTATACGGTTTTTTTGATAAAAAAGAAAGAAAAATATTCTCTCATTTGATCTCTGTAAATGGAATAGGACCCAGTTCTGCTATCATGTTATTATCTTCTCTTACTCCATATGAAATAGAAAAATCTATATCTAAAGAAGATATAAAAGTATTTAACCAAGTTAAAGGAATTGGAACAAAAATAGCTAAAAGGATTGTTATAGAACTAAAAGATAAAATTATTAAAGGAATTTTTCATAAAAAAGAAAAAAATATAAAACTATTGGAAAATAGTCCTTTTTTAATAAAAAAAGAAGCTTTAAGTGCTTTAAATGTACTTGGATTTTCTCCTAAAAAGTCTGAAAAAGTTTTGGATAATATTTTATATGAAAATCCAGAATTTTCTGTAGAAAATCTTATTAAAGAATCTTTAAAAAAATTGTAAAATCATAAAAATTACTCACTATTTATTATAAAAAAAAACCTGAATAATATACTTTTTTTGTGAATTCAATAATAAATACCTATTATTATGAAACTTTTTTATTCCTCAATTATAGTGGTTCTTTTTTTCTTATCTATATTTGATCTTATTGTTGGTTTAATTAATGATGCCGTTAATTTTCTAAATTCTGCTATTGGATCTAAAGTAGCTTCTCGTAGAACTATTATGATCTTTGCTAGTTTAGGAATTTTATTAGGAGCTTTTTTATCGAGTGGAATGATGGAAGTCGCAAGAAAAGGCGTTTTTGACCCTTCTTATTTTTATTTTTCAGATATTCTTTTTATTTTTTTATCGGTTATGATATCTGATGTTATTTTACTAGATATTTTTAATACTTTAGGATTTCCCACTTCTACTACAGTATCTATGGTTTTTTGTTTATTAGGTGCAGCTTTTAGTATAGCCATGATAAAAATGACTTCTCCATTTAATAATGAACCTTTTCATCACTTAACTCTATATATTAAAGCTGAAAAAACATTTACTATTGGTATAGGAATTTTTTTATCTATTATTATTTCTTTTACTTCTGGTGCTTTTATTCATTATTTTATTCGTTCTTTATTTAGTTTTGAATATGAAAGTAGATTAAAATATGTAGGAGTAATATGGAGTGCTATTTCATTGAGTAGTATGACTTATTTTCTTATAATAAAAGGATTGCATAGTACTTTACAGGGTTTTGTGGATGAAGATTTAACAGGTTTTTCCTTATTCATTCAAGAGTTCATAAAATGGATTCACAAAAATTTTTTTATTTTTTTACTTATATTATTTTCAACATGGACTATTATCGCAAAAATATTTGTTTCTTTAGGATATAATATATTAAAATTTGTAGTATTATATGGGACTTTTTCTTTAGCTATGGCTTTTGCAGGAAATGATTTAGTAAATTTTATCGGAATTCCTATAGCTAGTATACAATCTTATAATATATGGAAAGAGTCTGGTAGTCCTCCTGCTGAAGAATTCAATATGAAAAGTTTATCTGGAAATGTTCAGGTCCCATCTTCTGTTTTAATTTTTTCAGGAATAATTATGATACTCACTCTTTGGTTTTCCAAAAAAACAAAAAATATTACAAGTACAGAAATTAATTTAAGTAGACAAAATGAAGGACCAGAAAGATTTTTATCCAATTCTTTTTCTAGAGGTATTGTCCGATTTTTTTTATATTTAGGAAATCATTTTTTTAAATTATTTCCTAAAAGACTTCTAGTTAAAATAGAAAAAAACTTTAAACAAAAAAAAATACATAAAGAAGAAAATATAGCCTTTGATTTGATTAGAGCTTCTTCTAATTTAACTATATCCAGTATATTGATATCTCTAGCTACAGTTCAAAAACTTCCATTATCTACTACTTTTGTTACTTTTATGGTATCTATGGGAACTTCTCTTTCAGATAGAGCATGGGATAGAGAAAGTGCTGTTTATAGAGTTTCAGGAGTTTTAAAAGTCATAAGAGGATGGTTTTTAACAGGATTAATGGCTTTTAGTATGGCAGGGATTACGGCTTATTTTTTATACTTTTTGAAAAAATGGGCTCTATCCTTTCTTATTTTTTTAATTTTATTTCTTATTTACAGAAGTTATAAAACTTCTAAGAAACAAGATCAAAAAATAAAAGAAAAACCGTTTTTTGGAATAGTGAATTTAACTTTAGATCTCACTTTAAACAAAACCTTAGAAATTTTAAACCCGATCCTTGAATATATTGAAAATATTTACAAAAATAGTATAGAAGGAATAACTCAAGAAAATTTAAAAACTCTTCAAGAGAGTAGAAATAATTTTCTAAAAGTAAAAGAAAATTTTACGAAAATACATAACTCTTTAATTAAAGTGATTAGAAAAACAAAGAATCAAGAACCAACTGCTGGAATCCTTTATCTTCATATATATAACAAAACTAAAGAAATTATTGAATCTTCCGATATTATTACAAATCATACATTGTTTCATGTAATCAATAGTCATAAACCTTTAAAATATCAACAAAAAAAAAATTTACGAATACTTGAACATTTTATGATTGAATATTTTAACATTATAAAAAAAATAACAATAGATAAAAACTATAAAAAAATTCAATCTTCTTATACTATAAAAAATAAAATTTTGAAAAAAATTGAGGAACAAATGAATCAACAGGTTATGGGAATTATTCGTAATAAATATGGAACAAAAAATACTTTCTTGATGTTAGATATTCTTTTACAATCAAAAAAAATTACGGAAAGAGTAGAAGAAATCATTCTATTATATCATGATGCATTATCCAATATTTCATTCAAAAAAGATGCATCATTTTTAGCTTTATGAAAACTCAATAAATAATAGGTGGTGGATTCATTAAATTACATCCTCGTATATCCGAAAAATCCATTCTTCCTAAGACTTCGAATTCATTATCATTAATCTTTTTTCCCAAATCTTCAGTAGAAAGAAAAGGACAAGATAAATAATTCGATAAATCGATAATATCAATTCCTCCTATTTGATTGTTTTTTACATGTATCAAGGGATCTTCGGGGTCTCTTATAAATACTTTCATCCAAGGAGGACATTGAAATCTACCATTTTTTTTTGCATATGCTTGAGAAAGCAGTTCTGTCATTCCATATTCCGAATGAATTTCCTTTACAAAAAAAAATTTTTTTAAAATATCGTGTAATTCTTCTCTAATGATTTCTTTTCTTTTTCCTTTCATTCCTCCTGTTTCCATAATGATGACTTTATTTTCACATTTATTTTGTTTTAAATGATTATATTTTTCTACAAAATCCAATAAAGAAAAACTTAGTCCAAAAATGAAAATATTTTTATCATTTTTCTTATAAAATGAGGGACTATCTTTCTTATAAGAAGCGTAAGAAAAAAATTGACTTCCATTTTTATGGGTTTTTTGTATTAAATATTTTACCATGTAAATCAAAGAAGAATCTTTTCGATCTATAGGAAAAAATCCTAAAAACTTAAATTTATCTATGGGACCATAAAAAAATTCAAAGCTATTTCTAATACTATCAATATAAATGCTCAAATTTTTTACATAATGTTTACTTTTTATTCCAGTAGTTCCACTGCTGGTAAAAATAGTTTCGAAATAATCCGTTTTCTTACTACTTAAAATACGATGTGTTTTAAAAAAAGAAATAGGTAAAAAAGGAATTTTATATATATTTTTTATTTTCAATGGGTTTATATCTAATAATTTAAGATAATTTTTATAAATTTTGTTACATCTTATTTGATAATGAAATATATCCCATGCCAATTTTTCAAACTCTTTTTTTCCTGATATAGAAAAAATCTTTTTTTTAAAATTCATAAAAATATAATTTTTTTAATTTTGAAAAAATTGATTCTTTTTGATAGAAAAAAAATTGAAATTCTTTTTCAAAAGAATTTTGTAAAAAATGATAAGGAAAAAGATTTATTTTTTTATTTGCTTCTTTTAAAAAAAGGATACATATTGAAATAAAAAAAAAATATTTAATCATGCCTAATATTCCACCTCCCAATCTATTTATAGGGTTCATCCATGTGATGGTTATTATAAATTCTATGATTTTTTTAGTTATAAAAGATATAAAAATAATAGATAAAATAGAAATTATAATAGAGTATATTATAAAAATATAGGATTTTTTGTTTGCTATATTAATTTCCATTAATATTTTTTTTACAAAATCAAAAACATAAAATCCTTTGAAAATTAACATGAAAAATATCATAAAAATGAAAAATTGAGAAATCAATCCTTTTTGATATCCATGATATCCACCATATAAAACTAGAATTATAATAATTATGTCTAACATCACTATTTTTTAATATATAAAATTTATGCAACAATTTCATATCAATTGGAATAAAGTCGTATCATATATACAAAATAATTTTTCTATAGAAGGAAAAATTGATATAATTGGAATTGTTTATCTAATAGGAATTCAAGAATTAGGAAAAGGAAAAAATAGATTCTTCAATAAAGAAGATAAAATCAATATTCTACATATTGCAATATGTAGAATATTAGAACCTTTTGGGTATTATTTTTTTATTGGAAAAGATAAAGAAGGATGGCCTCATTATATATTGAAAAATAAGATTCCTTTTAATCCAAAAGAACAATTATTTTTAATTAAAAAAGCTATCATTCGTTATATGAATGAAGAAAATATTCTTGAATAAAGAAATATGGATAAAAAAATAGAAGAACTTAAGAAAGACATCCAATGTTTTCATATTAAAACATCTGATGATTTAGAAACATTTAGAATTAAATTTTTAGGTAAAAAAAAAGGAATTATAACAATTCTATTTAAAGAATTAAAAAAGATTTCTATTCATAAAAAAATAATTTATGGAAAAATTATTAATGAATTAAAAAAAGAAGTTCAAAATAAAATAAATATTTTTCGCTCTAAAAATGAAATAAAAAATGATAAAGAACTAAAATTTGATCCGACTATTCCTGGAAAATCCATTGAAATTGGATCTAGACATCCCTTATCTATTCTAAAAAATAGAATCATAGATATTTCTACAAAAATTGGATTTACTTATGTAGATGGTCCTGAAATAGAAGATGATTGGCATAATTTCACTGCTTTAAATATTCCTATTTTTCATCCATCCAGAGAAATGCAGGATACATTTTTTTTGTGTAAAAATCCAGATATTTTGTTGCGCACACATACTTCTTCTGTGCAAATACGATATATGAAAAAGCATGATCCGCCTTTTCGTGTATTATCTATCGGAAAAGTATATAGAAATGAAACTATTTCATCACGTTCCAATTTTATGTTTCATCAAGCAGAAGGTTTTTATATAGACAAAAAAGTATCTTTTTCTGATTTAAAAGAAACGATTTATTATTTAATCACTTCTCTTTTTGGAGAAGCAAAGATGAGATTTCGTCCTTCTTATTTTCCGTTCACAGAGCCTAGTGCTGAAGTAGATATCTATTGTAACAATGAATGGATAGAAATTATGGGTTGTGGAATGATAGATCCAAAAGTTTTTAAGAACGTAAATATTGATTCAGAAATTTATTCTGGATTTGCTTTTGGATTGGGAATTGAACGTTTAGCCCTAATAATTTATCAAATAAAAGATATTAGAATTTATTTTGATAATGATGTTCGTTTTTTAAAACAATTTAAAAGTGAGTTTTAGATTGATATTTTCTTTGTCTAAAAATTTCATATAAAATTACACCACAAGCGACAGATACGTTTAAAGATGAAATTCCTTTTATGGATGGAATTTTTGCTTTTTCGTAAGAAACTTTTAAATATTTGGAAGAAATTCCTTTTTCTTCATTTCCTAGAATTAAAACTATTGGACCTGAAAAATCAATATTATACCAATATATATTGGATTTTTCTGTAGCAGAAACAATTTTCAATCCAGAGTTATTTAAAAATTCTATTGTATTCAATAGATTTTTTTCTTTGCATATTGGAATTTTAAATAAAGCACCTGAAGAAGTTTTTATAGCATCAGATCCGATCATGGATGTATCTTTTTTTGGAATAATGATAGCATCTGCTCCTGCGCAGACAGAAGTTCGTACAATTGATCCAAAATTTCTTACATCTGTAATTCGATCTAGAATGATCAAAAGTGGATTTTTTCCTTTTTCATAAAATATAGGAAGTAAATCTTTTATGTGATAAGTTTCTATAGGAGAAAGAAATGCAAAAACTCCTTGATGATTTTTATTTTTCAATTGAAAAAAATTTTTTTTTGAAACAGATTGAATTGGTATATGTTCTTTTTTAGAAAGATTTATTAATTTTTTATAAGCATTTGATGTTTGTCTCAATCCTCTTTGAAAGAAAAGTTCTTTAATATTTTTTTTAGCTATAATCGCTTCTATCAATGGATGGACTCCATAAACAATTTCTAATTTTTTCATTAAAATATATTTATCATTTTTTATTATCAAAAAATTTAATAAAATATTTATTTAATAAGCTTTTGATAAAAAATCGTGAAATTTTTTTTCCAAAAAAAAATGTAATAATAAAAATTAATAAATATGAAAAAGTTAAAATTCCAAATCCAATTACATAATTTCCAACATAAAAAGAAAGAAAAAAACATAAAGAAAGACTTACGAAAAAAAAAATCATAATAAAAAATATCAATAATAAGAAATTCAAAAAAATTTCTGTCATGATGGAAATCAATGTTTGAATGATTTCATTTCTAAAAACACACCATTTTTTATGGATAAAATTTTTAATAAAAATGAACATAAACACATCAATAAATAACTAACTTATTCAGTTTTTTTTTCTAATTCTAAGTTCCTAATTCATCTTCTACTTGATCCATTTTTTCTATTTTTTTCTTCTTCCACTTAGTTTCGAAGTCTGATTTAATTTTATGCACTTTTTTTCCAATTTTTTTACCAATGTCCTGTAAATTATTTCTCAATTCTTCTGTTTTTTTTTCTAATATATTTTTTATTTTTTCTTCTTTTTTTGGAGATAATATCATTCCTACTATTAATCCGGCCATGGTACCTAAAAAAACACCCCAAAAAAAACTTCCTCCTTTTTTCATAAAGAATAACAATTTTTTATTTTACTTTTTATATGGATAAATTTAATCATACAATGTTTACGTACAAAATTGTATTTATGTATTTATGAAATATTTTTTTACATGTTCATTAAAAAAAACTTTTCTCTAAAAAAATTTAATACATTTGGAGTAGATGTTTATGCTCGTTATTTTGTAGAAATAAAAAGTATAGAAGAAATTCTAAAAATTTTTGATATATATTCATACATTTCAAAACTTTTTTTAGGAAATGGAAGTAATGTTCTTTTTTTAAAAAATTATTATCCAGGATTAGTCATGAAAATGGGAATAAAAGGAAAGAAAATTATCAAAGAAAATCATTCTAAAGTCATTGTTCAAGCTTTTGCTGGAGAAAATTGGAATGAATTTGTAAACTGGACGATAAAAAAAGGATTTAGTGGACTAGAAAACTTATCATTTATTCCTGGTACAGTTGGAGCTGCTCCTATTCAAAACATTGGAGCATATGGAACAGAAATAAAAGATACTTTGATAAAAGTACAAGCATATGAAATCGATAATAGAAAAATCATAGAATTTACACGTGAAGAATGTAAATTACAATATCGTTATTCTTTCTTTAAACACCCTCTTTATAGAAATAAATTTTTGATTTTATCTGTCTTTTTTCTTTTGAGAAAAAAATATAAACAATTAAATACATCTTATGTAGAGATTCAAAAAGAATTAGAAAATATGAATATTAAAAAACCTACTCTTAACGATTTAAATCATGCGATTTTTAATATTAGAAAAAAAAAACTTCCAAATCCAAAAAAAATTGGAAATGCTGGTAGTTTTTTTATTAATCCTATAGTAGAGGAATTATATTTTAAAAAATTAAAACATCAATATCCCACTATTATAGGTTATAGCATATATAATCATAAAATTAAAATATCTGCTAATTCATTAATTGAAAATATAGGATGGAAAGAAAAAAAAATTGGAAATGTAGGAATATATAAAAAAAAACCTATTATTTTAGTAAACTACGGAAAAGCTACTGGAATGGAGATTTATTCTTTTTCAGAAAAAATAACGAAAAACATAAAAAAAAAGTTTGGGATTTCTTTATCAAAAGAAGTAAATATCATACAATAAATAAAAATGAAACAAAAAATAAAAAAATCAATAAATAATGAAATAATTTACCTTTATCTTTTCCTTTTTTGGGATATTCTGTTCGTATAATTCGATTATTAAAACTTGAATTTTATTATGTTTTCAATGACTATGACTTTAGAAAAATCAAAACAATACATACAAAACAAAATCAAAGAAAAACCTGATTTTGGATTTTTATTATTAGGAAGTCAATTCGATAAATTAATAGAAGAAATAGAAAATCCTATATGCATTTCTTATGAAGAAATTCCAATTTTTTCCAAAAAAAATTTATATGGAAAATTTGTTTTTGGAAAAATAGAAGATAAAAATGTGGTTTTTTTAGTAGAACCTCTTTATGAAGAAAATAGAAAAAATAATTTAACAGTTGTATTATTATGTAAAAATATAGGGATAGAAAAACTCATATTGATTAATATTTCTGGTGGAATAAATCCAAACTATAAAATGGGTGATGTTATGTTGGTTAAGGATCATATTAATTTTTTTCCGGAAAATTCTAATATTAAAGAATTCATTACAAAAAATCGATTTTTCGAAGTTATAGAACCATATGATAGAAAAATGATAGAAATTGCAGAAAATATTGCGATGAATCATAATATCATTATTCAGAAAGGAGTATATGTCGCTTATCCTTATTCTAATTATAAAACTTATGCAGAATATGCTATGATACGATCTATGGGAGGAGATAGTATAGGAATAGATGTTATATCAGATGTCATAATAGCTAGATGTATGAATTTACGAGTTTTTTCTATATCCATTATTATAATGGGATTCGATAAGAAAAAATACGATGAACATAACAATTCATATTTTTTTAAGACGTTCTTTGATAAAGAAATAGGAAAAACTATCTCTCTTCTGAGATTGATAGTAAAAGAATTTGTAAAACTTTGTAAATAAACAATATTTATTTTATTTGTTTTATCATATTTTTCGTTATATTGATGAATAGGTTAGAAATTTTTTTGTTTTCTAAAACAATAGGAATTCCTAAATCTGAATATTCTCGTATTGTTTGTAACATAGGAATTTCTCCAATAAAAAAAATATTCATTTCCTTTGAAAAATTTTTTACTCCATTTTTTCCAAAAAAATAGCATTTTTTTTTAGTTTCTTTTGAAATAACATAAGACATATTTTCTATAATCCCAAGTATGGGAACATAAATAGATCCAATACGAAACATTCCTACAGATCGATTGACATCCGACAATGCTATTTTTTGAGATGTACTTACTATAACAACCCCTTTTAATGAAATCTCTTGTAAAAGAGATAAATGAATATCTCCTGTTCCTGGTGGAAAATCTACAATTAAAAAATCTAATTCTCCCCAATTAGTTTCATATAAAAATTGTCTCAAAACTTTAGTAACCATAGGTCCTCTCCAAACAATAGCTTGTCCATATTTTGAAAAAAAACCTATAGATATAATTTTAACTCCATAACTAGTAATAGGATTCATCATTCCATTTTGATGTTGTAATTTCACAGATTCCTCTTTAATATTAAACATTAATGGAATAGACGGACCATAAATATCCGCATCTAATAATCCAACATGAAAACCCATTTGAACTAAAGAAACCGCTATATTTGTTGCTACTGTTGATTTTCCGACTCCTCCTTTTCCAGAAGCTATAGCTATTATATTTTTTATTCCAGATTTTATTTTTTTATATGAATTTGATTCTATTTCTATTTTTATTTGGATTGTATCTAAAATATTTCGATTTCTTATAGAACGGGTAATCTCTTTAATAAGATTCTTTTTTATATGCATAGCAGGATTAGGTAAACTCAAACAAATTTTTATTTCATTATTTAATAAATCTATTTTTTTTACCAAACCAGATTCTACAATGTTTTTATTATCAATAATAACATTTTCTAACGCTTTTTCAATTTCTTTATAAAACATAATTAAATAATATTCACAATAGTACAAAAAAAATGACTAGATTTAAAAAAATTCTAAAATAGAATGAATTTTTATACCTATAAATTTCATACTCTTCATACTATGATTATAGTTTTTAAATGGAAATATTTTTTAGAAACTATGTTTTTAAGAAAACTTTTTCTTTCGGATCAAGAAAAAATATTTTTTTTTTCATTATCAGAAAAAAGAAAATTAGAATTTTTAGGAATACGTTCTGCTTTGAGATATTTAGGTATAAAAATGAATATTTTTTATAATGAAAAAAGAAAACCTTTTCTTTTTTCTTCTGAAGGAAAACAGATTTCCTTAAGTCATTCTTTTGAAAAAATAGCCATAGCTATAAGTTCTTATCATATAGGAATAGACATAGAAAAATTACGAAAAGATAAAAAAATAATGAAGATCAAGAAAAAATTTGTTAGAGACGATGAATTTATCTTTATTCATCCAAATTATGAAGAAGATTATTTACATATTATATGGGGAATTAAAGAAAGTTTGTATAAACTAGAAGGAGGAATTTTTTATAGTTTTTTAGATCATTATAAAGTATCTCCTTTTTGTCTTCAAAAAAGTTCTTGTGTATCATGCTGGATTATAAAAAAATCTTATAGTAAACGGTTTTCTGCTTTTTATAGAAAGATAGAAGAACATTACTTAGTTTATATCATAGATAAATAAATATTATAAAATGAATAATGAATGAATAATAATTGGATAAATATTCTTTTATCTCCCTATTATCATAATAGTTGTTTTCACATAATTTTAGAATTAACGGCTATATCATTTACAATATTTAGTGTATTTCATGCTCAAAAAAATAATATATGGGTGTATCCAATAGGAATAGTTAGTACTATTATATATAGTTATTTAACTTTTAATACTTCTCTTTATGGAGATTTTATTATTAACTTATATTATACGTTTATGAGTTTTTATGGATGGTATACCTGGATGTATAAAAAGGATAAAAATAAAAAAATTCCTATTACTTTTTGCAATAAAAAAGATTATTTTTACACTTTAATTTTATTTTCATCTACTTGTATTTTCAGTATGATGGTTTATTTTTTTTATGGAAAACTTAAGACTCTTTTTGATTGGATGGATATCCTGACAACAGGAATTTATTTTTCTGGAATGTATCAAATGTCCATGAAAAAAGTGGAAAATTGGATATTTTGGATGTTGGGAAATGGAATATCCGTTCCTCTTTATTTTTGGAAAGGTTTAATATTAACAGGAATTTTATTTATAATTCTAGTTTTATTGGCTGTAAAAGGATTTTTTATTTGGAAAAAAAAAGCAATTAATCCAATTTTATCATAATTTTTTCGTTAATTGATCCACAACGTCATTAATGTTATCGTATTCTTTTTCTGTTTTTTCTTGGAGATCTCTCATTCTAATTTTATTTTTATGGATTTCATTTTTTCCAATACTAATAGCAAATGGAATATTCTTATTATTAGCATATCTAAATTGTTTTCCTATTTTTTCCGCATTAGGATATAATTGAGTAGAAATTCCTTTTTTTCTCAAAAATTTGATCATTTTGTATGCATACAAAACTTCTTCATTTCCAAAATTAATAAATAAAACTTTTGAAGGGGAATTAGAAATAGTGTGAAATAAATTTTCATGTTCCATAGCTAAATAAATTCGATCCAACCCTAAAGAAATTCCTACTCCATAAGTATTGTTTATCCCAAATAAATTAGCTAATTGATCATATCTTCCTCCTCCTCCAATAGAAATAAAACTCTTATTGTAAAATGGAACAATTTCTAGTATTGTACCTGTATAATAACTCATGCCTCTGGCTAAAGAAAGATTCCATTCTAATTTTGTTTTTTTTAGAGAAATATTCTTTATATTATTATAAATAAAACTTATATCTTGTATTCCTTTTTTTCCTATTTCAGAATTTTGTAAGGCTATAGTCAAATGTTTTTTTTTATTATAGAAATTTTCTTCCATATCAAAAAAAAATTCCAATTTATCGAAAGATAAAGACGTAATTCCTTTAGAAAGCATTTCTTTTTTTACTAAATTTCGTCCAATTTTATTCCATTTGTCTAAAGATGTAGTAAAATTTTTCCATAAATTATTTTTTATTCCAGCTATTTCAACTAGTCCTTTTAATATATCTCTATGATTAATGTAGATAATAATAGGAAAATTTAACTTAGTAAAAATTTCATCACAAAGTTGAATTAATTCTATTTCTTCCCATAAAGACGAAGAAAATGATATTATATCCGCATCACATTGATAAAATTCTCTCAATCGTCCTTTTTGGGGTTTATCTGCACGCCATACAGGTTGTATTTGATATCTTTTAAAAGGAAAAACGATTTTATTTTTATGCATAACTATATAACGAACAAAAGGAACCGTTAAATCATATCTAAGAGCTTTATTTGACACATATTCAGTGAAATGTTTTTCCACATTATTAATTATTCTTTGATCATTTTTTGTTTTTTTTAAAAAATCTAAAATTTGTTTTTTTAAAAAATCCCCTGAATGGAGCAATTTAAATATTAAAGAATCTCCTTCTTCTCCATATTTTCCAATAAGAGTAGAAATATTTTCTATAGAAGGAGTTTCTATAGGTTCAAAACCAAAAAGTTCAAATTTCTTTTGAATTATTTGAATTAAATAGTTCCGTTTGTTCATCTCAATAGATGAGTAATCTCTGGTTCCTTTAGGAAGATTGATCAATTTAATTCTTGATTTGTATTATTTTCTTTTTTACGAATAGTATTTTTTAATATTTTTTTTTCGTTTTCATTAAATGAAATCGGAAGATCGAAATTATCTTCTAGCATTATATATTTCTTATGTTTTTTTTCTATAAAAAAATTAATAGACTTATCAAAAATATTTTGTTTTTGATTTGATGAAAAATCATCTTTTTTATTTTTAAAATAAAATTTTTCTAAATGACTGACTTTTGAGTTAGTCTTTGAAAAATCAGAATCAATCCGTTTAGAATAAGAATGGATTTCTTCCATTTTTTTTAATTTTTGTTCATAAGGTTCTTCTAACCTATGAAATATTTTTTTTTCTTCGTGATTAATAGCTCTCTGTATTTCCGTAGGAAATCCTGTAGCTACTATAGTGACTGAAATGCTTTCTTCCAAATTTTCATCTTCTCCAAGTCCCATAATAATATTGGCATTATTCCCTGCTTCAGCTTGTATATAATCACTGATAATTCCAATTTCATCTATAGTAATTTCTATTTTTCCTGAAACAATAAGAAGAAGAACATTTTTGGCGCCTGTTATTTTATTATCATTTAATAATGGAGAGTCTAAAGCTTGTACTACTGCTTCCTTTGCTCTATTTTCTCCAACAGCAACAGAAGATCCCATAACAGCTGTTCCACTTTCTTTTAGAACGGTTCTTGTATCTCTTAAATCTATATTTTGTTTATAATGATGAGTGATGACTTCTGCAATTCCTTTAGCTGCAGTAGTTAAAACCTCATCAGCTTTTGAAAAACCCGCTTTAAATCCTAGATTACCATATAATTCTCTCAATTTATCATTATTAATCACAATGAGAGAATCCACATTTTTTCTTAATGCTTCTATTCCTTTTTGAGCTTGTTGTAATCTCATTTTTCCTTCAAAATGAAATGGAATTGTAACAATCCCTACAGTTAAAATTCCTTTTTCTTTAGAAATTCCTGCAATAATTGGAGCAGCACCAGTTCCCGTTCCACCACCCATTCCCGCTGTAATAAAGGTCATTTTAGTGTTAGAATCTAAAATACTTTTTATTTCATCCAAACTTTCTAATGCAGCTTTTTCTCCTACTTCTGGATCAGCTCCGGCACCGAGCCCTTCTGTAATAGAAACTCCTAATTGAATTTTTATAGGTACTGGATTATTGTTTAACGCTTGTGCATCCGTATTACATGCGATAAAATCTACTCCAGTAATTCCTTGTTCAAACATATGACTTAAAGCGTTACTTCCTCCTCCACCTACTCCAATTACTTTTATGGAAGAAGAACGATTTTTTAGAAATTCTAATTGATTGTTTTCTTTTTTAATTATAAAATCTTCTTTTTTCATTTCATATTTTTTATTCTGTATCATTCAATATTTGACGGAATTTATCTGCCCAAATTTCAAGAAAAGATTTTGTTTTATTCTTTTTATTTTTATGATTTTTACCCTCTTCAGAATTCAATCTACGATTTTTATTATAAAACTTTGTAGAAATCGACTCAGAATGTTCATCATATCTGTGTCCTATATCTGCGGTTGTACAACAATATCTTTTTTTATTATCATCAAGTCCTTTAATTACTAATCCTATAGATGTTGCATATTCTGGATTACTTATAATACCATTTTCCCCTCCTGCTATATGTTCATTAGAATAACCTATACGAACGTCCATTCCAGTAATATATTCTGTTAATGGACGAATATGTTTAAGTTGAGCCCCTCCACCTGTCATGACTAATCCCGCAATTAGTCTTTTCTTTTGTTCTTCATTTCCATAATTTTTTATTTCTAAATTTACTTGTTCTAAAATTTCACATACTCGTATATGAATAATTTTGGAAAGGTGTTTTAAAGAAATCTCTTTAGGATCACGCCCTCTTAATCCAGGAATACAAACAATTTCCGTTTCTTTATTTTCTCCTGGCCATGCAGATCCAAATTTTATTTTTAGTAATTCGGCTTGTCGTTCAATAATCAAACAATCTGTCTTAATATTTTCAGTTATGACATTTCCTCCAGAAGGGATCACGGCAGTATGACGAATAATATTATCTTTAAATATAGCAATATCCGCGGTTCCTCCTCCTATATCCACTAAAGCAACTCCTGCTTCTCTTTCTTCTGTACTTAATACAGCTTCAGCAGAAGCTAAAGGTTCTAAGGTCATTCCAGACAAATTCAATCCTGCAGCTTTTACACATCTTCCAATATTTCGGATTGAAGAAATTTGTCCTACTACTACATGAAAATTTGCTTCTAAACGACTTCCATACATTCCTATTGGTTCTCCTATTTCTGCTTGACTATCGACTTTATATTCTTGTGGAAGAACATGAATAATTTCTTCTCCTGGTTGCATGATCAGTTTATGAACTTGATCTATCAATTTTTGTATATCTTTTTGACTAATGACATTTTCAAAATCTAATCTAGTAATATAATCATTATGTTGTAAACTTCTAATATGCTGTCCTGCTATTCCAACAACAACTTCTTTTATTTTTAAACCAGAACTATGTTCTGCTTCAGATACCGCTTCACGAATAGCTTCAATTGTTTGAGTTATATTGTTTACAACCCCCCTATGTACACCTACACTTTTAGATTTACCTATGCCTAAAATTTCAATTTTATTATATTCATTTCTCCTTCCTACCATAGCTACAATCTTTGTGGTTCCCACATCAAGACCTATAGCTATATCTTGATATTCCATAGACTTATCTTTTTTTTGCGACTACTTGGTCTTTATATTGTAAATCAATACTTTTATATTGACTGATATCTATTTTATTTAGATACTGATTATAAAATGCTTTTAATTTATTCAATTTTTTTTTAAAATCCTTTATATCTCCTAATATAATGTAATGGTTCCCTATTTTTGGAATTAAAACAAATAAATTTTTATTATTTTTTTTTATGCTAATAATCTGGTTTTTTAATAACTCATCAGAGTTTATAAATTTTACTAAATTTGCTAAATATTTTTTCTCTTCTTTTGAAAAGAAGCCTTTTGCTAAAACCACTTTTGATGAATAAAGAGAAGAAAGTTCTAAATTTTCTGCATCTTTAGTAAGATAAGATTCTTTATTTCCATTTTTGATTCTTAATATGGGTTCTTTTTGCCAAATTTTAATATTTATAGTTCCATTTACACTAATAAACACTTCAGATTTTTTGATAAAAGGGTAATTATTTAATTTTTGTTCCATTTTTAATATACATAATTGACCTATTTTTTTTGTTTTATTATTATAAAATAGAATATTTTTAACAATTTTTTCATTAACAAAATGATTCTTAGATAAAGGATCAATAACAATATAAAATTTTTTTAAAGTTCTATTTTGATGTGTTTTTTTAGAAAAACAAAAAAGCGATGTCATACAAATCATATATAATAATAAAATAATGATTAAGGATGTTTTATTATTTTTATTTTTTATTGATTTATCCATATCGTTTATATAACCATTCTTTAATAGGAAGAATTAAGGTATCTATATTTCCAGCTCCTATTGTTAGAATAATATCAAAATGTTTTTTTTTAATCTTTTCTAAAACTTTGGGAAAAGTAGATCTTTCTTTATAACTCATTTTTATTTTTTCGAAAAATCTATTAGAATTAGAATTTATTGTTCCATTTATGGGAAATTCTCTAGCTGGATAAATATCCAGTAAAATTAAAATATCAAGATTTTCTAAACTTTTAGCAAAAGATTTTTCAAAAAATTTAGTTCTACTAAATAAATGAGGTTGAAAAATTCCCAATATTTTTTTATTGGGAAAACATTTTTTTACAGTATCGATTAAAGCATTAATTTCTGTAGGATGATGCGCGTAATCATCTATATATATTTTATTTGAGGATTGATAATGAATGGAATATCTTCTTTTAATTCCTTTAAATAAAAATAAAGCTTTTCTAATTTCTTCTTTAGGAATTTTTATATAATCAGAAATAGCTAACGCTGCAGTAACGTTTTTTAAATTATGTTCACCTGGAATAGGTAAAGGCAAAGATTTCCATGTTTCTGTAGGAGTATGAAAATCAAAATACCATTTATTTTCTTTCATATAAAGATGATCGGAATAATAATTTTTTTTTTGTATTATAGAATAATATATAGCATTATTGGATTGAAAGGATTCTTCTTGGCAAAGAAATATTTTTTTATATGGTTTTTTGATTCTATTTGAAAAGGCTATATAAGCTTCTTTCAGATTTTCTTTTTTTGGATAAGTGTCCACATGATCTTGATCAAAAGACGTTATACATGCTATATTAGGAGATAAATATAAAAAAGAACGGTCAAATTCATCTGCTTCTACCAAAAAAATTTTTTTTCTGTTTAATACATGATTCAATATTAAATTAGATTGATAATTTTCAGATATACCTCCTAAAAAAGCAGTGACATTCATTCCAGAACTATATAAAATATGTCCTAACAAGGTGCAAGTAGTTGTTTTTCCATGTGTTCCTCCTATGGCTATACAAATATTATTTTTTGTAATTAGAGCTAATATTTGAGAACGTTTTCTTATATTTTTACCATATTTTTTTAAATACATCCATTGTTTATGGTGACTAGGAATAGCTGGAGTATACACAATTAAACATTGTTCAGATAATACCCATTTTGGTAAAATTTCTATACTATCATTATAATTGATAGATATTCCTTTTTTTTCTAATTCTTTTGTCAAAAAGGTTTCATTTTGATCATAACCATAAACAGTTTTCCCCATGGTATGAAAATATATAGCTAGGGAACTCATTCCCATTCCTCCTATTCCTATAAAATAAAAAAAATCAATTTTGTTTAGGTTCATAAAATAATTTGTAAAATCTCGTTTACAATATCGTTTGTTGCTTTAGGTTTTCCTAATTCTAATAGGTTTTTACTCATTTTTTTTTTCATATTGGAATCATTTACTAATTTAATAACAGAATTCACTAATTTTTTTTCTATTTCCTCATCTTTTATAATGAAAGCTGCTTTTTTTTCTTCTAATATTTTAGCATTTTCATTTTGATGATTATTTGAAGACCAAGGAAAAGGAATCAATATATATGGTTTTCCTATTAAACATATTTCTGATATAGTCAAAGCTCCAGCTCTAGATACAACAATATCTGCTGCAGCATAACACATTGGTATATTTTCAATAAATTCCATAAAAATAATATTCGAATGATGAGATATTTTATTTTTTTTAATTTTATAAAAATCAATTTTTCCTACTTGCCAAATTAGTTGCAGATCTAATTCAATTATTTTTTTTAATCCTTTTATCCAAGCATTATTAATGCTATTAGATCCTTGACTTCCTCCTATAGATAGAATAATCGGTTTTTTTATATTTAACCCTAAATCAATACAAGCTTTTTCTTTACTAGGCAAGTGTAATATTTCAGATCTAACTGGATTTCCAGTTATAATCGTTTTTTCTTTTGGAAAATATTTTTTTGCTTGTTCATAAGCAATGCATATTTTATTTGCATAACGAGAAAATATTCTATTGGTCAATCCAGGAAAAGAATTTTGTTCTTGAATCAAAATAGGTGTCTTATTTTTTTTTGCAGCATATAAAATAGGAAAACTAACAAAACCACCTGTTCCGATAACTATATCTGGAGAAAATTTTTTCATAATTTTTTTTGCTACAAAAAAGCTATATATCAATTGTATAGATAAAAAAAAACATGATATAGAAAAAAATTTATCTTTTCCACCTGAAATCCAAATTTTTTCAATGGAATATCCAAATTTTGGTATTTTTTGCATTTCCATATGATTTTTAGATCCAATAAACAAAATTTCGATTTTTGGAATTCTTTTTTTAAGTTCGTTAGCAATAGCTATTCCTGGATATATATGACCTCCGGTTCCTCCACTTCCAATGATTATTTTAGGTATTGGTGAAATATTATAGTTTTTTTTATTCATGATGAGTTAATCTATATATAATTTTAGTGTGATTTAGCTTCGCTTAAAGAAGGATATATCATTCTACTGACGCTTAATATGATTCCAAAACTTAAAAAAGTAACCCATATAGAAGTTCCTCCAGCACTAATCAAAGGCAAAGTTTGCCCTGTTACTGGAAATAAACCAACAGCGATTCCCATATTAATTAGTGCTTGATTAATAATAGGAAACCCTACAGAAAGAACCAATAAAGAACAAGAATAATTTTTAACTTTCGTAGCTATTATCATAATTCTTATGAGAATTAGTATATAAATGAATAAAAGGATAACACCTCCAATAGCCCCATATTCTTCTATGATAATTGCATAGATAAAATCTGAAGAAGATTGGGGGAGAAAAGCTTTTAAAACGCTTTTTCCAGGCCCCCTACCAAATTTATTTCCTAAAACGATAGCTGTTTTAGATTGTTCCATTTGATAACTTTTTTTAGATTTATGATCCAAAAAATTTTCTATACGACTTTTCCATGTATAAACTCGATTCATAGGTTTTTTATCTCCCCATTTTATAACAGAATAAATATATATTCCTGATAATAAAAATCCCATTATAAGAAATCCTATAACACTTTTTAATGGAATCCCTCCTATAAAAAATAAAATTAAAACGGATGAAAAAATAATAACAGCAGTAGATCCATCAGAAGGAAAAATAAGGCCAACAATTAAAAATACTGGAAATATCAAAGGAAAAAAAGAATTTTTTAAGTTAATTTGTTTTTTCTTTTTTTGAGATAAATATCTAGCACAATAAACAAAAAGAACTAATCCAGCGATACTGGAAGTTTGAAAAGATATATTTATAATAGGAATGTATAACCAACGAGAAGCATTTACTCCATCTAATTCTTTTCTTTGATTCATTGTAAAAATTAGTAAAATGAATATTATAGGAATGAAAAGAATAGACATTTTGTAAAAATATTTATAGTCTATAAATTGAGTAAAAAAAAGAATACAAAATCCAATTAACAAAAAAATAGCATGTTTAAATAAATAACGAAAAGCTGTATTTCCTTCTCCATATGTAGAAACTAAGTTTGTACTAGCAGAATAAACTGGTAAAAATGAAAATATAGCTAATAAAGATATGAAAGCCCATAAATATCTATCTCCTTTTATATATTGTTTTAAAAATAGATCTATTTTTTCATAAATTATCATAAATTAGTTTTCTTACTTCTTGTTTAAATTTATTTCCTCTTTCCTTATAATCTTTAAACAGATCAAAACTGGAACAAGCAGGAGAGAATAAAACACTATCTCCATAAGAGGATAATATATAAGCGATATAAACAGCTTTTTGAATATGTTTTGTTTCCAAAATTATATCAATGGTATCTTTAAAAAAATTTATAATTTTTTCATTGTTTTTTCCTAAACAAATTATAGCTTTTACTTTTTTTTTAACCAAAGGAATTAGTTCTATATAATTATTTCCTTTATCTTCTCCTCCTGCTATCCATATAATAGGTGTATTTATACTTTTTAATGCATAAAAAACGGAATTTACATTAGTGGCTTTAGAATCATTAATAAATTGTACTCCATTTATATTTAATATTTTTTCCATACGATGTTTTATTGATTTCAGTTTTAATAATATGGAAATTATTGATTCTTTTTTTATATTTAATATTTCGGATATAATTAATGAAGCCATAATATTATAGAGATTATGATCTCCTGTTAAAGGAATATCTTTTATATTCAAAAAGTATATTTCTTGATTTTTCTGATTTCGTATAAATATTTTGTTATCTTTTACATAAGCGCCTGTACGTAATTCTTTTTTTATAGAAAAAGGAATACATTGAGATGCAATGTGATACTTTTTTAACCCTTCTCTTATTATAGAATCATCATAATTGTAAATAAAAATATCTTCTTTTTTTTGAAAAGTTGCTATCTTAAATTTGGAATCAATATAATTCTCAATATTATTATAATATCTATTTAAATGATCTCTTGTTATGTTTAATAATACGGCAATATTTGATCTGAAATTTAAACAGTCATCTAATTGAAAATTAGACACTTCTAAAATATAAACATCTTTTTTTTTATTGTAATTGTTTTAGAGAAACTCTTTCCAATATTTCCTGATAAACCTACATTTATTCCTTCTTTTTTAAGAATTTTATAAATAATGGAACAAGTTGTTGTTTTTCCATTGCTTCCTGTAATTCCGATAACATAAGAATTTTCGATGTAACCTTTTCCGAATTCTAATTCGGATTGTATAGGAATCCCTAGGGAATTTATTTTTTTTATCAAAGGACTATTTCTGGAAATTCCAGGACTTTTTATCACTTTAATAGCATTTTGAATAATTATATTCTCTGTATGGCCTTTTTCTTCAAAAAAAATTTTATTTTTTATTAAAATTTTCTTGTATCTATTTAAAATAATTCCAGAATCCGATAAAAATATCTTTAATCCATTTTTTCTAGCTAGCAAAGCGGCTCCTATTCCACTTTCTTTTCCACCTAAAATAACTATAAATTTTTTTTTCATTGTGCTTGTTTCTATCATAGAGTTAATAAAAAAAATACTAATATAGAAAGCATCATTTGTATGATAATAAAACGATTGAAAATCTTATTTTCATGATATCCTAATTTTTGGAAATGATGATGTAAAGGGGCCATTAAAAAAACTCTTCTTCCTTTTCCATATTTTTTTTTAGAATATATAAAATATAATACTTGTATGAGTACAGAAATATTTTCAATAAAAAAAATTCCACATAAAATAGGCAATATTAATTCTTTTCTATTTATAATAGCTATTATTGCAATAACACTTCCTATAGTTAAACTTCCAGTATCGCCCATAAAAATTTGGGCTGGATAAGTATTATACCAAAGAAAACTTATTAAAGATCCTAAAAAAGAAAAAGAAAATATAATAATTTCTTCTAAATGAGGAATATATATAAAATGAAAATAGGATGAATATATTTTGCTACTGGCAATTATAGAAAATAAAGAAAAAATAGAAAAAATAATAGAAGAAATTCCAGCTGTTAATCCATCTATTCCATCAGCTAAATTAGTTCCATTGGATAAAAACGTAATAATTCCAATAACAATAGGAATGTAAATAATCCATGTATATTTTTTCCATTTTTTATTATACCAACTTAAACAAGTTGCATAATTAAATTCATGATTATGATATATGGAAGAAAAAATGGGAATAGTAGTATAAAATCCATAAAAATGTGAATTTTCTGATTCTATTTTTCCTTTTTGAAGAGAAATATTTGTGTTAAAATACATAATGATTCCAATAAAAATTCCTAATAAAATTTGACTAAATATTTTTCCCATTACACTAAGTCCTTTTTTATTATATTTTATTTTAAGGTAATCATCTATAAAGCCAACACAACCCATATACAATGTAGCTATTATTAACATTAATACATATACATTATTTAAAGTAGAAAATAATATTGTAGAAATTAATGTGGAAAATATAAAAACAAGACCTCCCATAGTTGGGGTTCCTTCTTTTTCTTTTTGACCAATAAGTCCAAGATCTCGTATTTTTTCTCCTATTATACTATTTTTTTGATTCCAATATATAATTGTTTGATAACAAATCAAAGCTGTACAAAATGATAAAAAAAAAGCGATAATTGCTCTATAAAAAATAGAATTTATAATTAAAAATTTAAAAAAATAAATCATCTTGTTATTTATCGTAAATTTTTAACAAATTTTTAGTAATTTTCATATCATTAAAAAAATGACGTTTTCCTTTAATTTCTTGAAAAGTTTCATGTCCTTTTCCAGCTATTAGAATAATATCTTTTTTTTTTGCAATTTGAATTGCATTTTGAATAGCTTCTTCTCGTTTTACAAAAGTTAAAATAGATTTTTTTTTTAGATATGGTTTAAAATTTTTCATATCATTGAATATTTTATTGATATCTTCATCTCTAGGATTATCGGATGTAAAAATAGAGATATCACATGTTTCATAAGAAATTTTCCCCATTAAAGGACGTTTTTTTCTATCTCTATTTCCTCCACAACCTATGATACAAATTAATTTTTCATTATCTTTTTTTATGATTTTAATAGTATTTAAAATAGATTTTAATCCATCTGGATTATGAGCATAATCTATAATAATCTGAATTCCAGAATTGGATAAAAACTTCTCAAAACGACCTTTAATAGGTTTTACATATTTAATTTTTTTAAGGATTTCATCTTTCTTTTTTCCTAATAAAATAGATGTAGCGTAACTAGCTAATAGATTATAGATATTAAATCTTCCTATTAGATAGGTAAAAATTTTATGACCCTCAATTAACAATTCGTTTCCATTCATATCTTCTTTTAAAATTCCAATTTTGAAATTGGAATTTTTTTTAATACCGTAAAAATAGGTTTTAGCTAAAATTTTTTTTATCATTTTATACGAATTTTCATCATCGGCATTAACTAATGCAAAAGCTTTTTTAGATAAATAATTTTTAAAAAAAAGCCTTTTAGTAGATAAATAATGGTCAAAAGATCTATGATAATCTAAGTGATCATGTGTAATATTCGTAAAAACTCCTCCTTGAAATAATAATCCTGATATTCTTTTTTGATGTATTCCATGTGAACTTACTTCCATAAAAGCATATCTACATCCTTTTTGGATTGAAATATTTAAATATTTATTTATTTCTATAATATTCGGGGTTGTATGTATAGTAGGATATTTTATAGATAATATTTTTATTCCCATAGTAGAAATAAGAATATTTTTTTCTCCCATTCTAGAAAATAAATAATGAAGAATCGTAGCTACAGAAGTTTTTCCATTTGTTCCGGTAATTCCTATTAATTTTATTTTTTTTGTAGGATGATCATAAAAATTAGATGATATAATTCCTAAAGCTTCCATAGAATTTGAAACAAATACATAAGTAATTTTTTTATAAAAAATATTAGGAATAAAAGAGAAAAAATTTTTTTCACAAATTATAGTATTAGCGCCTTTTTGAATTGCATCTATAATAAATTGGTGTCCATCTGTTTTTTTTCCTTTTATAGCCACAAAAATCATATTGGTTTTTACTATTTTAGAATTTATAGAAATTCCTTCTATAAATTTAAAAGGATCTTTTCCTATTATGTTTAATACATGCACTTTTTTCAAAATATCTTTTAATAGTTTTTTCATTCTTCTAATTTCAAAAATATAATCTGATTTTTTTTCAATTTTTTTCCAGGTTGAACAGATTGAGTCAATACTTTTCCTATTCCTTCATATTGGATGTGAAATCCCATATTTTCTAATATAGGGATGATTTCTTTTCCAGGAACAGAGATAATATTAGGCATTATCCACTTATCAATAAAAAAATTTTTTGATTTTGTAATTTGATTTAGTAAATCTTTTTGATTCTTATTTTTTTTAAAAAATACTTTTTTTTCTATTCTAGGATAAATAGATTTAGCAATTTTGTCAAATACAGGAACGGCTACCTCTATTCCATAATATCCTTTTTCTGGTTTTGAAATAACTACAATACAAGAATATTTTGGATTTTTCGCAGGAAAATATCCTACAAAAGAACTATTATAAGATAAGGGCTTTCCTTTAATCCAATAATTTAACTGTGTTGTTCCCGTTTTTCCCGCATAAGGATATTCTGGATGATAATATTTTTTAGCCGTTCCATTTTTTACTACTCCTTCCAACATATTTTGAATTTTTTTTAAAGAAGATTTTTCAGCTATAGAAGGATTCATAACAATAGGATTTTTATGTTTCTTTATACTTTTTCCATAATGTTTTATTTCTCTAATAAATAGAGGTTTAATCATTTTTCCATGATTTGCTATAGCATTATAAAAAGTGAGTATTTGTAAAGGAGTTAGTTTAATATTATACCCAAAAGTCATCCATGGTAAAGTAATACCACTCCAATTTTTTTTTCCAGGGGTCGGAATAAAAGGCATGCTTTCTCCTGGTATCTCAATCCCTATTTTTTTATCCAATTTCCATTTACGAAAATGCTCTATAAATTTTTCAGGATTTTTTTTATAATTCTCATAAATAATTTTTGCTATTCCTACGTTCGAAGATAATTCTAAAATTTGTTTTGGATTCATTTTAACATTTCCATTATAATGAGTATCTCGTATTTTTTTTCCTTTCAATTTCATAACTCCACCTTTGGTATTTATAATCATATTCACATCTATTTTTTTATCTTCTAAAGCGGCAAGAATAGCCATTGTTTTAAAAGTAGATCCAGGTTCACTTCCTTCCCATACTGAAAAATTTCTTAAATCTTCATAAGTATTTTTTTTTGTTTTTTCCAGATTGATCATAGCAGGAATTTCTCCAGTTTTTACATCCATCAAAATTACACATCCATGATGTGCTTGAGAGATGGATAATTCTTGAAGCAAAGCATGATAAGCTATATCTTGTAAATATATATCTATAGTGGAGTAAACGTCTTTTCCGTCTTCTGGATTAATTTCATTTTCTGATTTTAATGGTTTCCATATTTTAAAACTAATACGTTGTTCTAATCTTTTTCCATCTTTTCCTTTTAAATATTTGCTAAAAGCACCTTCTAATCCCGCTTTTCCTCTGTGATCATCAAATCCTAATGTTCTTTTTCCAATATTTTCCAATGTGTGAATTCTACATATTTTCTTTTCTACGATGAACCCACCTCGTATTTGTCCCTTATTGAAAATGGGAAATCTTCTTAAGATTTTAAAATGTGGATAATCTAAATTTTTTGCTAATAAAAAATATCTATTTCCCCTTTTCTTTTCGTATTGAAATTTTTTATAGAAAAAAAATTTCTGTTTCTTAAACAAGAGATCCAAAGAGTTACATAAAGAATAAATATTATCTTGAAATAATTTTTCAGGTATACTTCTAAAATCTATGTGAATATCATATCTTATAACAGACATTGCTAAAATACTATTATCTAATGCATAAATATTTCCACGTTTAGCTTTAATTAAGTTAGTTCTGATTGTTTTTTTTATAACATATTTCTTGTATCCTTCTGAATAATTTTGAATATAGAATAAATTAAAAATAATTAATGTAGCAATAAATATGAATAAAAAACCAACTAAATAAGATTTATATAATAAAATATATCTTTTTCGTTTCATTAGTTTAATTGTGTTTTATCCATATTTTTTTTGATTTTCTATGACTAATTCATATGGAGGAGTTTCCAAATGTTTTAATCCATTAAATAATTTTTTTCTTATAAAAGAGGCTAATTGCATTTTCATACATTTACTATGTAAATCCGCATATTCAGATTTTAATTCCTTGATTTCTTCACTAATTTTATTGATTTTTCGAATTTTTCTATCCATTATATGTGAACTGGTAATACTAATTAATGATAGGATGGTAATAAAAATAATAAAATTCCAACTACGATAAGCATCTTCTTTTACTAAGAATTTTCCTTTTAGGATATCTGGTATATTTGTTTTCATTTTATGATAATATGAATTAAGTTTTTTCTGCAATTCTTAATTTTGCGCTTCTAGATCGTGGATTACTTGTAATTTCTTGAAAACTAGGTTTAATTACTTTTTTATGTATCATTTTAAATGGAAGGGTTTCAAAATTGATTTTATTTATTATAATTCCTTTTTTAAAAAAATATTTAATAATTCTATCTTCTATAGAATGATATGAAATCACGGATATTCTACCTCCTTTCAATAGAATTTTAGAAGATTCTAATAAAAAACCTTTTAAAATATTTATTTCATTATTAACTTCTATTCGTATAGACTGAAAAAGTCTAGAAAAAAATCTTTTTCTTTTTTTAAAAGATCCTTTTATAAAAAAAAGATGAATTAAATCCAAAGCAGTTTTAATATTTTTTTTTAAACGCATTTTAAATATTTTTTCTGCAATTTTTTTTGCATTTTTAAATTCTCCATATTCATAAAATATATGAAATAACTCTTTTTTTGAACATTCATTTAGAACATTTTGAGCAGAATACAAAGATTCTTGATTCATTCTCATATCTAAAATACAATTAGATTGATTCGAAAAACCTCTTTTTGGATTATCTATTTGTAAAGATGAAAACCCTAAATCAACTAATATTCCTGATACTTTATCAATCCGATTTTGATTCAAAATATCCCGTATATGAATAAAATTTTTGTGAAAAAGATGAAAACGTTTATCTATAATCAAATTTCTTTTGATAGATTCTTGGTCTTGATCCAAAGCAATTAAAGTTGCCTTTTGATTTAATTTTTTTAGAATAGCATCAGAATGTCCTCCCCCACCGAGAGTAGTATCTACATAAATCCCATTTGGATCTGTAATTAAGTTTTCTATACTCTCTTCGAGAAGAACTGGTTTATGATAATATTTAAAATTCATTTTTATTTTATCAGTAAATAGTACGAAATTATGTTTTATAACTACTATATATTCCATAATTTTTAAATTTTTTCAAATGAAATTTAACTTAATTAAAACAGATAATTATTCCAAAGCAAGAATAGGAGTATTAGAAACAGATCATAGTAAAATTGAAACTCCTATTTTTATGCCAGTTGCTTCAAAAGGTTATGTAAAGTCTGTTCCAACACATGAACTTTATAAAATGTGTGAAATAACTATTGGAAATACTTATCATTTATATTTTCAACCAGGAATTGAAGTATTACATAAAGCTGGAGGAATTCATTCTTTTCTAAATTGGAAGGGATCTATATTAACAGATAGTGGTGGTTTTCAAATTTTTTCATTGAAAAAATTAAATAAAAATACTGAAGACGGAGTTCTATTTAAATCTATGATAGATGGATCTTTTCATTTTTTTTCTCCTGAAAAATCTATGAAAATTCAACGTTTTATAGGTGGAGATATTATCATGGCTTTCGATGATTGTCCCTCTTTTCCTTGTAGTTATACAGTCGCTAAAAAATCTTTAAAAAAAACACATTTTTGGTTAAAAAAATGTTACTCTTATTTACAAGAGAATCCAGAAATATATAATTATAAGCAAAGTTTTTTTCCAATTTTACAAGGAAGTATTTATCCGGATTTGAGGAGATTTTCTGCAGAAGAAATTTCATTGTTAGAAGCAGAAGGATATGCTATAGGCGGGTTAAGTTTGGGAGAGGAAAAAGAAGAAACATATAATATTACTGATTTATTAACAGATATTTTACCTAAAAAAAAACCTAGATATTTAATGGGTGTAGGATATCCTGCAGATCTTTTAGAAGGAATTTCTCTTGGAATAGATATGTTTGATTGTGTTCTTCCTACAAGGAATGGACGTCATGGAATGCTATTTACATGGAAAGGAATTATGAATATTAAAAATAAAAAATGGGAAAAAGACTATTCTTGTTTAGACGAATTCGGAAAGACTGATGTAGATCAATTATATAGTAAATCTTATTTAAGACATCTTTTTTTATCTAAAGATAGCTTAGCAAAAGAAATAGCCTCTATCCATAATCTTTCTTTTTATTTTCATCTTCTTCAAGAAGCGAAAATTCATATTATGCACAATAAATTTTTTTATTGGAAAAAATCTATAATTCCTTTGTTACAAAAACGTTTATAATATGAAAATTATCGATCGTTATATAATTCGTAATTTTATTGTTACTTTTATATTTATTACAATTTCTTTACAATTTTTATCTATAATTATAGATATATCTCAACGAATGCATCGTTTAGAAAATAATAAAGGATCTATTAAAGAGGCTTTAATTTTTTACTATCCTTTTTGGTCCATATGGTTAATTAATACTTTCTCTCCCATTTCCGTTTTTTTATCTGTTATTTTTTTTACATCTAGATTAACCCATCATTCAGAAATTACAGCTATTCTATCAAGCGGTATTAGTTTTAGAAGATTAACAGTTCCTTATTTGATATCAGCTATTATAATAGGAATTATAGCTTTAATCATTAATTATTATTTTTTACCTATAGCTAATAAAAAAAAAAATAAATTTCATTATCAATACTTGTTAAACCCAAGATATAAAAATAAATATGAAAAAAATCAAACGATTAGTACTCAAATTTCAAAGAATGAATATATTTTTATTCGAAATTTTTCAAAAGAAAAAAATATAGGAAAAGAATGTGTATATCAAAAATTTGATGGAAAAAAATTAATTTATATTCTAAAATCTAAAAATATTTTTTGGTATAAAAAACGTAAGATATACATTTTATTTGATTACATAGAAACTAAAATTAATAAAAATCATGACTTCTTTGCTATAGGAAATTATAAAATTAAAAAAATTCCCATAACTCCGGATCAATTTTTACCGGAAGAGTATATAGCAGAAACCATGAATATTCACGAATTGAAAAGATTTATTAATTTAAAAGAAAATAAAAGAAACCTAAATATGCATTTAAATGAATATTATCAAAGAACTAGTCTACCCTTTTCTACTTTAATATTCACAATTTTGGGGTTATCTATATCTATAAAAAAGAAAGGAGAAATTGCTTATAATATGATCGTAGGAATTGTATTGTCTTTTTTTTATATCTTTTTCATAGAGATAACAAAAATATATTCTAATAAAGATTATATTCCTTCTTATTTGTCTGTTTGGTTTCCCAACGTAATTTATGGAATTCTTACATTTTTATTTTATTGGAATAGAAATATGAATTAATTCATTTCAAATCCTGCTATATATACTTGTCCATTTTCTTTAATCGATTTTATAGTAACATCTCCCGAGTATTTTTTTAAAACTTTGTTTACATCATTCGGATTTTTCATTTTTATCCCATTAATAGATAAAATGATATCTCCTTCTTCTAAACCGATAGCACTTAAACGACCTGTTCTTATTTCTTTAATTTTGATACCATAATCAATTCCCAAATCTTTTTTAGACTCTTTACTAAGTGGATCAAATACTGCGCCTAATAATTCAGATGGAGTAATCTCTTCTTTAGTTCTTATTTTTTTTCTTCCTTGTAAATCTTTTAAAATAACGTTAAAAATTTTTTTCTGTTTATTACGTATAATAATCACTCTTATTTTATCTCCTGGATGTTTTGTCCCTACAATAAATGAAAGATCTGCAATGTTTTGTATAGGTTTTCCATCTATGCTTTTTATAATATCTCCTTTTTTGAGTCCTGCATCATCCGCTCCACTTTTTTCAAATACTTCTCCTATTAAAAAACCTTGTTGTGATTTTATATTTTGGTGTGTTTCTTGATTATAAACCTTTAAATATTCTGTTTTAGAAAGGTCTATTCCTTTCACTCCTAAATATGCACGTTGTACAGTTCCGTATTTTTTTATATCTTGAATTACTTTTGCAACTAAATTAGAAGGAGCAGCAAAACTATATCCTATAAAATTTCCTGAAGCTGAAGAAATAGCAGTATTAATTCCAATCAATTCTCCATTAGTGTTAATTAATGCTCCTCCACTATTTCCGGGATTCACCGCTGCATCGGTTTGAAAAAAAGATTCAATTGATGATTGTGTTTCTCCTCTTAATATTCCCAAACTTCTATTTTTTGCACTTATGATTCCAGCTGTAACAGTAGAGTTTAAATCAAAAGGATTTCCTATCGCTAGTACCCATTCTCCTACTTGTACTTTATTAGAATCTGAAAAATAAATAAAAGGTAAATTTTTTTCATTAATCTTTAATAAAGCTATATCGGTACTAGGATCTGTTCCTATTAATTTAGCTTTATAGGTTCTTTGATCATTAAGGGTAATTTCTATTTTTTCTGCGTCTTTAATAACATGATTATTAGTCACAATGTATCCGTCAGGTGATAAAATAACTCCAGATCCATGAAGTCCAGGTATATCATTTCTTTGAGGTTTTCTTTCTCTATTATTTCCAAAATCGTCAGGAAATCCAAAAAAGAAATCAAATGGATCAAATTGATTACTATATTTTTTTGAAAAATTTTTGACATTGACTACTGCATGTATGGTTTTTGATACAACTCTGGTAAAATCAGGAAAACCAGCAGAACTTACCAATAATGAAGGATCTGATGATGATGAGGTTAATCTTGTTTTTCCTGAGGATGTATATGGAAAAAGTAAGGGTTCTTCTTTAACGTATTGTTTATATGCAGCAATAGTTATTATTGAACTCATAATACTGCTCAGTACAATATAAAAAACTATTTTCTTCATATATATATAATTGTTATTATGTTATTATTTATTAGTTATTTATTGTATTGGTGATAGCAACATAGAAACAAATATATCAAAAAATAATATTAAATTCGTTGTTATGGAATTGAATTTTTATAAATATCAAGGAACGGGAAATGATTTTATCCTTTTAGATTCTAGAAAAAAAAAAATAGAAAATCCTATTTTATTCAAAAGGTTATGTAATAGACATTTTGGAATTGGAGCCAATGGAGTTATTTTGATTCAAAATGATGATAAATATCGAAGTGATTTTTATATGAAATATTGTAATTCTGATGGAAAAGAAAGCACAATGTGTGGAAATGGAGGAAGATGTGCTATTTCTTTTGCTAATAAATTAGGAATTTTAAAAAAAAATAAAATTCATTTTCGAGCTATAGATGGATATCATAATGGATTTATTGTAAAAAATAATAATTTGGTTTCTATACATCTCCTAGATGTAGATAAAAATACAATAGAAATTCATAAAAAATACGTTTTTTTAAACACAGGATCTCCTCATCATATTTTGTTTGTAGAAAATATAAAAGAAAAAAACGTATATCAAGAAGGAAAAAATATTAGATTTCAAAATCCTTATTTGGAAAAAGGAGTTAATGTAAATTTTGTAAAAATACTTAAAAATAATACACTACAAGTACGTACTTATGAAAGAGGAGTAGAAAATGAAACTTTATCCTGTGGAACAGGAGTTGTGGCTTCTGTCGTTGCTGCATGTGAAACAAATAAAATAAAAAATAATATGGGTGAAATTTTAATCCAAACTCTTGGAGGAAAATTATGGGTTTCATTGAAAAAAACAAAAAATGAATATAAAAATATCCATTTAACTGGAAACGTAAATTTTGTATTTAAAGGATCCATTCTTATTTAATTCTTAATTTGATTTTTTTATAATAGATAGAACAAACAAAAAACAAATGAGTAATTATTCATATTCGATTAATAATGATTCTATCCAATTTCTTGAAAGATATTTGAATGAATTTTCTCCAACAGGAAACGAAAATAAAGGACAAAAAATATGGATAAATCATCTTAGTTCTTATGTAGAAAAAATACAAACAGATCTATATGGTACAGCAGTAGGAATTATTAATCCTAATTCTCCATATAAATTAGTTATTGAAGCTCATGTTGATGAAATCTCATGGAATGTTAATTATATCACAGAAGAAGGAATAATATATGTATCTCGTAATGGAGGATCCGATCCTCAAATCGCTCCATCTAAAAAAGTGGTTATTCATACGGAAAAAGGTTTTGTACATGGAGTATTTGGATGGCCCGCTATTCATATAAGAAAACATTCAAGAGAAAAATCTCCTAATGTAGAAAATCTATTTGTAGATATTGGTGTTTCCAGCAAAAATGAAGCAATTGATATGGGAGTTTATGTAGGATGTGTGATCACTTATCCTGATAAATTTTTTATTATGAATCATAATTATTTTGTATCTAGAGCATTAGATAATAAAATAGGAGGATTTCTTATAGCAGAAGTAGCAAGAATTATAATTGAAAATAGATTAAATTTAAAATTTGGATTATATATAGTAAATTCAGTTCAAGAAGAAATTGGGTTAAAAGGTGCGAAAGTGATCTCTAAAATTATACGACCCAATATAGCAATTATTACAGATGTAACACATGATACTTATAGCCCCATGATTGATAAAAAAATACAAGGTGATATTAAATGTGGATTAGGACCTGTCATTGGATTTTCTCCTTCAATTCATAAAAACATTAGAGAATTGATAATTAATACCGCTAATAGGAAAAAAATATGTTTTCAACGTTTAGTCACATCTAGAGATACAGGAACAGATACAGACGCTTTCGCTTATTCCAATAAGGGTGTTTTATCTGCTTTAATTTCTATTCCTCTTAAATATATGCATACTACAGTAGAAATGGTACATAAAAAAGATGTAGAACTAGCTGTATTACTTATTTTTGAAACTTTACAAGAAATCAATAAAAACATAAACCAGTTTTTTACCGATTGAACCGGAAATGAATAATATCTCCATCTTGAATAAAATAATTTTTTCCTGCTAATAATATTTTTCCTGCTTTTTTTGCATTTTCTTCAGATCTATATTTTATAAAATCATTATAGTGAATCACTTTTGCTCGAATAAATCCTTTTTTAAAATCTGTATGAATTACTGAAGAAGCTTCATAAGCTGTACATGGATTAGGAATAGACCAAGATCGAATTTCTTTTTTTCCTACCGTAAAAAAACTTATTAAATTTAATAAATTATAAGTTTTTTTCAATATTTGATCAAGTTTTATGCAATTTTTTTTTAACGATAATATGATTAAAGTAGAATTTTCCATTTTTATCGTTTTTTTCATATTTTCTATATGTAAACTAGTATTGTAATCTAACTCATTATCTATATTGCATACATAAATAACAGGTTTAATAGTTAGTAACTGTAAATCTTTTATATATTCTTTTTCGTCTTTTTGAAATGGATATATTCTAATATTTTTTCCTTCTTTTAAAAAAGAAAAAATTTTTTTTAGTATATGTATAGATTTATTAACTTGATTTTTTTTCGTAACTTTTTCTAATCTTTTTTCTATTGTTTCCAGATCTTTAAACTGTAATTCCATGTCAATAATTTCTTTATCTCTAATAGGATTAATCGATCCTTCCACATGAAGGACGCTTCGATCACGAAAAAAACGAATCATGTGTATCATGACATTTGTTTCACGAACATGAGATAAAAATCTATTCCCTAGACCTTCTCCTTTATGTGAACCTTTAATTAATCCAGCTATATCTACTATTTTTATTTCAGATGGAACTATTTTTGTAGAATTAATAATTTTTTTTAATTCGTATAATCTTTCATCTGGAACTTTTGTAATTCCATAATTAGGTTCTATGGTGCAAAAAGGAAAATTTTTTGATAAAGCCTTTGAATTAGAAATCAAATTAAAGAATGTTGATTTTCCTGTATTTGGAAGTCCTATAATTCCACATTTCATTTATATGAAATTTAATACATATACATATTGAAACATAAAAAAATTTTTTAAAAAAATATTATTTTTTTTATAAAATTTCATTTTCATGAATGAAAATAAAATTCCGTTTTGGAAACATATTGAGGAATTAAGAAAACACATAATTCATTGTATTTGTGCGATAATTATTGTAACGATTATTTTGATGAATAATAAAAATATTATATTTGATTACATTATTTTCGGTCCAGCAAAAACAGATTTTATTACTTACCGTATATTTTCTAAAATAACTAATTCCTTTTTAGGAATACATTTGAATTCTATTTCCTTTTTATATAAAAATTTAGAAATACAAAATAGACAAATATTTGGACAGTTCAATATTTATTTATGGACTTGTTTTATAGGAGGGGTTATTTTGTCATTTCCTTATGTTCTTTATGAATTTTGGAAATTTATAAAACCTGCTCTTTCGGATGAAGAAAAAAAATATTCTCTATGGATACTGACCATAGTTACTTTTATGTTTTTGTTAGGAATTTTTTTTGGTTATTTCATATTATGTCCATTTTTAATTCATTTTGGATATTCTTTTAAAATAAGTAATTTTCCGAAAAATATATTCGATTTATCAGACTATATTTCTTTAATCGTACATTCTGTATTTTCTATGGGAATTATTTTTTTATTTCCTTTTTTTATATTTTTTCTAACTAAAATGGAATTAATATCTTCTTCTTTTTTAAAAAAATATAGGAAACATGCTTTTATGATTTTGTTAATTATAGCTTCTGCTATAACACCTGGAGATATTTTAAGTACAATCATCGTTCTAATTCCTCTTCTAATACTTTATCAAGTAAGTGTATATATATCATCTTTTCATACAAATAAATCATACAAATAAAAAGCCTCTTGATTAAAAAAATCAAGAGGCTTTTTATTTGTATGAAGTTATAATTTTCTTATTCTGATTTCAACACGTCTTCCTTTTTTTCTCTCAACTCCTAATCCTCTAATTTTGATTCTAGAAGAATCTACTCCTTTAGATACTAAAGCTGAAAATACGGAACGAGCTCTTTTTATAGATAAAACTCTATTAAAATTAGAGTTTCCATTTGCATCCGCATATCCATTAATATAAAATTTAGAATTAGGAAGAGTATGAATCATGATTTCACTAATTTTACTAATATTTTTTAAAGAACGAGGTGACAATGAAAAACTTCCAGAATCAAATAAAAAAGGACTAAAAATAATATCAGGACATCCTTTATTTTCTTTCTTTCCAAATTTATTCGGACATTTATCTTCGTGATCTGGAATATTATCTGAATCTGAATCAGGACAACCTTTAAATTTCTTTAATCCAAGTTGATTTGGACATAAATCTTCTTGATCTAAAATTCCATCATGATCTGAATCTTCTTCGTTCTCTTGATCGTTATTACAACAAATTTTGCTTTCTTTTTCTTCTTTTTCATTTACTACTTCTTCTTTTTCATTTACTACTTCTTCTTTTTCATTTACTACTTCTTCTTTTTCGTCATTAACGGGAACAACGGAAGGAATAGAAGAAAAATCTTGATTTGTTTTAATTTTTTTATGATTATAACGAATAGGTAAATCTCCAAAACGGAAAATCAATCCTATATTATGTTTCCAAAAATTCAAATAATCGTTTGATTGTTTTGCAAATACTTGGTTATAAGTACTTTGAAAGTTAAATCCAAAATTAGGAACTAACCAGTAATTTAAACCTATTCCTCCATCTAATAGAAAAAAATTTTTTTTGTTTGTTTTAAAATATTTTTTTTCTGAAATTTTCAGTTCTCTATTAAGATAAGTGTTGAACTTATGATAACCTATTCCTAATCTTAAATAAGGATCAAATTTATTTTTATTACTATTATTACTCGGAGGTGAAATATATAAATTTACTCCAGGGCTTAACTTTACAAATAAATTATCGTATATATTCCATCTTGAATTATTTACCATTCCTAATGAAACACCTAAATGTAACCCTATATGATCTTTTATTTTATGTTCTAATTCTATGTTAGAAATAGAGGAAGGATCAAAACTATTGTTTCTTTTAATAAAGAAATCTTTAAAAGTATGCAATGGAAATGGTGAAGAAGAAGAAGATGAATACGTTGTTATAGGATAATAATTAATATCATGCGCTCCTATTCGGATAAACCAATTTTCCTTCAGATTTTGGGAAAAAACGGAAGAAAAAAAAGTAAATAATGCCATGATAAAAAAATTGACGTTTTTCATAAAACTATAATTTCTTTAAATAAATCTAAATTCTAAACAAATATATATAAATATATATATATAAAGATTTAATTTCAAACATAATGAATTAAATACAATTTTTTAATTTAAGTTTTCGAACTTCCCTAAAAAAATCTTTTTTTCGTAAAGATTCACGTTTATCATATATTTTTTTTCCTTTAGCTAAAGCTATTTTCATTTTTATATATCCTTTATCATTAAAAAATAATTCTATGGGAATTAAAGTTAATCCTGGATTTTTTAATTTTTTATCGATTCTTATTAATTCTTGTTTTTTCAATAATAATTTTCTTTCTCTTTTACTTGAATGATTCCAATTTGTCCCAAATTTATATTCAGCTATATACATATTTATGGAATATAATTCTCCGTTTCTCATTTGACAAAAACTTTCCATTATACTGACTTTATTTTGTCTTATTGATTTCACTTCTGTACCAAATAATTGTATTCCAGATATATAATATTCTATAAGATGATATCTAAATCTTGCTTTTCTATTGAAAACGTTCATAATTAATGAAATTAATTGTTATTTTTGTGAAATAGAAAAAGCGGGAAAATATACAAACAAAAATTGAAAAAATGAATGTACGTTATTTAAAAAATTTGTGTATTCAAGTTAGAAGAGACATTTTACGTATGGTAAATGACGCAAAGTCTGGACATCCTGGTGGATCTCTAGGGTGTACAGAATTTTTTGTTGCTTTATATCAAAAAATTATGCACTATAATTCAAGTAATTTTTCTATAAATGGGAAAGGAGAAGATCTTTTTTTCTTATCTAATGGACATATTTCACCTGTTTATTATAGTATATTAGCTCGTTCTGGTTTTTTTTCGATTAAGGAGTTATCTACTTTTAGAAAATTAAATTCTCGTTTACAAGGACATCCATCTGTACATACAGGACTACCCGGAATACGAATTTCTTCTGGTTCTTTAGGGCAAGGAATGTCTGTATCTATTGGTGCCGCATTGTCTAAAAAACTCAATAAAGAATTAAGTAATATAATTTATAGTTTACATGGAGATGGAGAATTAAACGAAGGACAAATATGGGAAGCTATTTTATATGCAGGTTCCAGAAAGATAGATAACTATATAGCTACTGTGGATTACAATAAACAACAAATAGATGGAACTACAGATGAAGTATTACCCCTAGGAAATTTAAAAAAAAAATTTGAATCCTTTGATTGGAAAGTTCTAGAAGAATTAGAAGGAAATAATATTGAAAAAGTAATTAACATTTTAAAAGAAGCAAAAAATGAAACTGGAAAAGGAAAACCCATTTTAATTATATTATATACTAAAATGGGATACGGAGTAGACTTTATGTTAGAAAATAATGCATGGCATGGAAAGGCCCCTAATAAAGAAGAATTGAAAAAAGCTTTATTTCAACTTCCTGAAACTTCTTTAGGAGATTATCCATTATAAATATTATTTATATATAATTATGAAGAAAAAACGATATAAAAATAAAGGATTAAAAGAAACAAGAGCAGGTTTTGGAAAAGCTTTAACTTTTTTAGGAAGAACAAATCATAAAGTAGTTGCATTATGTGCAGATCTTAAAACTTCTTTATTTATGGATAAGTTCTCTAAAGAATTTCCCGAAAGATTTTTTCAAATAGGAATAGCAGAAGCTAATATGATGGGAATCGCAGCTGGACTTAGTATTGGAGAATATATTCCATTTGCTGGAACATTTGCTAATTTTGCAACATCTCGTGTTTATGATCAAATACGACAATCTATTGCTTATTCTTACAAAAACGTAAAAATATGTGCCTCCCATTCTGGTTTAACTCTAGGAGAAGACGGCGCAACACATCAAAGTTTAGAAGATATAGGAATGATGAAAATGTTACCTGGAATGACCGTAATTAATACTTGTGATTATAATCAAACTTATGCAGCAACAATAGCTATATCAAATTATTTTGGACCAGTATATTTACGTTTTGGTCGTCCTCCTGTGGCTAATTTTACAAGTGAGAATCAGATATTTGAAATCGGAAAAGCTATAGTTTTAACAGAAGGAAAAGATATTACGATTGTTAGTACAGGACATTTAGTTTGGGAATCTTTAGAAGCATCTAAGATTTTATACGAAAAAAAAGGAATAGAATGTGAAGTTATTAATGTTCACACAATTAAACCATTAGATGAAAATACTATTTTGAAATCAATTGATAAAACAAAATGTATTGTTACTGCAGAAGAACACAATTATTGGGGAGGATTAGGAGAAAGTGTTGCTAGAATATTGACAACTTATCATCATAATAAAAAAAATAAGGAATACTCTATTATTCAAAGTTTAGTAGCTGTTAATGATATTTTTGGAGAAAGTGGAAAACCTATGGAACTTTTAAAAAAATATGATATTGATCGTAATTCTATTATAAATCATGTAGAATTTGTTTTAAAGAATAAAAAAAAATAATAAATTTTGGAACTTAAAAGTTTACAAAAATTAGTTCATAATTGGATCGTTGATCATGGAATTCGTTATTTTGATATATTAACGAATACAATTCTTTTATCTGAAGAAGTAGGTGAAATTTCTAGAATTATCGCTAGAAATTATGGGGAACAATCAAAGAAAAAAAATTGTAGAAAAAGTGAAGATCTTGGAGAAGAATTATCAGATGTATTATTTATTATTGCTTGTTTAGCAAATCAAACGGGAATTGATTTGGAAAAATCATTTTATAAAAAATTGAAAAAAAAGGAAATTAGAGATCATGATAGACATTATAACAATCAAAAATTAAAATAAACATGTCTTCTTATATTAAGATTTACAAAAATAGTAATTCCTTGTGTGGTTCTATATCTATAACGGGATCTAAAAGCATATCTAATCGTCTTTTAATTTTAAAAGCCATTTATAAAGATGATATTTATATTGAAAATCTTTCTAATTGTGAAGATACAGAAATTCTAAAGAAAAGTTTGATTAGTACTTCTAATATATTAGATATTCATCATGCTGGAACTGCTATGCGTTTTTTAACTTCTTATTTTTCTATACAAAAAGGAAAAAAAGTAATTTTAACAGGATCAGATAGAATGAAAAAAAGACCTATTTCTATACTTGTAGAAGCTTTAAGAAAGCTAGGATCTGAAATTCATTATTTGGAAAAGGAAGGTTTCCCTCCAATACAAATTTATGGAAAAAAAATTTTAGGAGGAGAAATAGATATAAACGCGAAAATTAGTAGTCAATATATAAGTTCTCTTATGTTAATAGCTAGTAAATTTAAAATGGGGTTAAAAATTTATTTAAAAGAAAATATTACATCTATTCCTTACATAAAAATGACTTTTGATTTACTAACTCTAGCCGGAATAAAAACTAATTGGAAAGAAAGAATAATTCATATTTATCCGGTAAAAAATAAGGGTAAAAAACATTTTTCTGTAGAATCTGATTGGAGTTCTGCTTCTTATTATTATTCTATGGCTTCTGTTGCTAAAAACAGTCGTATTATTTTACGTTCATATAATAATAACAGTTTACAAGGAGATAAAAAGGTTTGTGATATATATGATCAATATTTTGGAATTTCTACTGTTTTTGATGATCAAAATATAATAATATTAAAGAAAAAATTGAATTTTTTATTTCCAAAATTTATTGAATTAGATTTAAATAAAACACCAGATCTTGCTCAAACTATCGTTATAACTTGTGCAGCAATTGGTATAAAATGTAGTTTAAAAGGGTTAGAAACTTTAAAAATTAAAGAAACAGATAGATTACAAGCATTGAAAAAAGAGCTTTTAAAATTTGGAGTGATAACAGAAATTACACGTTCTTGTTTAAGAATTACAGATTTTTATAGAAAAAAAATTGATTCTTTTATCAAAATTCGAACTTATCAAGATCATAGAATGGCAATGTCTTTTTCTACATTCGGATTATGTTATGATTTCATTAAAATAGAAAAACCCAATGTTGTGGAAAAATCATATCCTAATTTTTGGAAAGACTTAAAATCCTTAGGATTTTTAACTCATTTTTCTTTATTATAGAATTATTCTTATGATGAAGAGAAAAGGATTCTTCTAGCCATAATAAATCTGTGACTCCAGTATTTTTGATATAATTGAGATATAATTACTCCATTGGATGTAGATGCATGAATAAAAAATATATTTTTGTTATTAGTATGTGTCACCATTCCTACATGATTTATTTTTTTAGATATTCCTGTTGAAAAAAATAATAAATCTCCTTTCTTTATTTTATTTTTAGGGATAAAGGCCCCCTTCTTAGCTTGATTATATGAAATACGTGGTAAAAATATTTGATAAGAAGCAAAAACGTTTTTTATAAAAGCAGAACAATCTATCCCAGATTTAGCATTCCCTCCATATCTATATGGAATAAACATATAATTTTTGGCTTTTTCTATAATATGTTCTGTTTTTTCTTTAAAAAAAAATTTTTGATCATTAAAAAATTGAAAAGAATTATTTGAATTATTTCTATCTATATTTTGCTTTTTTTTTCTGAAAGAAATTTTTTCAGATTTTTTATTGCATTCTACTTTCCCTTTTCCATATAATGAAATAGAAATAAGATAATAATAAAAAATTATAATTAAAAAAATTTTAGAATTTATAACAAAAATTTTTTTTTGTTTAAAATAACAAAAATCAATTAAAAAAAGAGATATTCCAAATATAAATAAAATACTTGTATTAAAGGTAAAAAAAATTTAATTTGTGTCATTAATTATTTATTTTTAAATAAAAGGCCCATTCGTCTATTGGTTAGGACGTCAGGTTTTCATCCTGGAAAGAGGGGTTCAATTCCCCTATGGGCTATAATTATTTTTTTATGGCAAACCATTTATCTTCTTTAAAAAGAATTAGACAGAATCATACTAGACGATTACGTAATAAATATGCATACAAAAGCACTAAGACGGCTATAAAAAAATTGTTAATAGATAAAAAAAATAAAAAACAATATTCTATTGTTATTTCCATGATAGATAAATTATCTAAAAAAAATATTATACACGTAAATAAAGCTTCTAGGTTGAAAAAAAAATTGACAAAAAAATTATTATTCTAATCATGAATTTCTATTCAAAAATAAAATTAGGTAGAATTTTTGGTCGTAATATTAAAATATAAAAATATTCATAAGAGTTTTATTTTTTTTGTATTTAATATTCGTTTTTTTTATAATAATTTTTTTCTATTTACTAATTATTTAATTTGAATATGAAAATCAGTTCATTATCTCCAATAGGAATATTTGATTCTGGAATTGGAGGACTTATGATAGCTAAAGAAATGAAAATTCAAATGCCTAATGAAGATTTTATTTATTTTGGAGACACCAAAAATATGCCTTATGGAGAAAAATCTAAAGAATTTATTATAAAAAGTTCTATGAAAATAGCTTCTTTTCTTTATAAAAAGAAATGTAAAGCTTTAGTCATCGCATGTAATTCTATTGCATCTAATGCTTTGGATGTAATTCAAAAAAAATTTCAAAAAAAAATGTTAATATTTAATGTCATAGATCCTGTTGTAAAAAACACAATTTTTCTTTCTTATAAAAAAATAGGAATTATTGCTACACCTGCTACTATACATTCAAATTTTTACACAAAAAAAATAAAAAAATATTATCGTCATTTAGATATAATTCAAATGTCTACTCCTTTATTAGCACCTATTATAGAAAATGGTTGGAAAATAAAAAAAATAAATCCTATTATAAAAAATTATTTAAATCATCTAAAATCAATAGATGCAATATTATTAGCGTGTACACATTATTTATTTTTAAAACAAGAGATAAAAAATTTTTATCATGGAAAAGTCCATTTAATTGATATACAAAAAATAGTAGTACAAGAAATAAAAAGAAAATTAATTGAAAAAAAATTATTATGTTTTCATCCTATCTATAATAGATTTCCTATTTTTTACACATCTAGTTCTATTCCTATTCTTTTTGAAAGAAAAGTACGAATTCTTTTTGGAAAAAAAGTATTTTTAAAACACATATTTTTAATTTTATCTCATTTGTGCATCTATTACAGCTAAGGTAGATAGATTAACTATTTCTTCTATACTAGATTGTATTTGCATAATATGTGCAGGCTTTCGCATTCCTAACATAATAGGTCCAATAGTTTGAACATCTCCTAATCCTCTAATAAATTTATAAGTTAAAATTCCTGATTCTAAATTTGGAAAGATAAAAATGTTTGCTCTTTTTTTTTTAACAAGTTTAGAAAAAGGGAGTTTTTTAGATAATAAAAATTCATTTAAAGTAAAATCAGGTTGAACTTCTCCATCTACTATTAAATCTGGATATTTTTTATGTAAAAAAGTGATTGCTTGAGAAACTTTAGAAGATATTTTAGAATTGGATGAAAATTTTTGAAAAGATAACATAGCTATACGAGGTTCAATATCAAAGTCTTTAACTACATGAGATGCCATTATAGCTATTCTAGCTAATTCTTCACTTGTTGGATTAGAAATTACAGCTGTATCTGCTAAAAATAGAGGGCCACGTTTTGTTAATAAAATTGTCATTCCTGCTGTTTTATGTACAAAATTATCTTTTCCTATCACCTCTAATATAAAACGTAAACTTAATAAAAAATTTCTAGAATACCCTGTAATAACAGCATCAGCTTTTCCTTGATCTACCATCATAGCTCCAAAATGATCATTAGTACGCATGTGTTTTCTTAAAGTTAAGTTTCTTTTATTTTTTCTTTTCCAAAGAATCTTGGAAAATTCTTCTACTTTTTTTATATTTTCTTTTTTTTCTGGATCTATAATCTCTAATTCAACATCTAAATGATTTTCATGAATTAAACGTTTGATCCTATCTTCATTTCCTAAAACTATGGGAAAAGAAACTATTCTTTTTTCATGAAGAATCTGAATAGATTTTAGAATATCGTATTCTTCTCCATTACAAAAAACAATTTTTTTAGGATTTGTACGGGCTCTGTTTTGTATCATTCGAAGTATTTTACTTTCATAACCCATTCTATCAAGTAATTTTTCCTGATAATTTTTCCAATTTAAAATAGGATTTTTTGCGACTCCGGAATCCATAGCGGCTTTTGCAACAGCAGGAGCAACACGAGTTATTAAACGATTATCAAAAGGTTTTGGAATGATATATTCTTTTCCAAAAGAAATATTTTTTTTATTATAAACAATATTTACTTGTTCTGGAACAGGCTCTTTTGCTAAAGAAGCAATTGCATGTACTGCTGCTAGTTTCATTTCATTATTAATTTCATTAGCATGAACATCTAATGCCCCTCTGAATATATAAGGAAACCCTAATACGTTATTTACCTGATTGGGATAATCGCTTCTTCCTGTAGCCATAATAACATCTGGACGAACTTTAATAGCTAAATTATAATCTATCTCTGGATCAGGATTAGCCATAGCAAATACAATTGGATCTTTGGCCATATTTTTTAACATTTTAGGTGTTAATATTCCTCCTATGGATAATCCTATGAAAACATCTGTATTATAAATTGCCTGTTCTAATTTTTGAATGGGATAAGTATTTACGGAAAATTCTCTTTTTTCTTTATTTAAATCTTTTCTTGAAATATGTAATAAACCCTTACTATCAAACATCAAAATATTTTCAGATTTTACTCCAAGTTGTTTATATATTCTTGCACAAGAAATAGCTGCAGCTCCGGCTCCATTAATTACCATTTTAATTTTGTGAATTTCTTTACCTACATAATTAATCGCATTTAGTAATGCTGCACCTGAAATAATAGCCGTTCCATGTTGATCATCATGCATAACAGGAATGTTAAGTTCTTTTTTAAGTCTTCTTTCTATTTCAAAAGCTTCTGGAGCTTTGATATCTTCTAAATTAATACCTCCAAAAGTAGGAGCAATTGCTTTTACTGTTTCTATAAATTTATCTGGATCAGATTCGTCTATTTCTATATCAAAAACATCAATTCCGGAAAATATTTTGAATAAAAGAGCTTTTCCTTCCATAACTGGTTTAGAGGCTAATGCTCCAATATCACCAAGGCCTAATACAGCAGATCCATTAGTAATCACTGCTACAAGATTTCCTTTAGAGGTATATTTATAGACTTCTATAGAAGAACGAGCAATTTCTTTACAAGGTTCAGCTACTCCTGGAGAATAAGCAAGAGACAAGTCTTTTTGACTGCTATATTTTTTTGTGGGAGAAATTTGTATTTTTCCAGAGGGAAATTGGCTATGATAATTTAAAGATTCTTCACGAAGATTGTTTATATTTTTTCTCATTATGTTTTAAATATTAAAATATTGAAATAGATAAAAAATATTTATTATTTATTATGTTCATTCCAAAAAATATCTTTTTCAAAAAAGAATTTTTTATCTGTTTTCCATCTAATTATCAGTTTATAATATCCTTTTTTCAAAAAAAATTTAGGAATTAATAATATTTTTTTAGAATCTTTTAAAAAATTGAAAGATTGCGTAAAATCCAAATCTTTAGAAGAAGATCTAAATAAAGTAAAAAAACCATGAATGTTGTTATTAACAGGAGGAAATATTATTTTAATTCCAGAATATAAAATGAAAATTTTTATTTTTATAGGAAGTTTAGATGCATTTTTTTTTTCATTTATAATTTCTTGATACTTCATTTCTTCTTCATAATATTTATCTGATACAAGTTGACTTTCTATATGTGGAAAAAAGAAAGCAATGTAAATGATAAAGACTATAAAAAAAACTAAAGATAACACGATTCCGGTATCCCAATTAAATTTCATTTTCATATATTAAAACTTTTAGTTTTTTTGTCAAAAAAAAATAGATTTTACTGATGTTAAAATAAAAATTACGGATGTTAAAATAAACTCAACTTATATTTTATTCCATTCTTTTATTTTTAATCCTTGAGGATTTTTTCCTGATAAAGGTTTTTTAGATTTTTGATTAATAAAATAAACATAACTGGATATTTTTTCAATATCATTTCCTTTAATTTCTCCTAAATTTCCAAAAGCACGCATAGTTGGATTATTTTCACTTCCATTCCATATTATATAAAATATATTTTTAAATAAATCTTTTTCTTTTACATTAATCCAATAATCATCTGTTAAGTTAGGACCTATATTTCCACTTCCATCTGATTTATGACAGGTCGCACAATTTTCCTCGAAAAGAATTTTTCCACTATTGATTAAGTTTTTCTTAAAAAATGCATTTTTTATAGTTACTTGTGGAGTATTTTTTTCAAAAAGTTCAATTTCTTTTAATTGATTTTTATAAGTTATATCATATTCTTTATAAGGATTAGAAAAATCTATTAATAAATAAGAAAAGAAATAAATTGCGGAAAAGACAATTGTTAGATAAAAAAGATGTAGCCACCACATAGGTATTTTATTATCTAATTCTATAATTCCGTCAAATCCATGATCTATTTTTTTTACTCTATCATGATTTAATTTTTCAGAATTATAAAAGATAAATCTGTAAAATCTGTAAAAATAATTTCCTTCATTTTCTTCAAAAATCTTTTTTCTTTCTTCTTTTGAAATAAAATTCAATTTTCTTATAAAAATCAAATTATTAATAGATTCCAAAACATACAATAAACCCGTTATTATAATAAAAAAAAATATAGTAATAGGATGTGTGAAATAAGATATATGATTATAACTTATGAAAAATACATAAAACATGAATATTATAACAGATAAAAGAGAAGGAATCATTATAAAAGAAGGAATTTTAGATCTCATAATCTTTCCTTTTTTTTTCTTTTTTTAATTCTAGAGGAATTAAACTAATTTTATGATAATATTTTTTAGATTTTGAAAACACAAAAAATATTAAAAAAATAAATGATAATAAAAATAAAATCAACATGATAGATTGAAAAATCCCTATGTTTTTTTCACCTGTAAAATATTGTTTAAAAAAACTTATCATAATTTTTTTATTTTCGTTAGGATTTAATATCTGTACCTAAACGTTGTAAATAAGCAATAAGGGCTATAATTTCTCTTTTTTCTAATGGAATAAATTTTTCTTTTTCTATTTTTTTTTGTTGATCTATTCTTTTTCTCAAACTTTGATGTTCTTGATAAATTTCATGCACAATTTTATTTGCTTGATTATCCATATCTTGATTGATATTTTTTATGTATTTCAAGGTATATGGAACTCCTAATTTTACCATTGCTTTTATTTTTTTTTCTGTATTAGATCTATCTAATTTATTATAAATTAACCAAGGATATCTTGGCATGATAGATCCAGGAGAAGTAGATCTAGGATTATACATATGATTAAAATGCCAGGAATTAGGATTTTTTCCTCCTTCTCTAGCTAAATCAGGACCTGTTCGTTTAGATCCCCAAAGAAATGGATGGTCATATACAAATTCTCCAGCTTTAGAATATTCGCCGTAGCGAACTACTTCATCTCTAAACGGACGAACTTGTGCACTATGACATGCATTACATCCTTCTCTTACAAACAAATCTCTACCTTCTAATTCTAAAGCTTTATAAGGTTTAACATTATGAATTGTGGGAACATTCGATTTAATTACTAAAGTAGGTATAATTTCTATAAAACCTCCAATAGCAACCGCTATAAAAGAAAGAATTGTTAATTGTATTGGTTTTTTTTCTAACCACTTATGAAATGTTTCTTCTTTTTTATTTTCTTTTACAGAATTTTCATAAAAAGGATCACATTGGAATTCTTCATTGTCTAATGAAGAACCTTGTTTCATTGTTTTAAAAATATTATATATCATTAAAACAAAACCTAAAAAATAAATCATTCCACCTATAAATCTCATTTTATAAAATGGAATAATAGATAAAACAGAATCTAGAAAATTTTTATAAACTAAAGTTCCATCAGGATTAAATTTTTTCCACATGATAGATTGTAAAATAGATCCAAAATACATGGGAAAAATGTATAAGATAAGTCCAAGAACACCTAACCAAAAATGAATATTAGCTAATGAAATAGAATATAATTTCGTATTCCATATTTTTTGAGTTAACCAATACATAATTCCAAAAGCCATAAATCCGTTCCATCCTAAAGTTCCTAAGTGGACATGAGCTATGACCCAATCTGTAAAATGTCCTATAGAATTTAGGGTTTTAGTTGCTAACATTGGTCCTTCGAAAGTAGCCATTCCATAACAAGTAATTCCAACTACAAAAAATTTTAAAATAGGATTTTTATTCATTTGATCCCAAGCACCTCTTAAAGTAAGTAACCCATTTAACATTCCTCCCCAAGAAGGAGCAATCAACATAATTGAAAAAATTGTACCTAACATTTGAGCCCAATTAGGAAGAGATGTATACATCAAATGATGAGGCCCTGCCCAAATATATATAAATATTAATGACCAAAAATGTATAATAGAGAGTTTATAAGAAAAAATAGGCTGATTAGATGCTTTTGGAACAAAATAATACATTAATCCTAATATGGGTGTTGTTAAAATAAACGCGACAGCATTATGTCCATACCACCATTGCATTAAAGCATCTTGTACACCAGCATATATAGAATAACTCTTAAAAGATAAAAGAGATATAGGTAATTCGAGATTATTAAAAACATGTAACATCCCCACAGCTACCCATGTTCCTAATAAAAACCAAATGCTAACATATAAATGTTTAATTTTTCTTTTCAGAATACTCCCAATCATATTTATTCCGTAAATGATCCAAATAAAAAATATCCATATGTCTATAGGCCATTCATGCTCCGCGTATTCTTTACTTGTATTAATCCCCAATAAAAAAGTAATCCAAGTAGAAATAATAAATATTTGCCATCCCCAAAAATGAATCCAACTTAGAATATCACTGTAAATTCTTGTTTTTAATAAACGTTGTAAAGCATAATAATAACCTGTAAAAATTACATTTCCTACAAAAGCAAAAACAGTAGTACTTGTATGTAACATTCTCCATCTACCAAAACCCATGAGTCCTTGAGAATTTTTAAGTTTATTTCCAAAAATAAGTTCAGGAACTTCAGGAAAAAATAATAATAGAGCTACAAATAATCCAGCTAAAAAACCAATTGTAGCCCAAAATATCGTAGCATATAAAAAAGCTTTTACAATACTGTTATTATAATAATATGTTTTTAATTTCATTAAAAAATTTAATTTTTTTCAAAATCATCAATTAAGATTCTAATACCAGGAGATTCGTAGTCATCAAATTGTCCAGAATAAAGACTAATTAAAAAAAATATGAGAAAAAAAGCTCCTAAAGAAATACTAGATAATATCATAATAATTAATACATCCATATATATTAAACTATAATGTTAATTTTCGTGAAACGATCCAAGTCGATATAATCGAAAAAAAAATAACAGAAAAAGAACTCAAAGGCATTAAAATAGCAGCTATAAGAGGATTTAATTTCCCAGTGATTGCAAAAAAAATTCCTATGCTATTATAAAATAAACTAATTATAAAATTAATAAATACTAATTTTTTAGATGTTTTAGCCATTTTCAAGAATGAAAAAATTTGATTTATACAATTGGATTGAATAAAAGCGTCACAACTTGGAAAAAAACTTGTGGGATTTTCCGATACAGAAATTCCTACTTCACTTTGATTTAATGCTGCACAATCATTAATTCCATCTCCAAACATTATAATTTCTTCTCCTTTTTCTTGTAATTTTTTCACATAATTTAGTTTATCTTCTGGACTTTGACTAAAAAAAATATGACTTGATTTTGGTAAAATTGATTTTAAATATTTTTTCTCTAAATTATTCTGATCTCCAGAAAGAATAATAACTTTATATTCTTTTAAATTTTGAAACATTTTTTCTATTCCTTTACGATAATAATTTCTAAATAGAAAATAACCTATGAATTTATAGTTTATAGAAATAAAAACTGTTGTTTTATTAATTTCATTTTCATTAAATATTTTATTTGTAATTCCTAAATATTTATAAGACCCAATTTTAACTGGCATATTTTTTATAACTCCTTCTAATCCTTTTCCTATAATTTCTTTAAAATCTTTTACAAAATAAAAATCTTTTACAGATAATTCTGATAATATTTTTTGACTTAAAGGATGGATAGAATTTTTCAATAAAGAAGCTATAATTTTTTTTTCTTCTTCTTTCATATTTCCTATAAAATATATTTTTTCTTTATTGGGATCAGTTATAGTTCCAGTTTTATCAAAAATTAAAGTTTTAGATGAAGAAAGTCTTTCCATTGTGAAAATATCTTTTATATAAAAACCCTTTTTAGAAAAAAAACGTATCATATTTCCAAAAATTAATGGAAGAGAAAGAACTAAAGCACAAGGACAAGTAATAATCAAAACGGAAAAAACTGTATGAAAAATTTTTGAAATATCTTTACTAAAAGACCAATATACTCCAGTTATGACTGAAATTATCAAAATAATAGGAGTAAAATATTGACTAAATCTAGTAGATATTGAATTTAAATCAAATAATTTTTTATGATGAAAATGATAAGATTTATTCTTATTCCATAATAAACTTAAATAACTATGATCTATATTTTTGATTACTTTTATAATAATCGCTACTCCTTTTTGTTTAGAACCAGCATAAATTCGTTCTCCAATTTTTTTACTGATCAAATCAGATTCTCCAGTAATGAAACTATTATCTAATATAGCATTTCCTTTTATTAATATAGAATCAGCAGGAATAATTTCTTCATTTCTAATTAAAATCAAATCCCCTTTTTTTAAAGAAGAAAGAAGAATTTTTTCTTCTTTTTCATTACTATGTATTTTTGTTATTAAAGCTGGATAAAAAGATTTATAATTTTTATCGAAAGATAAAATTTTATTATGAGTATGTATTTGAAATATCTTACTTATAAGTAGAAATAATGAAAAACTAGAAAGGCTATCAAAATAACCTGAACCAAAATCAAAAAAAACTTCATAACAACTCCATAAAAAAAGGACTAATATTCCAATAGAAATTGGAACATTCATATTTAAAATATGTTTTTTTAATCCTAATACAGCATATTTAATGTAATCAGTAAAAGAAAAAAAAACAACAGGTAAAGACAAAATTACCATAAGATAGCGGAAAAAATTACGATGTTTCATAAACCACATATCTTCTTTTATAGCTCCAACATATTCTGGAATAGCTAAAAGCATAATATTTCCAAAACAAAAAAAAGAAATAGCTAGTTTTCCTATTAATTTTCTTCCCAATAATTTTTTGTTTTTTATAGATTCAAAATTAATAGAAGGTTTATATCCTATACTATAAAGTAATTGAGCGATATCACTCAATTTAAATTCAATATTATTATATGTAATCCAAATTTTTTTACTTGAAAAATCAACGGTAGAATTCAAGATATTTTGATATAATTTGGGTAAATTTTCCAGAATCAAAACACAAGATCCACAGTGAATAGAAGGAATGAAAAAATGAACGGTAGTAATATTTTTATGATTAAAATCAATAATTTTATCTGAAATTCTCTCATCATCAAGGAAATCAAAAATATTTTTTTTTTTCATATTTTATTTCCTAATTATTTGGTTGGATTCCTATATGTAATATATTTTTCGTATTCTTTAGAAGACATTAATTTATCATATTCTTTGAATTCTAAAATTTTTATTTGTAGAATCCATCCTTTATCATAAGGACTTTCATTAATAAGTTCTGGTTGGGATAATAATTTGTTATTAATTGCAAGAATATAACCCGATACAGGCATAAACAAATCTGAAACAGTTTTTACTGCTTCTATTGTTCCAAATGAATTTTCTGTTTTTATTATTTTTCCTATTATAGAATTTTCTATATCTAAATAAACAATATCTCCTAACTCATTTTGAGCAAAAAAGGTGATACCTACATAAGTTTCATTTTTTTCATTGGGGCTTCCTATCCATTCATGATTTTTACTATACTTTAAATTATTAGGATTCATATTCAATAAATTTTAATTCTCAATAAATAAAAATATGTTTTTTACATTATTCAATTTTTTTTGATTGAAGAAAAAATTTCACGAAAACACGTAATTTTTTAATAAATTTTCTAAAAAAAGAATCTTTATTTTTGTTCATTATGAAATTTAAATATTGATCAATTCTTTTTTCTACACTAGAAGAACTAGTTTGATCAAACTTCCATAAACAATATTTTTCGATTTGATCGATTAACAATTTTTCATAATTTAAAGATGTAGCATAGCCTGCCTTCTTGAGTTCAGACGCCCAACCTTGATAATTATTTTTTTCAAGAAGAAATAATTTATAATAACGTGGCTGATGTAAAAATTTGGAATGGTCATGAAAAGATTCTTTTACAGAATTATATTTTCGAAAACATTCTTTTGGAAGATCGTCATCATGGTAATAAACATCTCCTATCCAATTTTTTCCACATTTAATTCCAAAATGATTATTTGTTACCTTGGACAAGGTGCTCTTTCCACTAGAAGATTCTAAAATTCCTTGTCCTAATTTAATACTAGCTGGAATTCCAAATTTGTTCATTTCTTCAATAGCAAAAACAGCATATTTTTTGATATATTCAATTACATTTACGTTTACGTTTACGTTTACGTTTTCTATTTCTTTCTTTTTTTCTTGTGGATTTTGTGAAAAAGAAAACATTGATATTAAAAAGAATAATTTAAAATAAAAAAAATTTTTCATTTTTATTAACTTTTAAAAAATAAAATTACGTTTTTTATAGATTAATTTTTTGATCAAGTAAAAAGATTCCATAATAAACCAGTTTTAATAAAAAATTGATTTTCATTTTTATTATAAAATCCTATATTTTGAATCTTGAAATAAAATATAGTTCTATATATTTTAAAATTAAAAAAATAATCTACAAAAGGAACTCCTCCAATTTGATTAGTATTAGTAGAAATACACTCTTTTTCAAATGGAAAAAATTTAAAATCAAATGGATAAGAATTTTCTTGATACGGAAAATTACTAAAATAGTGAAAAGAAAAACCTGTTTGTATAAATAAAGCTTTATGAAAATAATGATCTTGATAAAAAATTGTATTTCTCGATAAAAAATTTGGAATAGAAAAAATTAATGAATCAGAATTATATTTTTGATATAATAAAATATTATTTAATTGAAATTTCCATATATTATGTATTGTCTTGATATTAAATCCATATAAAAAAAAATTTTCCATTTTTTTTTCTTGATTTTGAAAAAAATGATTTAATCTAGATAAATAGAAAGAAACGTAATATTTTTCTTTATCAAAATTGAAAGAAAAATTTACTGTTTTTTTTTGTTCATGATTATAGTAATTGTTATAACAATCTTCATTTTTTTTTAAAAAATAAATAGGATTATCATTTTTATCAATACTCAATTGAGTGAGAATAGAAAATTTTGGAGATAAAAATGTATTTAACGTAACATTAGTATAAAAATGAGATTTTTTAATATTATTATTTTTCAGAATCCATTTTCCGTTTGAATAAAATTCAAAAATATTATTGATAGGATAATGAACCTTGGTTTGTATGGATACTTCATTTATATCTTTATTCTTATAAGAGTTTTCATTAAATAATAGATAATGTATCCTATCAAAAATAGAACCGACTTCTATACGGATTTTTTTTTGATTGAAAATTAAGAATAATCCATTTCTCAAATAGAAATGATTTATTTTTTTTTGAATATTTTGAAAAAAATAATTTTTGAAATATTTTTCGTACTCTATATAAGTTTTAAAAAATAATAATCTATTTTTTTCTTTGAAATCGTAAATTTTTTGAATTAAACTTATATAAAATCTACTATGAATTAATTTTTTTTGAGATGGAAAAACGTTTTTATCATTTTTAATATTCCATTTTGGAATTTCTTCTTTTTCTTTTGTATCAAATTTTTGAAAAAGATAATGTCCCCATAATTTATAATTAAAATTATCATTATGATCTTGAAAATTGAAAGTAGTTAATATTAAATTTTTTTCTTTTTTTAAATCAGGTTTATTATTTAAATTTCTATATTCTATAGAATAATTAATTCTTTCATTAAAATTTTGAGAAAAAAAAATTCCTAATGTTTTTTCTTTTTTAAAAAAGTCATTTATATAAAGAATTTCCGAAATAGGAGTTTTAACATCAAAATATTTAATTTTTTCACGATAAAAAAAAGGGTCCTTAAAAAACAACATTTTTTTAGGCATATTTTCATTGAAATTTTCTAGATTTATTTTTTCATATCTATTACTAGGGATAATAAACAAATCTTTTTCATCATTATTATTAAATAACTCTATTTTATCAGATTTAAAAAAATTATGAGAATAATATTTTTTTATGGATAAAGTTTTTTCTAAAAAAGTTCTTTTCAAGTCATTTTCTTCTGTCCAAAATTTATAATCTTGATCAGTAGGATGATAAAATTCCATATTTTCTGCTTTTTTTTCATCAATATTTATATTCATTATTTTTTCTTCTGTATTACGATTAAATAAAAAAAGAAAAACAGTAAAAATGAATATTTTCATATAATTGAAATTTTAATTGAAAAATTGATAATGAAAATACAAAAAAAATAGAAAAAATTTATTTATATTTGCATGATGTAAATATCATTCTTCATAAAGAAAAGAATGGTGTATTCTTCAGTAAGATTGTTTATTATACAATATTTTATATAAAAAAAAATTATAGAATTGTCTTTATGACGATTTTTTTTTATCATATCAAAATCCCATAAACCATGTTAAAATTTAATTTTAGAACTATTCATAAAAAAATTTTAGCTGATCGTACTACACCAATAGAATTGTATTTCAAATTAAGAGATATTTTTCCTAATACATTATTATTAGAATCTTCTTCTGATTATCAATTTTCAAAAAAAAATTCTTCTATCCTTTGTATCAATCCTATTTCTGAACTCATTTTAGATCAAAATGTTTTACGAGTATCATACCCAAATTGTGTTCAAAAACACATTTTTCTAAACGAAAAGTTAGATTTACGGATTTTCATTGATGATTTTTTTCAAAAATTTGAAAATGAAAATACAACTTTTTCTTATTCTGGATTATATGGATATTTCTCTTATGATAGTATTCAATATTTTGAAAATATTAAATTTTATACTCCAATTCAAGAAATATATAATATTCCAAAAATACGACTGGGTTTTTACAAAAACTTGATAGTATTTCATCATTTTTATCATGAAATATATGTAATTGAACATCAATTTTCTGATTTCAAAAAAAAAACTTATATCAATCAATTGATAGAATTAATACAAAAGAAAAACTTTCTATCTTTTCCATTTAAATCTGTGGGAAATCGTTATTCTAATGTAACAGATGCAGAATACAAAAAAATGGTATCCTTAGGAATCAGAGGTTGTTTACGTGGAGATGTTTTTCAAATTGTATTATCTCGTCAATTTCAACAAAAATTTAAAGGAGATGAATTTAATGTATATCGCGCTTTGCGATTTATAAATCCTTCTCCGTATCTTTTTTATTTCGATTATGGAAATTACAAATTATTTGGATCTTCTCCAGAATCACAACTTATTATTAATAACCAAGTTGCCTATATAAATCCAATAGCAGGAACAATCAAAAGATCAGGAAATGAAAAAAAGGATAAAGAACTATCCGAAACTCTTGCAAAGAATCCAAAAGAAAATGCAGAACATGTCATGTTAGTAGATTTAGCAAGAAATGATTTGAGTAAAAATTCTTCTAACGTAAAAGTAGAAGAATTTAAAAAAATTCAAATTTTTTCTCATGTATTACATATGGTATCCAAAGTATCTGGAAAATTAGAAAAAAATTCATCAATTATAAAAGTATTTGGAGATACTTTTCCTGCAGGAACTCTTTCGGGAGCTCCTAAATATAAAGCGATGGAATTGATTGATAAAATTGAAAATCAACATAGAGGAGGATATGGTGGGGCTATTGGTTTTTTTGGATTAAATAATTCTTGTATTAATACAGCCATAATTATTCGTTCTTTTATAAGCAAAAATAATACTTTATTTTTTCAAGCTGGTGCAGGTGTTGTTTCTGATTCTAAAGAAGAAAAAGAGTTAGAAGAAGTAAATAATAAAATGATGGCCTTATTTAAAGCTATAGAATTAGCTAAAAATATATAATAAATATATGAAATATTATTAATGATGATGAATAAAATACTGATTCTAGATAATTATGATTCTTTTACTTATAACCTTGTACATGCTGTAAAAAAAATAACAAAAAATCCTGTACAAGTATCCAGAAATAATGAAATTAAACTTTCTGATATAGAAAAATATCATAAAATTATTCTTTCTCCAGGACCTGGGATTCCTGATGAAGCACATATTTTAAAACCTTTAATAAAAACTTTTTATTCTACTAAAAGTATTTTTGGAGTTTGTTTAGGTCAACAAGCAATAGGAGAAGTATTTGGGGGTTATCTTCTAAATACAAAAAAGGTTTATCACGGAATATCTAGTTTAATCAAAATTGTAGATCCAAAAGAAATTTTGTTTCAAGAATTACCTAAAAAAATTAAAGTAGGACGTTATCATTCTTGGATAATATCTCCATATAGCTTTCCTGAAGAGTTAAAAATTACAGCTATTGGAAATAAAGGAGAAATTATGGCTTTACGTCATAAATTTTATGATGTATGTGGAGTACAATTTCATCCAGAATCTATTTTAACTCCATATGGAGAAAAAATAATATATAATTGGTTGAATTTAAATATGTTATGAATAAAATATTAAAAAGTCTTTTTTTAGAAAAAACATTAACAAAACAAGAAGCGAAAAATCTTTTGATAAAATTATCAAAAGGAAAAATTAATAAAACACAAGCTATAGCTATAACTACCATATATAATATGAGATATCCTACTTTAGAAGAAATATTAGGGTTTAAACAAGCTATAATGGATCTGTCTATAAAAATTAATCTTACAGAATTTAATGCAATTGATATTGTAGGAACAGGTGGAGATGGAAAAAATACTTTTAATATATCTACTTTAGCATGTTTTATAGTCGCAGGAACAGGAGAAAAAGTAATTAAACATGGAAGTTTTAATTCTACTTCTATAACTGGAGCTTCAAATATATTAAAAGGATTAGGATATCATTTTACTAATAAAGAAGAAAAATTGAAAAATCAATTAGATAAAGTAGGAATTTGTTATTTACATGCTCCTATTTTTCATCCTGTACTAAACGCTATATCTGGAATAAGAAAGAAATTAGGAGTTAAAACAATTTTTAATACACTTGGTCCATTATTAAATCCAGGAAAACCAAAAAATCAATTATTAGGAGTCAATAAATTAGAATTAGCAAGAATATATTATTATATGTATCAAAATACAAGAAATAATTATGCAATTATTCATAGTTTAGATGGATACGATGAAATAACACTTACTAGTGATGTAAAATATTATTCACCAAAAGGAGAACGATTTTATTCTATAGAGGAATTGAAAATAGGAAAAAAAAAGGTTAAAGTTAACCCATATGAACTAAAAGGAGGAAAAAATATAAAAGAAAATATTCGCATATTTACTCGCGTTTTATCTGGAGAAGGAACATTATCGCAAAATGAAGTTGTATTAACAAATGCTACGTTTGCATTAAGTTTATTAAATCAAGATAGTCTTGAAAATAATTATGATAAAGCAAAACATTCATTAAATAGTGGAAAAGCAAAGAATATTCTAAAAAAATTATTAAGTTTATGAATTTCCTTGAAAAAATTATATCTGTAAAACAAAAAGAGGTTTCCAGTAAAAAAATTTTTTCTCCTATAAAAAAATTAGAAAAGAGTTTTCTTTTTGAAAGAAAAACTATTTCTCTTGTAAAAAAAATAAAGAATAGTCATACGGGAATTATTGCAGAATTCAAATGCAAATCTCCATCTAAAGGAATTATTAATAATACGGCATTAGTAGAAAAAGTAGTTAAAGATTATGAATCTGCAGGAGTAAGTGGAATATCTATTCTTACAGATCAACATTTTTTTTATGGTAAAGATGAAGATCTAAAAAAATCACGTTCTATAATTTCCATTCCTATCTTAAGAAAAGATTTTATTATTGATGAATATCAAATAATAGAATCTAAATCGATAGGAGCTGATGTTATTTTATTAATTGCCGGAATTCTTTCTAAAGATCAAATATTCAATTTATCTAAATTATCAAAAAGCATTGATCTAGAGGTTATCGTTGAAGTACATAATGAGTTTGAAATAGATAAATTAAAAGAAGGTTTAGAAATTGATATTGTAGGAATTAACAATAGAAATTTACAAACTTTTATTGTGGATTATAATAGATGTTTAAGTTTATTTTCAAAAATTTCTGATCGTTATATAAAAATTGCAGAAAGTGGAATTAATGATATTAGTAATATTTTAAAACTAAAAAAACAAGGATTTAAAGGTTTTTTAATTGGAGAATATTTTATGAAAAATAAAAATCCTGGAAAAATTTGTAAATGTTTTATGAAATCTTTATTGAAAAGATTAAAATAATTATCAAATCTTTGATATGAAACATAAATTAAAAATAAAAATATGTGGAATGAAATTTGATATACAAAAAATTTCTGATTTATTACCTGATTTTATAGGTTTTATATTTTATCCTAATTCTCCTAGATTTGTAGGGTTTGATTTTGTTATTCCAAAACTTAAAAATAAAATATTAAAAACAGGTGTTTTCGTAAACGAATCAGAAGAAAATATATTGAAAATGAAAAAAAAAAATAAACTAGACTTTATTCAATTGCATGGAATGGAAAGTCCTTTTTATTGTGAAAGATTATTTCAAAAAGGATTGAATTTAATTAAAGTTTTCAGAATAAATGATTTTTTTGATTTTAAAAAAATTATAGATTATGTACCTTTTTGTACTTATTTCTTATTTGATAGTGATACAATTTATTATGGAGGAAGTGGTCAGAAATTTTGCTGGAAAAAACTTCATGAATATACTTTTCAAGTTCCGTTTTTTTTAAGTGGAGGAATTGGAATACAAGATTTTGATAAAATCCAAAATTTTTATCACTCAGAAATATTTGGAATCGATATTAATAGCAAATTTGAATTCTTTCCAGGAAAAAAAGATGACATCAAGTTAAAAACCTTTATAAAAAAAATAAAAAAATTATGAAATTATCTGTTGATAAAAATGGATTCTATGGAGAATTTGGAGGTGCTTTTATTCCTGAAATGTTACATGATAATATAACAGAATTACAGTGTAAATATAAAAGTATTATTACAAGTTATGAATATCAAAAATTATATAAAAAATTATTAAAAAATTATGTCGGAAGACCTACTCCCTTATTTTTTTGCGAAAAGTATTCCAATCAATATAATGCTAAAATTTATCTTAAACGAGAAGATCTCAATCATACAGGATCACATAAAATAAATAATGCAATTGGTCAAGTTTTACTGGCAAAAAAGTTAGGAAAAAGAAAAATTATTGCAGAAACAGGTGCAGGACAACATGGGGTGGCAACAGCTACGATTTGTGCATTGATGCATTTAGAATGTATTATTTTTATGGGAGAAATAGATATGCAACGTCAGTATAGTAATGTTATTCGAATGAAAATTCTTGGAGCTGAAGTAATTCCAGTTATAAGTGGAAATAAAACACTAAAAGACGCTGTTAATGAATCCATTCGTTATTGGATTAATCATCCTGATAGTTATTATTTAATTGGTTCTACGGTAGGACCTCATCCTTATCCTCAAATGGTAGCCGATATTCAATCCATTATCAGCGAAGAAATTAAAATGCAATTAGAAAAAATAGAAGGATCTTCTTCTCCTAATTATGTAATAGCTTGTATAGGAGGTGGAAGTAATGCTGCTGGATCCTTTTATCATTTTTTAGATGATGATTCAGTAAAGCTTCTAGCTGTAGAAGCTTCAGGTTTAGGTATTAAAACCAAAAATACAGCAGCTTCTATTCACTGTGGATCAAAAGGTATACTACATGGAAGTATGACTTTTATTCTACAAAATAAAGAAGGCCAAATTCTTCCTGCTTATTCTATATCTCCCGGATTAGATTATCCAGGAGTTGGTCCCATGTTTTCTCATCTCTATATAAAAAAACGTGTACGTTTTTTACATTCTACAGACGAAGAAGCTTTACAAGCGGGATATGAATTAACTCGATCAGAGGGAATTATACCTGCTTTAGAAAGTGCTCATGCATTAGCTGCATTAAAAAAAATAAAGTTTTGTGAAAAGGATATAGTAGTTATAACTCTATCTGGAAGGGGAGATAAGGATATTAATATTTACGATAAATTCTTTATTAAATTTTCAAATTATGAATCAAATACATAATTTATTTAAAAAAAAAAATAAAAACATATTATGCATTTATTTTACAGCAGGATTTCCTTATATAAATAGTACGGAAAAAATAATAAAAATTTTGCAAAACCTTCCTGTAGATTTAATTGAAATAGGAATACCTTATTCTGATCCTTTAGCAGATGGAATGGTTATACAAGAAAGCAACCGAATTTCATTGAAAAATGGAATGAATATCCATTTATTATTTAATCAAATCGAAAAAATTAAGGAAAAAATAATAACTCCTATTATTCTTATGGGATATTACAATCAATTTTATCAGTTCGGAGAAACTAATTTTTTAAAAAAATGTAAAGAAATAGGTATTTCTGGATTAATTTTACCGGATCTTCCGGTTCATATCTTTTCACATAAATATAAAAATATATTTGAAAAACATTCGTTATCTATGATCTTTTTAATTACTCCAAAAACTAATTCGAAAAGAATAATCATGTTAAGTAAGATGAGTAATGGATTTTTATATATTGCTTCTTCTAATTCTACTACAGGTAATACTACTATAGAAAATGAAAATTTTTTTGGAGATAAACAAATATCGTTTTTTGAACGTATTAAAAAATTAAATATCAATATTCCAAAATTAATTGGAATTGGTATAAAAGATAAAAATACTTTTGATTTATCATGTCAATATGCTAATGGAGGAATTATTGGGAGTTCTTTTATACAATCATTAAATAAAAATAAATTGAAAGAGAGTATTGAAAAATATATAAAATCTATTAGATAGTTTTTTTTCGATTTCCAAAAATTAAAGTACCTAATCGAATAATTGTACTTCCATATTTTATAGCTATATTATAATCTCTGCTCATTCCCATGGAAAGAATGTTATGTCCATACTTACTTTGATATTTATTATATATTTTACGTAAATATGAGAATTCATTATGTACTTTTTCTAATTCTTGAAAAGAAGACATACCCATTATTCCTATTATTTTTACGTTTTTCATTTTTTTAAAATCTTCATCTTCCAATATTTTAGAAGCTTCTTGAAAAGTGATTCCTGATTTATTTTTTTCATCACAAATTTTTATTTGTAAAAGACAATTGATTACTTTTTTATATTTGAAGGCAATTTTATTTATTATATTGATTTGTTTTATATTTTGTATGCTATGAATTAAATGAATAAAAGAGATTATATATTTTAATTTATTACTTTGGATTCTTCCAATCATATGCCATCGAATATCTTTTGGTAATTTTTTATATTTTTTTACCATTTCTTGAATATAATTCTCTCCAAAATCTCTATGTCCTATTTTATACAATTTTTCTACAGAAGAAATTTTTTGATTTTTAGAAACTGCTAAAATTTGAACATCTTTTGGAATCAATTTTTTTATGCCAAAATATTTGTTTTCTATTATATTTTTATGATTCATTATGAAAATTTTCTTTCAAATTCTTTCATGATTTCAATAAGAAATTGAACACTTTTCAATGGAAGTGCATTATATATACTTGCACGATACCCCCCTAGATATCTATGTCCTTCTAATCCTATAATATTTTCTTTTTTCCACATTTTATTAAATTCTTTTTCTAAATTTTTTTCTTTTAAAAAAAAAGAAACATTCATATTAGAACGATTATTTTTATGTATTTTATTTTCAAATAAATTATTTTGATCTATTTCATCATATAATAATTTAGCTTTTTTTTGATTTTTTTTTTCTATAAGAGAAAGACCACCTTGATTTTTGATCCATTTCAAAGTCAACATAGAAGTATAAATAGAAAAAACATTTGGCGTATTTAAAATACTATTATTTTGTATATGAGTTTTATAATTCATATAAGAAGGAATATTTTTTCTAAATTTTCCTAAAATATTCTTTTTCATAATTACAATAGTCATTCCTGCAGAACTTATATTTTTTTGTGCAGAGGCATAGATTAAACTAAACTGACAAAAATCTAATGTTCTGCTAAAAATATCAGAAGACATATCACAAATTATTGGAATAGATGTTTTAGGAAATATTTTCATTTGTGTTCCAACTATTGTATTATTAGATGTACAATGGAAATAATCCATATTACATGGAATATGATAATTTGTTGATATATATGTATAATTTTTTTCTTTACCGGAAAATAAAACCTTCACTTTTCCAAATTTTTTAGCTTCTTTAATAGCGTTATAAGCCCAAAATCCTGTATCTAAATATCCCGCTATTTGATTCATTAAATTATATGGAATCATTGAAAATTGTAATGTAGCGCCTCCTTGAAGAAATAAAATAGTATAATCATCATCTAAATTCATAATACGTTTTATTAAAAAAGTAGTTTTTTCTATGATATCTAAAAAATCTATACTTCTATGAGAAATTTCAAGTATTGACAATCCAGAATTATTAAAATTAATTACAGATTGAGCTGCTTTTTTTACAACTTCTTTCGGTAGTATAGAAGGACCTGCATTGAAATTATGTACTTTCATAAATAAAACAACTAATTCTTTTCAAAATTAAAAAAAATACTTATTGAAATTCCAAAATGGAAAAGAATAACTCAATTATATTTTTATACCTAATATTTTTTTTGTGTTTTCTGTAACTTTGAATCTATTATCTAAACAATTTCCTAAAATTAAAATTATATATCCATTTTTGTTAATTAACAACCATATATGTTCTTTTTCTAAAATAGAAAATTTTTGCTCCTTATAATATTTACTTAATTTTTTTTTCCCTTTTCTTTTTAAAGGATAAAAAAAATCTCCTTTTCTCCATGTTCTTAATAATAATGGAAATTGGATTTTATCAAAATCCATAAAAAACATATTTTTTATTTTTTCTTTTTTTGGATTCAAAAAAAACTTAATATCGACAGGTAAAAACATTTCTTTAATATTTATATCATGAATTATATAAATTTTATTCTTATTTTCTAATAGTAATTTATGAGAAATTAAAACCCAATCATTTCTATTTTTAATAATTCGATAAATTTTTGATAAAATTTGTTTTCCAGATTGTGCATCAATAAGACGTTTCATGCTGTTAATATCATTGAATCCATATGGAGAAAATAATTTAAATAAATAAAAAGACAAAGGTTTCAATTTTTTTATTCTTTTACATTCTATCTTCCAAAAAAATGGATTATCTTTTTTTTCTATTGTGATTTTTTTACGAATTTCTTCTATTTTTTTTTCGATTAATAAGTTTTCATCATGAAGAAAATCTATAGTTTTTTTTAATCCTTTATGAAAAGAAAAAGAATAAAATCTAGATAAAACTAAACGAATTTTATTTCTTAAATATTTAAATTCTTGATTAGTTCTGTCTACTCTCCATTTTATATTTCTTATTTTTGCATAATGTAAAATTTCTTTTTTGTTAAAATCAGAAAGAGGACGAATAAATTTTCTATTTTTTTTAGGAATTCCTAATAATCCTTTAATTCCAGTCCCCCTAAAAACGTTCATAAAAAAAGTTTCTATAGAATCATCAAAATGATGTCCTAAAACCATGTATTCATATGAATATTTTTCTAATAATTCTAAAAACCAATCATATCTAAGTTTTCTAGCGGACATTTGGATAGATACTTTATATTTTTTAGAAAAATATAAAGTATCAAATTTTTTAATATGACATTTTATGTTTTTTTTTTTACAAAAATTCCTTATAAAAAATTCATCTTTATTAGATTCTTCATCTCTTAACAAAAAATTACAATGTGCAACTTCTGGTTCAATTTCAGGAAGATCAAGTAATAAATTGATAAGGACCATACTATCTAAACCACCGCTTACAGCTACACATACTTTTTTTTTATTTTTTTTATTAAAAGAATTCAAAGAAAAATATTTTTTAATTTTATCTATGAAAAAATGATTATATGATATTTCTTTCATTACCATTTAATAGATTTCATAATTTCTTGAACTATATCGTTTTTTGATTTTCCATATGTATTAATTTTTCCTAAAGATTTATCATAAAAATTTGATCTTTTCGATAAATGTTTAATAATAAATATAAATAATTCATTTTTAGATAAATGAGAAATTAAAGGTCTTGTATTTTTTTCTAGAAATAATCTTTTAAATAAAGTATACCCATTTGCTTTTAAATAAAAAGTATTTGAATATTTGTTTAACAAATAAATATTATTATAAAAACAAGGAGTTCCTCCTCCAACCGATAAAACATATTTATTTTTTTGTTTCAAAATTTTTTTTAACAAATAATGTTCTCTATTTCTGAAAAAAAGTTCTCCTTTTTTTTTAAAAATATTAAGAATAGAATCATATTTCTTTTCAAAAAGAACATCTAAATCATAAAAATCCAAATCTAATTTTTTAGATAACATTTTTCCTATAGTAGTTTTTCCACTTCCCATATATCCAATTAAAGTGATTTTCATAAAAACATAAAAATTATAGTATATTTGCTTTTTATTATTATTTATTATTCACTTTTTATTTTAATTTAATATAAAAATCCAAATTGACCTGATAGCTCAGCTGGTAGAGCATTACACTTTTAATGTAAGGGTCCTGGGTTCGAATCCCAGTCAGGTCATTTTTTATCTATTTTTATTCTATTTTTTAAAAAATTTCTAGTACAACAGGACAATGATCAGAAAACTTGATTTCCGGCATGAGATAAGCATTTTTCATTTCCTTTTTTAAGGAATTACTAACCATAGCATAATCAATTCTCCAACCTTTATTCTTTTTTCTAGCATTAGAACGATAACTCCACCAACTATAATGATGCGCTTTTTGAACAAAATTTCTAAAACTATCTATAAAACCTAAATTCATAAAATGAGTCATCCATTTTCTTTCTTCCGGTAAAAAACCTGAAATTTTCTGATTCTGAATAGGATCATGAATATCAATTTCATGATGACAAATATTATAATCTCCACAAATAATAAGATTATTTAATTTGTTTTTTATTTTTTTTGTGTATAAAAAAAATTTTTTCATAAAAAAAAATTTAAAATTTAGTCTTTTTATCATATCCTTTCCTGAAGGAAGATAAAGACTAATTACTGATAGATTTGTTAAATCTACCCGTAATACCCTTCCTTCTTCATCTATAGAATTCAATCCTATTCCGTATTCTACATGAATAGGTTTTTCTTTACATAAAATTCCTACACCACTATATCCTTTTTTTTTTTTTGAAGAGGCCCAATAATGATTATAACCTAATTTTTCAAAAAGATTCGTTTCTATTTGTTCTGGAGAAGCTTTTATTTCTTGTAAACATATAACATCTGGACGATTCATTTCTATCCAATTCGATAATCCTTTTCTAATTCCAGATCGAATTCCATTTATATTATAACTAATAATTTTCATTTTTTTTACTATTTAAAAAATAGACTAAATAATTCCAAAGGTTAATTATACTATTAATTATAGAAATATTCAAAATAGTTTTTTATATTTGTTGTGATGCATTAAAACGCATGAATCTACTAAAATAATAAAAGCTTACAAAAGTAAGCTTTTATTATTTTTTCCTGTTATTGAATTATGGATAAACTTAAAATAGCAATTCAAAAATCAGGCCGTCTTTATGAGGATTCTATCAAATTACTAAAAGATTGCAGTATTGAAGTTAATATTGGGATAGATAAGTTAAAAACAACGGCTCTTAATTTTCCGCTAGAAGTCCTTTTTCTTAGAGATGATGATATCCCTCAATATTTAGAAGATGGTGTAGCTGATATAGGAATTGTGGGAAAAAATGTTCTTCTAGAAAAGAGAAAAAGAATAAAAATAAAAGAAACTTTGGGATTTGGAAAATGCAGACTTTCTATAGCTGTTCCTAAGTCTTTATCTTACAATAATATTAAAGATTTAAATGGAAAAAGAATCGCTACAAGTTATCCTTTTTTAGTTGAAGAATTTTTCAAAAAAAAATGTATAGATACAGAAATTCACGAAATTTCTGGTGCAGTGGAAATTGCTCCTGGAATTGGTCTAGCAGATTGTATTTGTGATTTAGTAAGTAGTGGATCTACACTTTTTATGAACGGATTAAAAGAAGTAGAGACTGTTCTTCAATCTGAAGCTGTATTAGCTTCACATCTTCATTTAGACTCAACACAAAACATTATAATGGAAAAATTATTATTTCGAATTAGAGCTGTAAAAAAAGCTAAAAATAATAAATATATTTTATTAAATGTTTCTAATGAAAAATTAGAAAAAATAATATCTTATCTTCCAGGAATTAAAAGCCCAGTTATTCTCCCTCTAGCAAATTCAGAATGTAGTTCTGTACATTCTGTCGTAAACGAAAATGATTTTTGGGGGATTATAGAAAATCTAAAAGCACTTGGAGCTCGGGATATATTAGTTCTCCCGATAGAAAAAATTATACTATAAACAAATAATAAAAAAATGATAAAATAGAAATATGGATTATGATTCAAGTATATATTCATCCTCCATATGAGAGATGGAATTCTATTTCGAATAGAAACTTACAAAACATTTCTCATATAAAAAACTTAGTCACTCCTATTATCAATGATGTTAAAAAATACGGAGATGTAGCTTTAAAAAATTATACAAAAAAATATGATCATGTAGATATAAAACATATTCAAGTAACAGAAGAAGATTTCAATAAAGCTGATATGAAAATTTCAGATCATTTGAAAAAATCAATTGAAACTGCATATCAGAATATAAAATGTTTTCATCAAAAACAAATGCATAAAGAAAATCCGATAGAAGTTTCAAAAGGTGTTTTTTGTTGGAGAAAAATTATTCCCATAGAAAAAATCGGTTTTTATATCCCAGGAGGTTCTGCCCCTTTATTTTCTACTGTCCTAATGTTAGGAATTCCTGGAAAATTGTCAGGATGTAAAAATATTATATTATGTAGTCCTCCAAATAAAAATGGAGAAATTCATCCGGCAATTCTCTATACAGCTAAATATGTAGGAATTACACAAATATATAAAGTAGGGGGAGCTCAAGCAATTGCCGCTATGGCTTATGGTACAAAAAGCATTCCTTCTGTATATAAAATATTTGGTCCAGGAAATTCTTACGTTACAATATCTAAACAAATTGTATCCCAAAAAGGAATAGTATCTATAGATATACCTGCAGGCCCTTCAGAAGTAGTTATTATGGCTGATGATTCAGCAAATCCAGAGTTTGTTGCTTCTGATTTATTATCTCAATCAGAACATGATCCAGAAAGCTATATTTTATTGGTTACTCCAAATAATCAATTTTGGATAAAAAAACTTAAAAAAGAATTAAGAAAACAATTTTTAAATTTTGATAAAAAGAAAGATATTATTGAGGAATCCTTGAAAAAAAGCAAAATAATTGTTCTTTCATCTTTAGATGAATGTTTAAATTTAGTTAATCAAGTTGCTCCAGAACATTTAATTATAAATTGTAAAAATTCTTTTTATTGGAGTGAAAAAGTTATTAATGCAGGATCTGTTTTTTTAGGAAATTATTCTCCAGTTAGTGCAGGAGACTACGCTTCTGGAACCAATCATGTTCTTCCTACCTATGGTTATGCTAAATCTTATAGTGGACTATCTATGGATAGTTTTGTAAAAAAAATTACTTTTCAAAAAATATCTAAAAAAGGATTGAAACATTTATCGAAATGTATCAATATTTTATCTTCTGAAGAAGGATTATTTGCACATAAAAAATCTATTAATATTCGGTTAAAAAATTAGTTTTAAATGTCAATACATGAATAATTTTAATTTGAATTCTCTAATAAGAAAAGATATTCTAAATTTAGATCCTTATATTTCTGCTAGAACAGAACATTATCATAAAGAAAAAAATTCTATTTTTTTAGATGCTAATGAAAATTCTTTTGGCTCCCCTTTATCTTTTTTTAATTCTTATAACAGATATCCAGATCCTTTACAAAAAAAATTGAAAAAAAAAATATCAGATTTTAAAAATATCTCTCCATCTCAAATATTTTTAGGAAATGGAAGTGATGAGATTATTGATTTAGTCTATCGAATTTTTTCTCGTCCAAAAATAGATCATTCTATTATATTTCCTCCTACATACGGTATGTATGAAGTAAGTGGAAAAATTCATGGAGTAGATGTAATCAAAATTTTTCTTACAAAAGAAGATTATCAATTGAATTTATATGAAATAGAAAAAATTTTGAATCCAAATAGTAAAATTATTTTTATTTGTTCTCCTAATAATCCTACGGGAAATGATATAATAAGAGAAGATATAAAAAATATAACAAAAAAATTTACAGGAATTATTGTATTAGATGAAGCATACATTGATTTTTCTAATCAAAAATCTTTATCGATAGAAATCAATAAATATCCAAATTTAATTATTTTACAAACGCTTTCTAAAGCTTGGGGATTAGCAGGGTTAAGAATAGGAATAGCCATTGCTTCTAAAGCGATAATTCAATGGATGAATAAAATAAAATATCCATATAATATTAGTCTCTTATCTCAAGAGATAGCTTTAAAAGCTTTAGAAAATAGAGATTTGTTTTTTTTTCATTTAAAAAACATTCTTATAGAAAGAGAATATATGCAAGAATCCTTAGAAAAATTTTCTTTTATACAAAAAGTATATCCTAGTTCTACTAATTTTTTATTAGTAAAAATAAATTTTTCTTCAAAAAATCTATATCATTATCTTATGAAAAAAAAAGTTTTTGTTAGAGATCGTTCAAAGATAATTTTATGTAATAATTGTTTAAGAATAACAATAGGAACTCATGAAGAGAATGAGTATTTAATAGATCAAATTAGAAATTTTTCCATAAAAAAAATAGAAATATGATGAAAAGAATATTATTTATTGATAGAGACGGAACTCTTATACAAGAAAACCCCCCTACTTATCAAATTGATTCTATTGATCAAATCAATTTTTATCCTAAAGTGATATTTTTTCTATCAAAAATCGTACAAGAATTGAATTATGATTTAGTTATGGTATCTAACCAAGATGGATTAGGAACTGATCAATTTCCTGATAAAATTTTTTGGTCTATACATAATCATATTTTGAATATTTTAAGAACTGAAGGAATTCATTTTAATTCTATTCATATAGATAAAACTTTTCCAGAAGAAAAGTCACCAAATAGAAAACCTGGAACTGGAATGCTTAAAAATTATTTAAAATCTAATATTTACAATATTTCCAAATCTTTTGTTATTGGAGATAGATTAACGGATGTTTTGTTGGCTAAAAATATAGGATGTCAGTCTATATGGATAAAAAAAAATAATCATCATTATCAAAAATTAACAAAAGAAGAAAAAGATTACTATTCTAGCATAAATGAAAAAGACCTAAAAAAAACAATATCTTTAAAAACCGATAGTTGGAAGAAAATTTATGAGTATTTATCATCTATTACAATTAAAAAATATGTTTATCAACGAATAACATTAGAAACAAATGTTAAAGTTTGCATTTCCCTTTATGGAAAGGGAAGATCTAATATTCAAACAGGAATAGCTTTTTTTGATCACCTTTTACAACAAATAGCTTTTCATAGCTATATAGATTTGAATATTCAAACAAAAGGAGATCTTGATATAGATGATCACCATATTATAGAAGATATTGGAATTACTTTAGGAGAAAGTTTTTTTCAAGTTTTAGAAAATAAAATAGGAATAGAACGTTATGGTTTTTATTTTCTTCCTATGGATGAAAGTTTAGCTACAATAGCATTAGATCTTGGAGGAAGAAGTCAATTGTCTTGGAAAGTAAAATTTTTAAGAGAAAAAATAGGAAATATTTCTACTGAAATGTTTTTTCACTTTTTTAAATCTTTTTCTTCATCGGCTAAATGGAATTTACACATCCATGCTGTAGGAAAAAATGATCATCATAAAATAGAGTCTATTTTTAAATGTTTTGGAAGAGCTATAAAAATGGCAATACAAAAAAATTTTTCTAATAAAATTCCCAGTACAAAAGGTTTTTTGTAAAAAAAATTTTAAAATATTATGAAAACAATTATCATAAAATATCCTGCAGGAAATGTACAATCGGTTCTTTTTTCTTTGGAAAGAATAGGCGTAAAAGCTATGGTTACAGATTCTAAAGAATCGATTCAAAATGCAGAAAAAATTATTTTACCTGGTGTTGGAGAGGCAAATTTCGCTATGAAATATTTAAAAGAAAAAAATTTAGATTTACTTTTATCTAAATTAAAACAACCTGTATTAGGAATATGTTTAGGCATGCAATTGCTTTGTAAGTTTTCAGAAGAAAGTAGTACTCCATGCATAGGAATTTTTGATTTTTTTGTAAAAAAATTTCAATCTATCGATAAAAATGCAAAAATTCCTCAAATAGGATGGAACACTATCCAAAAACTAAAAGGACCTTTATTTGAAAACATTCCAGATGGAAGTTATCAATATTTTGTTCATAGTTATTATGTTCCCTTAGGAGAATATACAACAGCAAAAACAGAATATATAGTCACTTATAGTGCTGCATTACAAAAGAATAATTTTTATGCTGTACAATTCCATCCTGAAAAATCTTCTTATGTAGGACATAAAATATTAGAAAATTTTATTCGATTATAAATTTATTACAATGGATATTATAGTAGCTATAGATTTAATTGATGGTCAATGTGTACGTTTAATACAAGGTGATTTTAAAAGAAAAAAAATTTATAATAAAGATCCACTAGAAGTAGCTTTTTTATTAGAAAATCATGGAATATCTAGACTTCATTTAGTAGATTTAGATGGAGCAAAAAAAGGAAAAGTAGTTCATTGGAAAATTTTAGAAAAAATAGCAAAAAATACACATTTAATTATAGATTTTGGAGGGGGGATTCATTCTGAAGAAGATATTCGTGCTGTTTTTGAAAATGGAGGACATATAGTTACTGTAGGTAGTATTGCAGTTCAAAAACCTTTTCTTTTCAAAAAATGGATTGATACTTATGGGGGAGATAAAATTTTATTAGGAGTGGATGTTAAAAATAATAAGATTGCATCCAATGGATGGACTAAATTTATTGATTTTCCATTTTTTGATTTTCTAAAAGAAAAAAGTAATCATGGAGTTAAAAAAATTTTTTGCACAGATATTTCTAAAGATGGAATTTTATCAGGTCCTTCTTTTATTTTATATAAAGAAATTATTGAAAAAATTCCAAACGTTGAATTCATAGCAAGTGGAGGAGTTAGAAATATGAATGATGTAGAAAAATTATTTAATTTGGGTTGTAGTGGAGTCATTATTGGAAAAGCTATATATGAAAATCAAATATCATTATCCAGTATCAAAAATTGGAAAAAAAAAAAGAATAATAACAATTAAAATATGTTGGCTAAACGGATCATTCCTTGTTTGGATATAAAAAATGGAAGAACAGTAAAAGGAGTAAATTTCAAACATTTAAAAGATGCTGGAGATCCAATAAAATTAGTTTGTTGGTACACAAAACAAGGAGCAGATGAATTAGTATTTTTGGATATTACAGCTACGAATGAAAAACGTAAAACATTAATTAACCTAGTAAAAGATGTTTCTCGTCATATTAATATTCCTTTTACGGTTGGTGGAGGGATCAAAGAGGAAAAGGATATTGAATTATTATTAAATGCGGGAGCAGATAAAATATCAATCAATACTGCTGCTTTTAAAAACCCAAATCTTTTAGAAATTTTTTCTAAAAGATTTGGAAGTCAATGTATTGTTTTAGCTATTGATACTAAATTTGAATCAAATGAATGGTGGGTTTATTTAAATGGTGGAAGAATTTCAACTCAAACTAAAACTTTAGATTGGGCTAAAGAAGGTTCTAATAGAGGAGCAGGAGAGATATTATTAACTTCAATGAATCATGATGGAACAAAAAATGGATTTGCATTAGATATTACTAGAAAAATATCAAAAAATATTTCTATACCGGTTATTGCTTCAGGTGGGGCTGGACAATTAAAAGATTTTTATAAAATTTTTGAAAAAGGAAAAGCTGATGCTGCTTTAGCCGCTAGTATATTTCATTATAAAGAAATAGAAATTCCAAAATTAAAATTTTATTTAAATCAACTCAATATACCTATAAGAACTACAAAATAAATAATAATAAAAATGATAAATTTTAAAAAAAGTTTAATCCCTGTAATTGTCCAAGATTCAAAAACAGATAAAGTATTAATGCTAGGTTATATGAATCAAGAAGCTTATAACAAAAGTATCGATGAAAAAAAAATTACTTTTTATAGTAGGTCAAAAAAAAGATTGTGGACTAAAGGTGAAACTAGTAAAAATTATCTTTTTATTAAAGATGTATTAATAGATTGTGACGAAGATACATTATTAATTAAAGCAAAACCGTCAGGTCCTATTTGTCATCAAGGAACGGATACGTGTTGGAAAGAAATAAATAATAATAAAAATTTTTTATTTCATTTAGAAAATATAATTTCGTTAAGAATTAAAGAAAAAAAAGAAAACTCTTATGTTTATCAATTATTAAAAAAAGGAATCAATAGAATTTCACAAAAACTAGGAGAAGAAACAGTGGAACTTATCATTGAATCTAAAGATAATGATAAAAATTTGTTTTTAAATGAATCAGCAGATTTACTTTTTCATTATTTAATTCTTTTGAAAAAAAAAGGATTTGAAATACAAGATGTTATTAATATTCTTGAGAATAGACATTCAAAATCTTAAGGAATATTTAAAATTTTATGAATTTGAAGAGAAATTCTCCATTTAGGATTTTTTTTAATATAAGAAACTATTTTTGGAAGAATCCAAGAAATGTTATTCCATTCTGGTTGTAGAAATAAAAAACAATTAGTAGACTTAATATAAGAAGCTTGTTCTTCCGCAAATAAAAAGTCATTTTCATCCGAAATAATAATTTTTAATTCATTTATTTTTTTATAATTTTCTTGTATAGGAAGTTTTATTTTTTTAGGGGAAATTGTAATCCAATCTACATATTTTTCTTTTATAGGATATGAACCTGAAGTTTCAATATGAATTCTATATTTTTTTTTTTTAAGCTTTTCAATTAAAGGAAATAAATTCCACATTGTAGGTTCCCCCCCAGTAATTATAACAGTTTTTATTTTATGATTATTGTTAACAACGTTAGAAATAATTTTATGAATTGAAATAAAATCTTTTTTCTCTATATTCCAACTTTCTTTCGTATCACACCAATCACATTTTATATTACATCCTCCAAAACGAATAAAATATGCGGCTATTCCATAATAAAAACCTTCTCCTTGAATAGAATAAAATGATTCTTTTATAGGATAACTAATATCTTTTTTCATTTATTTATCTGTTATTTAATGCTGCTTTTAAAGTGTTTTTTAATAACATGATACGAGTCATAGGTCCTATACCTCCTGGAACAGGAGTTAGATAAGATGCTTTTCCATATACACTATGAAAATCAACGTCACCCAATATTTTTTTTTCATGATTATGGATTCCTACATCTATGACTATAGATCCTTTTTTAATCATTTTTCCTTTAAGAAAATTTGGTATTCCCACTGCTACTATAATAATATCAGCTTGTCTAGTGTAAAATTCTATATTTGGCGTTTTACTATGGGTAAGTGTTACCGTGCTATTTCCAGGATTATTTTTTCTACTCATAAGTATACTAATTGGTCTTCCTACTATACTACTTCTTCCAATTATTACAGTATATTTTCCAGATATTTGAATTTTATACTTTTCTAAAAGAGTTAGTATACCTAATGCAGTAGCAGGAAAAAAAGATTTCATATTTAAAGCCATTTTTCCAAAATTTTCAGGATGAAATCCGTCTACGTCTTTTTTAGGATTTATAGATAAAATAATTTTATTTTGATCTAAATGTTTTTCTAATGGTAATTGCACGATAAATCCATCTATATATGGACTTTTATTCATTTTTTTTATTGTCTCTAATAATTTTTTTTCTGAAGTATTTATAGGTAAATGGACTAAAGAGTATTTAATTCCAATATTTTTGCATTCTTTAATTTTATTATTAACATATCTTATGCTAGAATTGTTATTTCCTGTTAAAATAATACCAAGATGAGGAATCCGTTTTTTTTTATTTAATATTTCTTTTTCTATAATCTTGCATATTTTATTTTTTATTTCTTTAGCTAATAGTCTTCCATCTAATAATTTAGTAATCATTTCCTAATTTCTATTTCTTTTGTTAATTGAAGAAATTCTTTTACAGATAATTCTTCTGCTCTTTTATTTAAAAATGGGATTTTATGAAAATTTGGAATATGTCTATATAATTGTAAAGAATTTTTTAATTTTTTTCTTCTTTGATTAAAAGCAATTTTAACGCATTGAAACAATATATTTTTATTGCAGTTTAGGTTTTCACTTTTTCTTTTTAAAGAAATTACTGCAGATTGCACATTAGGGGTAGGAAAAAATACTTTTTTTTTTACAGTAAAAAGATATTTTACATCATAAAATGTTTGAACTAAAACTGATAAAATTCCATAAGTTTTTTTTCCATGAGTTGATGTGATTCTTTTTGCAACTTCTTTTTGAAACATACCAATACATTCCGGAATGTAATGATTATATCTTAATATATGAAATAATATTTGAGAAGAAATATTGTAAGGAAAATTACCAATAATTGCAAAATTTTGTAAATCAATCTCTTCAGGATTCCATTTTAAAAAATCTTTATGAATAATCTGGTTTTTAGAGATTGGTAAAAATTTTTTTAAAAAAAAAATTAATTCTTCATCGATTTCTATTAAAAAAATATGGTGATATGGATTATTAGTCAATAAATATTGAGTTAAAATACCTAATCCTGGTCCAATTTCTACAACTGTATTATAATTTTCGAAAGAAAGATAGTTTACAATTTTTTTTGCTATATTTTTATCTTTTAAAAAATATTGGTCAAATCTTTTTTTTAAAAAAAAATTATGCATTTGCATTATGCAAATATAGAAAATATTATACTATATTATTTGTATCTTGTACTTTATATTATTAAATCAGAAAATTAATAGTTATACGATTTTAGTTTTTCATATGATATGCTTCAAATCTCTTTTATACGAAAAAACCAAGAAAAAGTTTTATTAGGATTAAAAAAAAGAAATTTTAAAAAATTATACTTAATAAATGAAATATTAGTTTTAGATGAAAAGAAAAAAATAATTAAAAATATTCTCAATAAAATATTAGAAAAAGAAAATTTGATATCTAAAAAAATAGGGGAAATTTTAAATTCATATAATGATAGTTTTCAGATCAACTCTTTGAAAAAAAGATCTATTTTTCTAAAAAAAGAAAGAAAAAAAATCAATATTCGATTAGAAAAAATTTCTAAAGTTTTAGAGAAAAAATTAAGTCAAATTCCTAATATTCCTGATGATAAAATAAAGAAAGATTATGAAAAAAATGAGATTCTTTTTCAAGAAGGGGAAATTCATTGTTCTATCAAAAAACCTTTACCTCATTGGGAATTATCAAAAAAATTTTGTTTGTTCGATTCAAATTTAGGAACAAAAATATGTGGTTCTGGATTTACTGTTTATATAGGAAAAGGAGCAAAATTACAAAGAAGTTTAATTCAATATTTTCTAGATCAAAATATACAGGCTTCATATAAAGAATATAGTTTGCCTTATCTTATTAATGAAAAATCTGGATATGCCACAGGACAAATTCCGGATAAAGAGAATCAAATGTATTTTATAGAAAAAAACAACTTTTATTTGATTCCTACTGGAGAAGTTCCTATTATGAATTGTTATAGAGATATAATACTTAAAGATTTAGATCTTCCTATTAAAGCCACAACTTATACTTCTTGTTTTAGAAGAGAAGCAGGATCTTATGGTTCAAAAGTTAGAGGATTGAATAGACTACATCAATTTGAAAAAGTGGAAATTATTCAAATTACTACACCAGATTCTTCTTCTTTTTTCTTGAAAGAAATGATTTTACATGTAAAAAAAATTTTACAATCTTTAAAATTACCCTTTCGTCTTGTTCGTATAAAAACTCAAGATCTTGGATTTTCTTCTTCTATAACTTATGATTTTGAAGTTTATTCTATAGCACAAAAAAAATGGTTAGAAGTAAGTTCTATATCAAATTGTACTAATTTTCAATCTCATAGATTACATCTTAGATATAAAACAATTACAGGAGATATAGAGTTTTGTCATACTCTGAATGGTAGTGCTTTAGCTTTGCCAAGAATTATGGCCGCTTTATTAGAAAATAATCAAACTGAAAATAAAATTAATATTCCTAAAGTTTTGATTCCTTATACAGAATTTGATCATATTAAGTAAAAAATTTTTTTTATGTTATGAAAGTGACGGAGCATATAGTTAAAGCAAAAAAAAGTTTATTTTCTTTCGAAATTTTACCCCCTTTGAGAGGATGTGATATTCAAGATATTTTTTCTACTTTAGATCCATTAATGGAATTTCATCCTCCTTTTATTGATGTGACTTACCATCGTGAAGAATTCATTTATGTAGAAAAAGAAAATGGTCTTTTACAAAGAAAAAAAATTTCAAGACGTCCAGGAACTGTAGGAATTTGTGCTGCTATTATGAATAAATACAGGATTGACGCTGTTCCTCATTTAATTTGTGGAGGATTTAATAAACAAATGACGGAAAATGCTTTAATAGATTTAAATTTTTTGGGAATAAATAATGTTTTAGTTTTAAGAGGCGATCCTTTAAAATCTGAAAAAAATTTTATTGCGCCAAAAGATGGACATAAATACGCGGTAGAACTCGTAAAACAAGTTAAAAATTTAAATGTAGGAAAATATCTTGATACAACTTTTTTAGAAAAAAAAGAATCTCCATTATTTGATTTTTGTATTGGAGTTGCAGGATATCCAGAAAAACATTTAGAAGCTCCAAATATGGAAAGTGATTTATTTTTTTTGAAAAAAAAAGTAGAAGCAGGAGCTGACTATATTGTAACTCAAATGTTTTTCGATAATAAAAAGTTTTTTTCTTTTGTAAAGAAATGTAGATCAAAAGGAATTTCTATTCCTATTATACCTGGTATAAAACCTATTTCTTCTAGAAATCAATTAAACGGACTTCCATCTCGTTTTTATTTAAATATTCCTAATGAATTAGTAAAGGAAGTAGAAAAAGCAAAAAATAAAAAAAATGTAATCCATGTTGGAATTGAATGGGCGATTCATCAATCGAAAGAGTTAAAAAATTCTGGGGTAAAAGTTATTCATTATTATACCATGGATAGACCAGAAAATATTTATAAAATTGTTCAAGCAATTTATTGATTTTTATTAAATTTTTAAATAAAGAGTTTTTTTTATGGCACTGATTGTTTTTTTTTCATCAGGAAACCAAGTTTTGACTAAATTGGAAGCATAAGGTGCAGGTGTATCTAATACAGTTATTCTATTAATAGGAGCATCAAGATAATCAAATGCTTTTTTTTGAATAAAAAATGAAATTTCAGAAGAAATAGATGAAAAAGGCCACGATTCTTCTAAAATAACTAAACGATTAGTTTTTTTTACAGAAGAAAGAATAGATTCATAATCTAATGGACGTATAGTGCGAATATCTATAACCTCTACACTAATATTTTCTTTATCTAATTTATCTGCTACATTTAAAGCGACTTTCATAAGTTTTCCAAAAGAAACCAAACTAATATCAGTTCCTTTTTTTTTTATATCTGCTTTTCCAATAGGTAGAATATATTCTTCATTTGGAATCATCATTATATCTCCATACATTTGTTCAGATTCCATAAAAATTACAGGATTGTTATCTCTTATTGCAGACTTTAAAAGTCCTTTTGCATCGTAAGGATTACATGGAATAACGACTTTTAATCCAGGACAACTTGCATACCAACTTTCAAAAGATTGAGAATGTGTAGCCCCTAATTGTCCAGCAAAACCAGTAGGTCCTCTAAAAACAATGGGAATGTTCCATTGACCTCCACTCATATAACGTATTTTTGCTGCATTATTAATAATTTGATCCATAGCTATTAAAGAAAAATTAAAAGTCATAAACTCAATAATAGGTCTACATCCATTCATGGCAGATCCTATTCCAATTCCAGAAAATCCTAATTCTGATATAGGAGTATCAATCACTCTTTTTGGACCAAATTCTTTTAGCATTCCTTTAGAAGCTTTATAAGCTCCATCATATTGAGCAACTTCTTCTCCCATAAGATAAATAGAATCATCTCTTCTCATTTCTTCACTCATAGCTTCTGCTATAACTTCACGAAAACTTTTTTTTTTCATAAGAATAGAATGTATCAGTGTTTCATAAAATATAAAAAAAACAACGGAAAAGAAAGATATCTTTCTTTTCCGTTTATCGTTAGTTAAAAAAATTGAATTAAATTCAATTTTTTTCTTCTTCTTTTTCTTTTCTTTCTTTTAGTTTTTTTAATAAATATTCTTTTTTCATTCTTAAATCCCATTCTTTATCTTTTTCAAGTACTAATCTTCTTGTCAATTTATATAAAAATTCATTTTTATCTTTTATTAATTGCAATTTTTCTTTTCCATATTTTCTACGATCTTCAAGATCGTTTTTTGCTTCCATTTCCTCTTCTGAACCTTTTGGCTTAGATCTCATAATCATTCTTCTTACTTTAATTTCATTTAAAAGCCTTTTTTGTCTATTTACCAAAAGATGGAATTCACCAAGATGCATTTTAGTTTCAGTGTCTAATTTTATTACTTTTGTTCTAACCTTTTTGATTTCATTGTCTAAATCTTCTGGATTTATCTTATCAATTTCTTCATCAGTATAAGGTGGATATTTTGAATTTATGGAGGTAGAAGTATCTTCTTCAGAAGGTGTTTTAGAAGATGCAACGTCAGTGTCAGTAGTAGTAGTAGTGGTGGAATCAGGAACAGAACTTTCCGTTTTTTCTCCTCCTGAAGCATCATTATTCATTGTCATATCATCATTACAAGAGGTACTAATAAATCCTAATGCTATGGATATAGTTAAAATTAAAAATCTAAAAGAAGTATTCATAATAAAAATTTTTATTATTAAATATAAAAAAAATTATTACATAAATATTAATAATTTTATTATATTAGTATATGTTTAAACAATAAAAATCGAAAAAATATCCTTCCAATTTTAGTATATTTGGACATAATGATTAGATTGATTATAAATTCAAATATATTCCTATGAGTCAATTTATTAGATTAACTATACGGGGAATATCCTTAAGTCAAATACAATCTGGAATATATATTTTATTGCTTGAAGAAGAATCTGGAAAAATAAAACTTCCGATTATTATAGAGAGTTTACAAGCTCAATCTATTGCTTATGCTTTAGGCAGAAAAGATCTATCTAGATCTTTTACACATGATTTATTTCTTTCTTTTGCAAAAGAATTTCATATTAGATTAAAAGCAGTAATCATATATAAACTAATAAATGGAATATTTTTTTCTTATATTTTGTTAGAAAGAAATTCCATAATAGAAATAGAAAAAGAAAAAAAAATAGAAAAAAAAGAACATAAAATAGATTCTAAAACATCAGATGCTGTTGCTTTGGCAATACGTTTTCATGCTCCTATTTATACAACAAAAGAAATTGTTGACAAAGCAGGAATTTATTTTGAAAATGGATTTTCTTTTGATAAAGAAAATGAGGGTTCTGAAACAAAAATAACGGAAAATAATAGTCTTCTTTTTTTTAAGGAAAAAAGTCAAAAAGATTTAGAAAATATGACAGAAAAAGATTTAAATATTTTATTAAATCATGCGGTAGTTAATGAATGCTACGAGTTTGCGGCACGAATAAAAAAAGAATTGGATAGAAGAGAATAAATTATTTTTTTCTTTTTAATCTGATAAAACTATAATTGAATGAATGATTCTTATCTTTTTCACAAAAAAATTCGTATATTTTTTCCCATTTTTTTGGATCTATTTTTGGAAATTTTGCATCTCCATAAAATTTTTCATGTACTATTGTTAGTTCTATAACATGCGCTTTTTCAATTGTACATTCATATGTTTTTTCTCCTCCTATCACAAATATTTTTTTGTATATTTCGATCTCTTTAAGAGAAGAAATAATTTTAATATTTTTATGATTTTCTAAATATAAAAAATTTTCTTTTTTCTTTGTAAGAATAACATTCATTCTTTTTGGGAGGATTTTTCCAATAGATTCGAAAGTTTTTCTCCCCATTAAGACGGTTTTTCCTATAGTTAAATTTTTAAAACGTTTTAAATCATTAGGTAAATGCCACATTAATTGGTTATTTTTCCCTATAAATCCATTTTTTGAAACTGCAGAAATCAAGACTATTTTCATGATTATATCAATTTTTTTTATATTTTTAAATATATGGATATTCCAATTAAATATGATCCCAAATCTTCGGAAGAAAAAAGATATCATTATTGGATGAAAGGAGGTTATTTTTCATCATATCCAGACGAAAGAATTCCATATACTATAATTATGCCTCCTCCAAATGTAACTGGAGTCCTCCATATAGGACATATGCTTAATAACACTATACAAGATGTTTTAATTAGGTACGCAAGAATGAAAGGATATAACGCATGTTGGATCCCAGGTACAGATCATGCGTCTATTGCTACAGAGGCAAAAGTTGTTCATTATCTAAAAAAAATAGGATTATCTAAATTTTTTCTGGGAAGAGAAAAATTTTTATTTCATACCAAAAAATGGGCCGATAAGCATAAAAATATTATTTTTGATCAACTTAAAAAATTGGGATGTTCATGTGATTGGAATCGCACTCAATTTACGATGAGTCCTAAATTATCTCAATCTGTAACAAAAGTTTTTATTGATTTATACAATAAGGGGTATATATATAGAGGATATCATGTTGTTAATTGGGATCCAGAAGCTCAAACTACTCTTTCTGATGAAGAAGTCCTTTATAAAGAACATATAGGGAAACTATATTATTTAAAATATAAAATTAAAGAAGAAGAAAGTTATGTAACTGTAGCTACAACTCGTCCTGAAACCATATTTGGTGATACAGCAATTTGTTTTCATCCATACGATAATCGTTATTTTCATTTGAAAGGAAAATATGCTAAAATTCCAATTGTTAATAGAGAAATACCAATTATACAAGATCCATATGTAGATCCTAAATTTGGAACTGGATGTTTAAAAGTAACTCCAGCTCATGATATACATGATAAAAATATAGCAGATAAACATAAATTAGAGATAATCAACATTTTTAATGAAAACGCTACTCTCAATGAAAAAGGACTTCATTATCAAGGAATGGATCGTTTTCAAGTAAGAAAAAAAATTATAGAAGAACTCAGTAAGTTGAGTTTGGTAAAATATATAGAAAAATTCAAACATAAAATAGGCCTTTCTGAACGAACTTTATCAGTAGTTGAACAAAGGTTATCTATTCAATGGTTTTTAAGAATGAAAAAAATAGCAGTTCCTGCTATAGAAGCCGTAAAAAATGGAGAAATTCAATTTTATCCAAAAAAATTTCAAAAAATTTATTTTGAATGGATGAATCAAATTCGTGATTGGAATATATCTAGACAATTATGGTGGGGACATCGTATTCCTGTCTATTATTATGGTAAAAAACTTAATGATTTTGTAGTTTCGGAAAATTTAGAAAAGGCATTAAAAAAAGCAAGATTTAAAAGTAAAAATACATCTTTAAATTATAATGATTTATGGCAAGATCCGGATGTTTTAGATACATGGTTTTCTTCTTGGTTGTTACCTATATCTGTATTTGATGGGATTTATCATCCTTATAATCATGAATTTTGTTATTATTATCCTACTGAAGAGATCGTAACAGGTTCAGATATATTATTTTTTTGGGTTGCACGTATGATTATGTCTGGTTTCTTATTCCAAAAAAATAAACCCTTCAAAAAAGTTTATTTTACAGGAATTATTAGAGATTATAAAAATAAAAAAATATCAAAATCATTAAACAATTCCCCAAACACTATAAATTTAATTAATAAATATGGAGCAGATGCTGTTCGTATGGGGCTTATGCTTAAAACTAGTGCTGGAAAGGATTTTCATTTTGAAGAAAAAATATGTTTTCAAGGAAAAAATTTTTCTCATAAAATATGGAATGCATTTCGTTTGATCCAAAGTTGGAAAATAACAAAACATCAACATGTTTCTGATTCTTCTTTACTTGCTATTAAATGGTTTAAAAATCGTTTTTATTATATTTTGGATATTTTTGAGAAATCTTTTAAAGAATATAAATTAGATGAATCATTAATGATTTTATATAAATTTATTTGGGATGATTTTTGCTCATATTTTTTAGAAATTATTAAACCTAATTATGGAGATAAATGTATACCAGAAATGGTATATTTTAATGTTGTAAATTTTTTTGAAAATATATTAAAATTATTACATCCATATATGCCTTTTATTTCAGAGGAAATTTGGAATTTTCTTAGAAAAAGAAAGACAAAGGAAGCTTTAATCGTTTCGTCTTGGCCTAAAAAAAAATTTTATGACGATAAAATTTTAATTTCTTTCGAAAAAGCTGTCAAAATCATATCCAAAATACGTTATATTCGAAATCAAAATCACATTCCCCATCAAAAAAATCTTATTTTATTTTCTATTAGAAAAAAGGAAAAGGAATATGATCCTATTATATTAAAACTTGCTAGGTTAGATAAAATTATTTCTGTGTCAAAAAAGCCTGAAAATATACCGTTTTTTTCTTTTTTTTTAGATACAGATCAATTCTTTTTATCCTTAGATCAAAAGGATTTTTTTCACATAGAAATTGTGAAAATTGAAAATAAAATTCAATATTTTTACAAATTACTATCTATTATTAGAAACAATTTGCATAACAACAATTATGTGACTTCTGTTCCTAAAAATGTTCTTTTGAAAGAAAGAAAAAAAGAAAATGATACGTTAAATAAAATTGATAGATTAAAAGAATATTTAAATGATTTAAAAAAAAGATAATTACCAATTACTACTTCCTCCTCCTCCTCCAAAATTTCCTCCCCCTCCAAATCCATCAAAATTTTCATCATGATCATGATTTTTATTTTTAAATAAAAAACTTGTGAAAAATAATGTATTAAATAATGAAATATTTGTTCCTTTTTTTATTAAAAAAAAATAAAATAATAAAATAATAAGAAGAATACTACTAATGCGAGTGAATAAATTCCATATGGAAAAAGTTTTATCATTTTGTTTTTTTTGAAATTTATTTTTTAAAATCTTAAATATTTCTTGAACTCCAGTGTCTATAGCTTTATAATAAAGATGATTTTTTAATATAGGTTTTATTTTTTGTATAATTTTCATAGTCAAAAAATCTGTCATATAAGGTTCTGCCCCATATCCATTTTGGATGGAAATTTTTCTATCATGAATGGATAATAATATAATTATTCCATTATTTTTATGAATTTTTCCAATTTTCCATTTTTCACCCCATTTAGAAGCTAATAAATTCGGATCTTCTCCATGAAGACTATGAACAATAGAAACAAAAATTTCTGTTGATGTAATTTTAGAATATGAAATAAGTTTTTGATTTAATTTTTCTATTTGTCTTTTGGATAAAACTCCTGCATAATCCTGTACAGGATATATTTTCTTTGGAACTTCAGGAATACGAAATTGTCCTTTTATTGAATTTGAATAAAAACAAATTAAAATAATTAAAATAGATTGAATAATTCTTTTCATATCCATAATTTTTTTGAATTGATCCTAATTTCAATTCCATATTATTTATTTTGATATATAACATGAATGAAATTTTTATTTTGAAAAATCTATAATTGGAGATTTATTTGATCCCATTTGAGATTGAAAATATCCTTTTTCTTGAAATTTAGAAAAAATATTTGCAATTATGACTTTTGGAAATTGATTTCTATAAGTATTGAAATCATTTACTTTATCATTAAAACGATTTCTTTCTACATTAATTCGATTTTCTGTTCCTTCTAATTGATTTTGTAATTCATAAAAATTTTTCGTAGATCTAAGATTAGGATAATTTTCTACAATTAATAGAAATCTACTAACAGAACTATTGAGTTGATCTTGTATTTTTTGATATTTATTGATTTGGTTTTGATTTAAATCATTTGTATTTATAGAAATAGAAGTAGCTTTTGCTCTAGCTTCTATAATTTGATTTAATGTATTTTTTTCGAAATTTGCAGATCCTTTTACTGTATTTACCAAATTTGGAATTAAATCAATTCTTCGTTGATAAACATTTTCTACTTGCCCCCATTGTGTTTTAATATTTTCATTTAGTTTGACTAAATGATTATACGCATTAGACGTCCATAATATTATGATAAATATTACTATAAAAATAGTAGAGATAGATATAAGAAAATTTTTTTTCATATTAAAAAAAATTTAATTAATTAATTACAAATCTTTTTAAAAAAAATTTCTTTATTAGAAAAATAAAACGAACATTCTTTTATAGCATTTTTATTACTATCAGATCCATGTATCGCGTTTTCTTTTAAAGAAGTTGCATATAAATTTCGTATAGTACCTTTTTTTGCGTGTATTGGATTTGTTTCTCCTATTAAAATTCTAAAATCTTTCACGGCGTTTTTTTTTTCTAATATTAAAGATATAATTGGACCAGAAGACATAAAATTCACTAAAGATTCAAAAAATAACTTTTTTTTATGTTCTGTATAAAAATTTGTAGCTGATTTTTTAGAAAGTTTTATCATTTTTATCGCTATAATGTGAAATCCTGCATGTACTATTTTATACAAAATAGGGATAACATATCCTTTTTGTACTGCATCTGGCTTTATAATAGAAAGTGTGATGTTTCCGAGCATATGATTAATCATAGTTTCTATTTCAATAATATTCATTTTAAATAAAATTAAATAAAGAAATTCAGAAATGAAAATTCCTGTATTTTCATGTAAAAATAATAGTTTATGAATTATAAAAATTCAAAATTGATTGATAACGAAGAACAACTCTATTTTGATTTTGATTCATTTCAAAAAATGGTTTTAAATGATTATAAATTAGCACGAATTAGTCGTGAAATTAGCATTTTAGGTCGTAAAGAAGTTCTAAATGGAAGAGCTAAATTTGGAATATTTGGAGATGGAAAAGAGATTCCTCAATTAGCTATGGCTAAAGTTTTTAAAAATGGAGATTATCGATCTGGATATTATCGGGATCAAACGTTTATGATAGCTATTGGAGTTTTAACCGTAAAAAATTTTTTTTCGCAATTATATGCACATTCAGATCTAAAAGAAGAACCAGTTTCGTCTGGTAGAATGATGACTTCTCATTTTGGAACACGTTTTTTGAATAAAGATGGAAATTGGAAAAATAATCTCATTCAACAAAAAAATTCTAGTGCAGATGTATCTTCTACTGCTGCTCAAATGCCTAGATTGTTAGGGTTAGCTCAAGCTTCTACGATTTATAAAAAGTTAAAAAATTTAAAAAAAACACATAAAATGTTTTCTCACAATGGAAATGAAGTAGCATTTGGAACAATTGGAAATGCTAGTATATCAGAGGGATTATTTTGGGAAACATTAAATGCAGCTTCAGTATTACAAATTCCAATTATACTTTCCATTTGGGATGATGAATATGGAATATCTGTTCCAAATAAATACCAATTTTCAAAAAAAAATATTAGCGATCTTTTATATGGATTTCATAGAAATAAAAAAGAAAAAGGAATAGAAATTATTCGTGTAAATGGGGCTAATTACATAGATCTCATAAAAACATATTTTAAAGCAGATAAAATTGCTCGTAATGAACATGTTCCCGTAATTATACATGTAGCATGTTTAACACAACCCCAGGGACATTCTACTTCTTCTTCACATGAAAGATACAAATCAAAAAAACGATTAGAATGGGAAATGAATAATGACGGAATTAATAAATTTAGAGATTGGATTTTAAATTTCAAGTTTCAAATTAATCAAAAAAATAATCGTAAAATAGTAGATAATGTTTGTATTTTAGATAAAATAGATATAGAAGCTAAAGACTATGTTAGAAATGAAAAAGAAAAAGCATGGAAAGCATTTCAAAAATCTATTAATAAAATTAAAAATGAAGTTTTCAGTATTCTAGATCAAATTCAAAATAATCATGAAGAAGAAAAATGGATTAAAAAATATATTAGAGAATTACATTATACAAATAAAAGTTATCCTACAAAAAAATCAATATTTTGTATTGCAAGAAAAGTATTTTGCCTTTTATCAGAAAAAAAATCTAATTCAAAGGATTTTTTTAAAAAATGGTTGAATAAAAAATACCATGAAGAACAAAAAAATTATTCTTCACATTTATATAGTCTTTCTGAAAAAGCTTCTGTAAGAATAACAGAAGTTTTCCCTATATACAATAATAATGATACTAAAAAAGTAGATGGTAGAATTATTTTAAGAGAAAATTTTGATAAATTATTGGAATTACATCCTGATCTTTTAATTTTTGGAGAAGATGTAGGAAAAATAGGTGATGTAAATCAAGGATTAGAAGGGTTGCAAAAAAAATATGGAAAAATTCGTGTTTTTGATACAGGAATACGTGAATCCACTATTTTAGGACAAGGAATTGGTCTTGCAATGCGAGGACTTCGTCCTATAGTTGAAATTCAGTATATAGATTATGTTTTATATGCTTTACAAATCATGAGTGATGATCTTGCTTGTTTACAATACAGGACAAAAGGTGGACAAAAAGCGCCTGTTATTATTAGAACTAGAGGACATCGTTTAGAAGGAATATGGCATTCTGGTTCTCCAATGGGAGGGATTATTAATTATTTGAGAGGAATCTTAGTCCTTGTTCCGAGAAATATGGTAAAAGCGGCTGGATTTTATAATACTTTGTTACATGGAGATGATCCTGCTTTGGTTGTTGAATGTCTTAATGGTTATAGAATCAAAGAAAAATTGCCTAAAAATTTAGGATTATTTAGAACACCTATTGGAATAGTAGAAAAAACAAGAACAGGGAAAGATATCACTATGATTACTTACGGCTCTACATGGAGGATTGTAAATGAAGCAGCGGAAGAATTATCTAATATTAATAATATTGATTCTGAAATTATTGATATTCAATCTTTACTTCCTTTTGATATACAGAAAGATATTGTAAAAAGTTTACAAAAAACTAATAGATTATTGATTATAGACGAAGATGTTCCAGGAGGAGCTTCTGCTTATATTCTACAAAAAATATTAGAAGAACAAAATGGATATTATTATTTAGATAGTCCACCTGTTACAATTACAGCTCAAGAACATCGCCCTCCTTATGGATCAGATGGGGATTATTTTTCAAAACCTTCAGTTGAAAATATTGTAGAAAAAGTATTAAAAATTATGCATGATAGTTAAAAAATAAAGGTTTTTTTTAAAAAAATTATTTATTAATTTTACATTAATTGATGTTTTTAAATTTTATGAAAATAGAAAAAACTTCACATTCTAGAATTAGAAAAATGAATTTCAAAAATATCGATTTTGGAAATCAGTATTCAGATCATATGTTCTGTTCTGAATTTAAGAATGGAAAATGGAAAAATTCTATCATTAAGCCTTTTGGAAAAATAATGTTTTCTCCCATATCTCTTGTTTTTCATTATGGACAAGCTGTTTTTGAAGGAATGAAAGCTTATAAAGATAAAAACGAAGAAGTTTTTTTATTTCGTCCAGAAGAAAACTTAAAAAGAATAAACAGATCTGCAGCTCGTTTGGAAATGCCGACTATTCCAGAAAATATTTTTATGATTGGATTAAAAAATCTAATAAATATAGATAGGGATTGGGTTCCAAAATATTATGGACAATCTTTATATATTCGTCCTTTTCTAATTGCAACTAATGGGGCTTTATCTGCAAAACCTTCTCAAGATTATATGTTTATAATTATATCTGCGCCTGCAGATACCTATTATAAACATCCATTAAAAATTAAAATAGAAGAAAAATATAGCCGTTCCGCATCAGGAGGGATTGGTTTTACTAAAGCTGCTGGTAATTATGCTTCTTCTTTTTATCCTACTCGATTAGCTAATGAAAAAGGATTTGATCAAATATTATGGACGGATTCTTCTACACATACTATGATAGAAGAATCCGGAACTATGAATGTTTTTTTCCATTTAAAAAATAAACTTATAACTCCAAAATTTAATGATAATATATTAGGCGGAATTACATGTAAAAGTATTCTTTCTTTAGCTGAAAAAGAAGGTTTTTTTGTAGAAGAACGAAATATAAGTGTATCGGAAATTATAGAAGGATTACAAACTGGAGAATTAAGAGAAGCTTTTGGTTGTGGAACTGCAGTCGTTATAAATTATTTTAAAACAATTAGTTATAAAGAAAATAATTTTGATTTGCCAAATCTTTCAGAAAAAGAAAGAATATCTCTTTATTTCAAGAAAAGATTACTAGATATACAACACAATTTATCCGAAGATCCTTTTGGATGGAGAGTTCAATTAAAAAGATATTTTTAAAAAAATTATTCTATGTATGTTATCTATGAATGATCATTTTCAATCTATAGAAAAAATAGTAAAAAAATCTATATTTATTTTATATAAATCAGAATCTTGTCCTGAATTGGATTTTCAATATACTAAAAAAGAATATCCAGGAGATATGACTTTAATTTTATTTCCTTTATCTAAAAGATTCAAACAACCTACGGAAAAAATAGGAAAAGATATAGGAAATTATGTAAAAAATCAATTAAAAGGACTAATTCAATTTTCTATTATTAAAGGTTTTTTAAACTTTATTTTTAAAGATGATTATTATATTCACCTTTTGAAAAAAATGTTAAATACAAATTTTTATGATTTAAAATATCCTTCTAAAAAAATTATGATTGAATATTCCTCTCCTAATACTAATAAACCTCTACATTTAGGACATGTTAGAAACAGTCTTATTGGAGCATCTATAGCTGAAATATTAAAAATGATAGGACATGAAATAATAAGAATTCAAATGATTAATGATAGAGGAATACATATATGTAAATCTATGATAGCTTGGAAAATATTTGGAAAAGGAGAAACTCCTGATAGGGCTAAAATAAAAGGGGATCATTTTGTAGGAAAGTATTATAGTTTATTTGATAAAATTTATCAAAAAGAGATCCGGGAACTATCTAAAAAAAATAATAGATCTATTATTCAATATTCAATTTTAAATCAAGCCAGAGAATTATTAAAAAAATGGGAGGAAGGAGACCCTATTATTCGAAATACCTGGAAAAAAATGAATCAATGGGTTTATAATGGATTTGAAAAAACCTATAAAAAATTGGGGATTACTTTTGATAAAGTAGAATATGAAAGTGATATTTATGAAATTGGAAAAAAAATAGTAAAAAAAGGTCTTGAAAAAGGAATTTTTTTTGAAAAAGAAGATGGATCTATTTGGATTGATTTAACCAAAGAAGGATTTGATCAAAAACTTTTATTACGGTCAGATCAAACCTCTGTATATATTACTCAAGATATTGGAACAGCTGTAAAACGTTTTAAAGAATCTAATGTAGACCAAATCATATATATTGTAGGAAAAGAACAAGATTATCATTTTAAAGTTCTTTTTAATGTATTAAGACGTTTAGGATATACATGGGTAAATAAATTATCACATTTATCTTATGAAATGGTATTTTTACCAAGTGGTAGAATGAAATCAAGAGAAGGAAACGTTATAGATGCTGATAGTATTATTTTAAAAATGTCATCTATTGCAAAAAAGAAATTGAAAAAAAAAGAAAAACAAGAACAATCTTCTGAAATAATAGGATTAGGAGCGTTGAAATATTATTTTCTTAAAATAGATCCAAGAAAGAAAATAATTTTTTATCCTGAAAAATCTATAGATTTTAAAGGAAAAACAGGAACATATGTTCAATATACTTATTCTAGAATTCGTTCTCTAGAACGAAATTTTTTTAAATTATGTTCATTACTTAATTATTATTGGTCAAATATAAAATTTAATACATATGAAAAAAACATGATCAAAATTCTTCAAAAATATCCATTGATATTAAAAAAATCAGCAATACATCTAAATCCTTCTTTAATAGCTAATTATGTTTACGAAGTATCTAAAACCTTCAATCACCTTTACCAAAACAAAAAATTAATAGATCCTTTAAATATAATTCATAGTAATATTTGTATGAATATTATTCATATTACAGGAAATGTTTTAAAATCTGGAATGAATTTATTAGGCATAAAAATGCTTGATTATATGTAAAAAAAATGTATACTTAATTACTTATGTTTGAACATTTAAAAAATAAAATTTCTGAAGCTCTTCATGTTTTTAAGGGAGATAGTAAAATTACAGAAATTAATATAGCATCTTCTCTAAAAAAAATTGGAAATGCACTCATTGATGCAGATGTTAATTACAAAATAGTTAGAAATTTTATTCATAAAATTCAAGAAAAATCTATTGGAAAAAAAGTTCTGACTTCTTTAAATCCAAAACAATTAATTACAAAAATAGTATATGATGAATTAGTTCTTCTTATGGGAAAAAAAAATGTAGAAATGGATCTATCTAAGAATCCTTCTATTATTTTAATTTGTGGATTACAGGGAAGTGGAAAAACTTCTTTTTCCTCTAAACTTGCTTTTTTTTTAACAAAAAAAAATAAATTTCCTTTGCTAGTATCTGTAGATATTCATCGTCCTGCAGCAGTAGATCAGTTGAAATTGATTGCAAAAAAAGTAAATATTCCTGTTTTTTCTTTAGAAAAAAGTAAAAATGTTATAGAAATAATAGATCAATCTATCCTTTATGCTTTCAAAAATAAAAGGAATATAATTATTATTGATACAGCTGGTCGATTAGCGATCGATCAAATTATGATGGAAGAAATTCAAAGAATAAATCAACATTCTAAACCAAATGAAATTTTATTCGTAGTTGATTCTATGACAGGACAAGATGCTATAAATACGGCTCAATCTTTTTCAAAAAAATTAAATCTTGATGGAATTGTCATAACAAAATTAGATGGAGATAATAGAGGTGGAGTTGCTATTACTATATCTAGTATAGTAAAAAAACCTATAAAATTTATTAGTAATGGAGAAAAAATAGAAGATTTAGAAGTTTTTCATCCAGATAGAATAGCCAATAGAATATTAGGTATGGGTGATATAGTTTCTTTAGTTGAAAAAGTACAAGAACAATTTGATGAAAAAAGAACGCGAAAAATATATCAAAAGATTTCAAAAAATAGTTTTGATTTTAATGATTTATTATATCAGATTCAAAAAATTAAAAAAATAGGAAATATAAAAAATATTATTTCAATGATTCCTGGAATCGATAAGTATTTTTCTTTTGATGGAGATCACAAAAATTCTTTCAAAAAAATAGAATCTATTATTTATTCTATGACTCCTTATGAAAGAATTCATCCTAAAGTTTTTTCTGATGTAAAAAGAAAAAAAAGAATATCTAAAGGATCTGGGATTACATTAAGTCATATAGATCTTTTTATGAAACAATTTTATGATATGAGTAAAATCGTAAAAAAAATTCATGCTCATTCAGGAAAAGAGACTATAAAAAATTTACTCTATCAAATGATTAAAAAAGAAAATTATAATTGAAGTTATATATTATTTTCTTTTTTTGATTTTACTGAAATATTTTTAATTTTGTTCATTTAATATTTTTAAAAAAACCCAATAATTATTAGGATATTTCGTTTAAAATTTTATATATATGAGTTAAAAATAAATAATGAAAGATTTTTTAAATAGAGATAGATTTTTGAACATTTTAGAAAATGTAAATATCTGGGATGTTATCATAATTGGAGGAGGAGCTACTGGATTAGGGATTGCTTTAGATTCTTCTTCTAGAGGATATAAGACTCTTTTATTAGAACAATCTGATTTTTCTAAAGCTACTTCTAGTCGAAGTACGAAGTTAATTCATGGAGGAGTACGATATTTAGCTCAAGGGAATATAAGATTAGTTTATGAGGCCTTGCAAGAAAGAGGTTTCTTATTAAAGAATGCTCCTCATTTAGTAAAAAAACAAAAATTTATTATTCCAGTTTTTAATTGGAAAATGGGAGTAATGTATTGGACTGGTCTAAAATTATATGAATGGCTATCTGGTTCTTTAAGTTTTGGAAAATCCAAGTTTTTGTCTAAGTATGAAATAATTAAAAAATTTCCAGAAATTAAAAGTAAAGAATTAAAAGGAGGTATTTTATATTATGATGGTCAATTTGATGATGCACGTTTAGCTATAAATTTAGCACAAACTTGTGTTAAAAAAGGTGGAATATTATTAAATTATTTTCAAGTCGAAAGTTTGTTAAAAAAAGTTGGAAATAAAATTTCTGGAGTTGTTGCCTGTGATCTTGAAACTCAAAAAAAATATTTTATTTCTTCAAAAATAGTTATCAACGCTACTGGTGTATTTTCTGATACTATTTCAAAAATGGATAAATCTGCATGTCCCATTTTTATTAAACCAAGTCAAGGAACACATATTGTATTAGACAAATCTTTTTTTAGTAGTTCAAATGCTATAGTTATTCCAAAGACTGATGATGGAAGGATATTATTTTGTGTTCCATGGTATGATCATGTTTTAGTAGGAACTACAGATACTTTTTTAGAAAAAAGTGTTCTTGAACCAAAACCTTTAGAAAAAGAAATAGATTTTATATTACAAACTTTTAACAAATATTTTATATTTAATACCAAAAAAAATGATATATTGAGTGCATTTTCTGGATTGCGTCCTCTTTTTGTTTCTTCTTCTAATAATTCTTGTTTTTATACTAATAAAACTAAGGATATTTCTAGATCTCATAAATTGATAATTAGCTCTTCTGGACTAATTAGTATTATAGGAGGAAAATGGACAACATATAGAAAAATGGCGGAAGATGCTGTAAATAAAGCTATTGAAATAGGAAAATTACATAAAATGCCTTCTATAACAAAAAATCTTAAAATTTATGGATCCAAAGCTTCATATAAAAACCAAAATTATCATTGGAATAAATATGGAGAAGATGAATATCATATAAAAAAATTAATTGATAAAAATCCATTATTGGGTACTTTCTTAATTTCCAAAGATTCTTCTTACTCTTATACAGAAGCAGAAGTTATTTGGATGGTTCGTTATGAAATGGCAAGAACAATTGAAGATGTTTTAGCAAGGAGATTTCGTTTATTATTTTTAAATGCTAAAAAAGCAATAGATATAGCACCAAAAATTGCATCTTTAATGGCTAAAGAACTTTCTAGAGATGAAAAATGGGAAAAATTACAAGTGGCTTCTTTTAAGAAGCTTGCTATGCAATACTATTTTCCATCAACATCAGTTTTATAGCAGAAAAGTTATATGTTTATGAAAAAATACGTGCTATCCTTAGATCAAGGAACAACTAGTTCTAGAGCAATTATTTTTGATCAAGTTGGAAATATTATTTCTGTAGCTCAAAGAGAATTTACACAGATATATCCTCATCCTGGATGGGTGGAGCACAATGCGGAAGAAATATGGTCAACACAAGCATCAGTTGCTTTAGAAGCCATTTTAAAGGCTAATTTAGAAGGAGAAAATATAATATCGATAGGAATTACTAATCAAAGAGAAACTACTGTTATATGGGATAAAAAAACAGGAGAGCCTATTTTTAATGCCATAGTATGGCAAGATAGACGTACATTTAAATATTGTGATCTTCTTAAAAAAGAAGGATTAACCAAAATGATTCGAAAAAAAACAGGTTTAATTATAGATCCTTATTTTTCCGCTACGAAAATTAAATGGATATTAGAAAATGTTCCTGGAGCGAAAAATAAAGCTCGTTCTGGATCTTTAGCTTTTGGAACTATAGATTCATGGTTAATATGGAATTTGACTGGAAAAAAAAATCACGTCACAGATGTGACTAACGCTTCTCGAACTATGTTATTTAATATTCATACCTTAAGTTGGGATCAAGAATTAATAGACTTATTTGATATTCCATTTATTATGCTTCCAGAAGTAAAATCATCTAGTGAAATCTTTGGATATACAACAGGACATATTCTTTCACATAAAATTCCTATATCTGGAATAGCTGGAGATCAACAAGCATCTCTTTTTGGTCAAATGTGTACTAAAATTGGTATGGTAAAAAATACTTATGGAACAGGATGTTTTATGCTAATGAATGTGGGAGATAATCCAGTTTTTTCTCAAAACAATTTAATTACTACTATAGCTTGGAAAATAAAAAATCAAGTTCAATATGCATTGGAAGGAAGTGTATTTATTGCGGGAGCTGTAGTTCAATGGCTTAGAGATGGATTAGGCTTACTTTTATCCTCTAACGAAGCGGAAAAATTAGCTTCTTCTGTAGATAATACAGAAGGATTATACATAGTTCCAGCTTTTTCTGGATTAGGAGCTCCTTATTGGGATCAAAAAGCGAGAGGAACTATTGTTGGAATAACAAGAGGCACTTCTTCCGCTCATTTTGTTCGAGCTGCATTAGAGAGTATTGCTTTCCAGAATATGGATGTATTAAAAGCTATGGAAGCGGATTCTGGTATTTCTATAAAAGAATTACGTGTAGATGGAGGGGCTACAGTAAATAAATTATTAATGCAATTTCAGTCTGATATTTTAAATGTAAAAGTTGTTAAATCCAAAATATCTGAGCTTACAGCAGCTGGAGCTGCTTATTTAGCAGGATTAGCTGTAAATTATTGGAGTAGTCTTGAAGAAATTCAAAATAAATGGAAATTAGAACAAATTTTTGAACCAAAGGAGATGTCTAATAGATTGGAAAGAATTCAAGGTTGGAAAAGAGCAATTAAAACAACTCGTTCTTGGTCCAGTCAAATAAAATATAAATAAAATGACAAAAATATATGCAGAAATCATAGGGACAATGATTTTAGTATTTTTAGGAAACGGCGTAGTAGCAAATGTTATTTTATCAAAGACTAAAGGTCATAGTAAAAATGGTGGAGGATGGCTTACGATTACTATAGGATGGGCTCTAGCTGTTTTTATGGCTATAACAGTTTCTGCTCCTTATAGTGGAGCACACTTAAATCCATGTGTATCAATAAGTTATGCTATTATTGGAAAATTTAGTTGGAAAATGGTCCCCTTCTATATTTTTTCTCAATTCATTGGAGCTATGTTAGGGTCTTTATTCGTATGGTTTTTATATAAAGATCATTTTTTTGAAACTCAAGAAAAACAAGAGAAACTATCTGTTTTTGTAACTTTTCCTTCTATAAAAAATTTATTTTCTAATTTTTTAAGTGAAGTATTAGCTACTTTTGTTTTTATATTTATTTCTTTATATCTTTCTACAGAAGGAACTCTATTTTTAAGAGAAGAAAAATATCCTGTAGGGTTGGGATCTTTAGGGGCTGTTCCTTCTGCTTTAGTCGTATTAGGAATTGTTTTATCCTTAGGAGGAGCTACAGGTGCAGCTCTAAATCCTGCTCGTGATCTAGGCCCAAGAATTATATATTCTATTATTCCTATTCCTGGAAAAGAAAAAAATCATTGGAATTATGCTTTAATTCCAATATTTGGACCTATAGTAGGATGTGTGATCGCATCAGTTTTCTACTTATGTTTATCATCATAAAAATAAAAAAACTTGTAACTTATTTTTATGGATGAAAATAAATTAGTTTCTCTTTTAAAAGAAGATTCTAATAGAGACCATAGAAAAATAGGAAAAAAACTAAAATTCTTTATTTTTTCTGATAGAGTAGGAACTGGATTACCTTTATGGTTACCTAGAGGAACAATTTTTAGAAAAAATTTAGAGGAATTTTTAACCGAGGTTCAAAAAAAATATGGATACGAAATGGTTGTAACTCCACATATTGGACATAAAAAATTATATATTAAAAGTGGACATTGGGATAAGTATGGAGAAAATCATTTTAACCCCATTTGTACCCCTCGTAGAGAAGAAGAATTTCTTTTAAAGCCTATGAATTGTCCTCATCATTGTGAAATCTATCGTTCTCAAGAATGGTCTTATCGTGATCTTCCTAAACGATTTTCAGAATTTGGAACAGTATATCGTTATGAGAAAAGTGGAGAACTTCATGGATTAACTAGAGTTAGATGTTTTACTCAAGATGACGCTCATATTTTTTGTACTTACGATCAATTATTAGAAGAATTAAAAAAAGTTGTTAATTTATTTTTTTATGTTTTTAGTTCTTTGGGTTTTTCGGATTATTCAATAAGAGTTTCTCTTAGAGATCCTAAAAAAAAAGATGATTATATAGGATCAAAAAAAAATTGGGAAAAAGCTGAAAAAGCTTTATTAGAAATAGTAAAAAAAGAAAATATAAAAGCATCTGTTAATTATGGAGATGCTGCTTTTTATGGACCGAAATTAGATTTTCTTATTCAAGATTCTTTAGGAAGAAATTGGCAGCTTGGAACAATTCAAGTAGATTATAATTTGCCTGAGAGATTCGATTTATATTATAAAGGAAAAAATAATGAAAAATGTCGTCCTGTAATGATACATAGAGCACCTTTTGGTTCATTAGAACGAATGATAGCTATAATGATTGAACATACAGAGGGTAATTTACCATTATGGTTAGTTCCGAATCAAGTGGTTATACTTCCTATAAGTGATAAATATGTAGTTTATGCGAAAAAAATTTTAAATTTAATGTTGAGTTATAACATTCGTGTATTTCTTGATAATAGAAATGAAAAAATTAATAAAAAAATTAGAGATTCTGAAGATAAAAAAATTCCTTATATGATAATTTTGGGAAAAAAAGAAGAAAAAAATAAAATGATGTCATTGCGACGTCATGGTTTAGGACATATAGGAATATTTTCTATTTCCAATGGAATAGAATCTATTTTGAATGAAACAAAATTAAAAAAATAAAACTAATTAAAACTATAAAACTATTATAAAAAAAAAATTTTCAAGAGGTCATAAAAGAAATAGAATCTACCGACCATTACCGCAAAAAAAAGAGAAACATAGGATTAATAAAAAGATTGATGCAGAAAAAGTTCGTTTAGTTGGAGGTGGGTCCATAGAAAATGGAATTTACTCAATACAAGAAGCTCTTCAATTTTCTAGAAATAGAGAATTAGATTTAGTTGAAATTAATCCTAAATTAAATCCTCCAGTGTGTAAAATACTGGATTACAAAAAATTTTTATATGAACAAAAAAAAAGAAAGAAACAATTTAAAGCAAAACAAGTTAAAGTTAATACTAAAGAAATTAGATTCGGTCCACAAATTGGAGATCATGATGGAAAAGTAAAGATTAAAAGTGCAGAAAAATTTTTAATGCGAGGAGATAAAGTAAAAGTATTTGTTTTTTTCAAAGGACGTTCTATAGTATATAAAGATCAAGGTAAAATAAAATTATTAAAATTTGCAGAAGAAATTGAAGAATATGGAAAAGTAGAACAAATGCCGGTAATGGAAGGAAAGAGAATGTATATGATTTTAGCTCCAAAAAAACTTTAACAAAAAATTTTTATGCCTAAATTAAAAACAAAATCAGGATCAAAAAAAAGATTTAAAAAAACGGCTAATGGATATATTAAAAGAAAACATGCATTTAAAAATCATCTATTAACTAAAAAATCTAAAAAAAGGAAAAGGCGTCTTTCTTTATTAACTTTGTTAAATAAATCCGATCAAAAAAATATTAAAATACAAATTTAGAAAATTATGCCTCGATCTACAAATGCGGTTTCTTCCAGACAGAAACGTAAGAAAATACTAAAATTAGCAAAAGGTTTTTATGGTTCCAGAAGCAAAGTTTATACGGTAGCTAAAACAGCTGTAGAAAAATCTTTTGTTTATGCTTTTTCAGGAAGAAAAATGAAAAAAAGAAATTTTAGATCTCTTTGGATTCAACGTATTAATGCGGGAATACGTCAGTATGGAAAATCTTATTCTGAGTTTATGAACAAATTATCCAAAAAAAAAATTAAAATCAATAGAAAAACTCTTTCATATATATCTATGAACGATCCTAATATTTTCAAAAAAATAGTAGAGGATATTTACTATAAATAAATTTTTTCGGATAATTTACTCAATTTTTTTTCTATTATTTTCTTCTTTTTGGAAGGAAAATAATCTATAAAAAGTTTTCCTTCAATATGATCATATTCGTGTAAAACCACTCTTGCACATATTCCTGTTAAGTTTTTTTTTTGTTTTTTCCAATTTTGATCATAATATTCGATTTTAACATGAGATTTTCTTTTAATAAAACCCATAATTCCAGGAATACTAAGGCATCCTTCATTAAATTTATATTCTTTTCCATGAATCTTTAATATTTTAGCATTAATAAAGACTTCTTTATAATTTCTTATGTTTTGTCCCTTATTTAAATAATAAGGAGTCTCTACTATAAAAAGTCGAATAGAGTTTCCAACCTGAGGAGCGGCTAATCCTATACCTTTTACTTTATGTATTGTTTCAAACATATTTCGAATTAATTGATTAATTTCTTCTTTTCTATTAAAAGAAGAAAAATCTACGTCCAAACATTTTTTTCTTAAAATAGGATTTCCATAAAAAACTATAGGTAAAACCATATACCATAAATTAATTAATAGTAATTTTTTTTTCTTTTTTTGTAAGATATGACTGTAAAATTAGAGTAGCACTAATTTGATTTAAAATTATTTTTTTTCTCCTTTTTTTTTTTTTCAAACCTAATTTTATCATAGTATCAAAAGCTATTTTAGAAGTAAAACGTTCATCCAATCTTTTTAGAATGATTTTAGGATATTTCATGCGAAATTTATTTAAAAATTTCTGAATCTCTGTTTCTATTAAAACTTCTTTTTGATTATTTAATTTTTTGGGTAATCCTACAACAATCTTTTCTATTTTTTCATAATCTAAGAAAGATTCTAAAAAATTCATCAAATTTTTAGTGAGAACAGAATTTAATCCAAATGCAAATATTTTTTTTTCATCTGTAATAGATAATCCAGTAATAATTTTTCCATAATCCATTCCTAATATTTTTGACATTTTCAAATATAAAATATATACTTGTGATCTTATTTTATTTTTGCTATTTTTGTTTGATTTTTTTACCAACCAATATAAAAGAAATGAATCTATTAAAATTAGATATAGAAAAAGCTTGGAATATGAAAAAGAAATGGACTACTGATGAAAATATAAAAGATGTAGTTTTTCAAGTTATTGAACATTTAGAAAAAGGTTCAATTAGAGTATCGAATTATTTAAATAATAAATGGATAGTTAATGAATGGATTAAAAAAGCTATTATCATGTATTTTTCTGTTCAAAAAATGAATACAATAAAACTAGGTCCATTAGAATTTTATGATAAAATACCTATTAAAAATAAATTTAGAGAAAAAGGAATTCGTGTAGTTCCTCATGCTATAACACGTTATGGTTCATATATTTCTCCTGGAGTTATTCTTATGCCTTCTTATGTAAATATAGGGGCATATATAGGAAAAGATACTATGATAGATACATGGGCTACAGTAGGAAGTTGTGCTCAAATAGGAGAACGAGTTCATATAAGTGGAGGAGTAGGAATAGGGGGTGTTTTGGAACCTTTACAGGCCCATCCAGTTATTATTGAAGATAATGTTTTTATTGGATCACGATGTATTTTAGTAGAAGGGGTTTTAATAAAAAAAGGATCTGTTTTAGGAGCAAATGTCGTTCTCACTGCTTCTACTAAAATTTTTGATGTTACTAATGAAAAACCTATTGAAATAAAAGGAATAGTGCCAAAATATTCTGTTGTTATACCTGGATCTTATCCAAAAAAATTTCCTTCAGGAACATATCATGTTCCATGTGCTATGATTATAGGAAAAAGAAAAGAAAGTACAGATAAAAAAACCTCTTTAAATGATGCTTTGAGAACTCATAATTTAAAAATTTAAATGTCTTTTTACGTGGAAATAGAAAAAAGCGTAGATATTTTAAAAAAAGGAAAAAACTTATTGTATCCTACAGATACTGTATGGGGATTGGGATGTGATGCTTTTAATATAAAAGCTATAAAAAGGATATGTGAAATCAAGAATAGAAGTATTTCTAAATCTATGATTCTTTTGGTAGAAAACATGGATCGTTTGCATCAATTAGTAGGAAATATACCTTCTTTTACTAAAAAGATAATTTTAGAAAATTTTGTTAAAAAAGAAAAACCTATTACTATAATATACGAAAATACTAATAAAATAGCGTCTAATTTTTTTAGAAAAGATAGAACTTTAGCTATTCGTTTGACACATGATCCATTTTGTATTTGCTTAATACGAAAATTGGATAAACCTATAACTTCTACTTCTGCCAATTTATCTGGATTTGTTACTCCTAGATCTTTTTCAGAAATTAGTCCTTTCATTTTAAAAAAAACAGATTATGTTGTAAATTTCCGTAGAGAAGAAAAAGCAAACTATAATAGTTCTTCTATTATAAAAATAATATCTAATCAAGTAAAAATATTACGAGACTGATATGAATTTATCATCTATTTTTCATCAAAAAATATTTCGTATTGTAAGTATTTCTTCTCAAAGAATAAAACAAAAAAGTTATGTAATAGGAGGTTATGTTCGAGATCTTTTGATAGGAAAAATGGAATCAAAAGATTTGGATATTTTAACTATTGGAGAAGGGATTAGATTAGCTAAAGAAGTTTCTAAAACTTTAATACCTTCTCCAAAAATTAGAATATTTAAACGTTTTGGAACAGCTATGTTAGAATACAATAATCAAAGAATTGAATTTGTAGGATCAAGAAAAGAATCTTATTCTTTTTCTAGTAGAAATCCGATTATTAAGTTAGGATCATTGCAAGATGATCAAAATAGAAGAGATTTTACAATTAATGCTTTAGCTATTAGTTTAAACCGTAACAACTATGGAGAACTGATTGATCCATTTGGAGGTTTATCAGATTTAAAAAAAAAAATATTAAGAACTCCATTAGATGCAAATATAACTTATTCTGATGATCCACTAAGAATGATGCGAGCTATACGGTTTGCTAGTCAATTACAATTTGAAATTGAAAAAAATTCATTTCAATCAATTCAAAAAAATAAAAATAGAATCTCTATTGTTTCTATAGAAAGAATTGTAGAGGAATTTAACAAAATTTTACTATCTGAAAAACCTTCTGTAGGATTACTTTTATTATATAAATCTGGATTATTATCAATAATATTACCGGAATTAACTTTGTTGAAAGGAATAGAAGAAAAAAATGGATATAAACACAAAGATAACTTTTATCATACTTTACAAGTAGTAGATAATATTAGTAAAGAAAAAAATAATTCTATTTGGTTAAGATGGGTTGCGTTATTTCATGATATAGGAAAAACTTTTACAAAAAAATTTATCCCTGAAATAGGATGGTCTTTCCATGCTCATGAATTTGTGGGAGCTAAGATGATTCCAAGTATATTCCAACGTTTAAAACTTCCAAAAAGTTCTTCTATGAAATATATCCAAAAAATGATTCAATTTAGCTATAGGCCTATTGCATTAATAGGAAATAACACCAATGATTCTGCTATCCGTAGATTGTTATTTGATGTAGGAAACGATTTAGAAGATTTAATGAAATTATGTATTGCTGATATTACCACTAATAATGTAGAAAGAAAAAATAAATATAAAAAAAATATTTATATTTTGATGGAAAGAATTAGAAAATTAGAAGAAAAAGATAGAATCCAAAATTGGAAATCTCCTATATCAGGAAATGATATAATGAAGGTTTTTCAAATTGATCCATGTAAAAAAATAGGAATCATAAAAGATTTTATTAAAGACGCTATTTTAGAAGGAAAAATATCAAATAATTTTCGTTCGGCTTATTTTATTATGTTAAAAAAAGGAAAAGAATTAGGATTGAAAAAAAAATAAATATGTTGTTTTCTAATATTAATGGAAAAAATAAAAAAAAAATCGTATTATTTCCTCATAATAATCCAGATGGAGATGCTTTAGGATCTTCTCTAGCTCTTTTTTTTTATCTTAGAAAGTTAAAACATGATGTAGATTTAATATCTCCAACAGAATATTCTGAGTTTTTTCAATGGCTTCCAGGAATTGATAAAATTTTGATTTTTTCTGAAAAGACCAAATATTTAGTAAAGAAAAAAATTATAAATGCCGATTATATTTTTTTTATAGATTTTAATAATTTTTCAAGAATTAATAATATAAGCGATCTTTTTTCGTATTCGAAAGCAAAAAAAGTATTAATTGATCATCATCCTTTTCCATTTTATTTTGATTTTATGTTTTCAGATCCTACAGTAGCAGCAACTAGTATTTTAGTTTTTCGATTCATTTCTGATATGAATAATTTAGATAAAATAGATAAAAACATAGCTACATGTTTATATGTAGGATTGATGACTGATACAGGTTATTTCCGTTTTCCTTCTATTACTTCAGAAACTCATTTTATTGCAGGAAAATTAATAGAAAAAGGAATTGACATAAATTTCATTTATCATCATTTACAAGAAAAATATAATGAAAATAGATTGATACTTTTATCTAAAGCTTTGAATAATTTGAAAATTATTAAAAAATATAGAACAGCTTATACAAGCATAAAAACCTCGGATATTAATTTTTATTCATATAAACAAGGAGATACAGAAGGTATCATTACTTATGGATTAGGCATTAAAAATATTGTTTTTTCCGTTTTATTTTTTGAAGAAAAAAAAAAATTTCCTATCAAAATTTCCTTTCGTTCAAAAGGAAATTTTGATGTGAATATGTTTGCTAGAAAACATTTTGGAGGAGGGGGGCATAAAAATGCAGCAGGAGGAACATCTGAAAGGAGTTTATCTGAATCTATAAAATATTTTTTGAAAACTATCCATAATTATTATATTCATCTTCTTACATCTTCCATTTAATATTACATCCGTAACTTGATTTTACTATTGGAGATAACATTTTTTTTCCTTTTAAAATATTGTTTAAGATATTTCTCACATCATAACCTGTAACAGGAACCTTATTCCCAGGTCTAGAATCATCCAATTGTCCATGGTAACATAAATTTCCATTCCCGAAAAAGATAAAAAATTCAGGAGTACATTTTGCATTATAATATTTAGCAACTTCTTGTGTTTCATCAAAAAAATAAGGAAAAGGATAATTTAATTGATTATGTACTTTTTTCATATTTTCTGGAGAATCTTCTGGATATTTTATTTTATCATTAGAATTAATAGCTAAAAATGAAATCATTTTTGGAATAAAATCATTAGCTAAACGAATTAATTCTGTATTAATATGCTTAACATACGGACAGTGATTACAAATGAACATAATTACAGTTGCTTGATTCGAAAAAAAGTCTTTTAAAAATTTCTTTTTTCCCGAAGAAACTTCTAATAATTCAAAATCTTGAAATTGAATTTTAGTTTCATTAGAAGAATAAGTTTGTACCATAATCTATAATTTTTTATTATAACAAAAAACAAAAGATTTTTTCTTTTCCTCTTCAGCTAATTCCGCATCTATTAATATTCTTCCACTATGTTCATCTACTAATAATTTATTACGTTGTACTAGTTCAGAATATTTTTGAGGAGTAATTGCTAGATAAGAACCTAATGGAGCTCCTCTTTGAACTGGAGCAATAGCTATTCCATTTTTTACTCTATTTCTAATTCTTTGATAAATTTTTAATAAATTATTGTCTACTTTTTTAGAAAAACATAAAGATTGTTTTAATAGAATTTTTTCTTCTTTTTCATTTTCTACAAGAATATTATTTAATTCTTTTTTTTTGTGAAAAAGGTGTTCTTTTTTGTTTTTTAATATTTCTTTTTTACTTTCTATAATTTCATATTTTTTATGGATTTGAATATTCAATTCCTTTATTTTTTTTTTAGATAATTGGATTTCTAATTTTTGATAATCAACTTCTTTATCTAAAGAATATAATTCTTTATGATTTTTGATATGATATTTTTGTTTTTCATATTTACTAATCAACGCTTCTGACGATTTAATATTTTTGTTTTGTTTATTTATATCTTCTTTTATAGAAAGAATTTCTTCATGAAAAGATTCTAATTTTTTTTGTATTTTTTCCAGTTCTTCTTCTAAACTTTCTAGTTCCACAGGAATATTTATACGGAATTTTTGTATTTCATCTATACGAGAATCTATCAATTGAAGGTTATATAATACTCTCAATTTATCTACTACAGTAATTGTTTCTTGTATTTTATTATGTTTATTCATAATTAATAAAAATATTTAACTGGATTAGTATAAACTTCCGATTCAAAAACAGAAATCGAAGTAAAATTTTGATCTAAAAAAGATTTCAGTAATTTTTTAATAAATTTTTCAGATTCGTAATGCCCTATATCCACAATTAATATTTTTTTTTCATATTTAAAAAAATCATGGTATTTCAAATCAGAGGATATAAAAACATCCGCTTTTTCTTTCATAGCAAATTCAATTCCAAAACGCCCCGATCCTGTAATCATAGCGATTTTTTGAATCCTTTTTTCTATAAAATTAGAATGCCGAATACAAGGGATGTTCATTCTTTTTTTTATAAAAAAAAGAAAATCATATTCATTCATATTTTCTACAAGGTTTCCTATAAAACCTATCCCTATATGAGAATTAGTATTTTCAATATTATAAATTTCGTAAGCAACTTCTTCGTAAGGATGATTTTGAAACAATGCTTTTTTTATTATATCTAATTTAAAATCAGGAAATAAAACACCAATACAAGTTTCTTTTTCTATATGAAAAACTTCTTTTTTTCCAAAAAAAGGTTTAGTTTTTTTATTTCCCATATAACTTCCATACCCATCAAAATTATAACTACAATGACTATAATCAGAAACGTTTCCAGCTCCTGCATCAAATAAAGCATTTCTTACTTTTTCAGCGTAATCAACTGGGACATATGTTATTAATTTTTTTATGGTTTTTTTTCTTGGAATAAGAACTTTTTCTCTGTTAATTTGTAATAATTTGGATATATAAGAAGAAGATCCTTCCCATATTACATCTAAATTTGTATGAATTACATAAATAGATATATCATTTTTTAATGCATGAATTACGACTCTCTCTGAAAATGTTTTTCCAGTTATATTTTTAATAGATTTGAAAATGACAGGATGAAAAGAAATAATTAAATCACATTTTTTTTTTATAGATTCATAAAGAACCTCTTCAGTAAGATCTAAAGTAATCAATATACTTCTTACTTCTTTATAAAATGATCCTACTATCAATCCAACGTTGTCATAAGAATCTGCATATTCTAGAGGAGCTATATTTTCTAACATATAAGCTATGTCTCTAACAAACACTTTCATATAAATATTTTAACAAATTTATCAAAAAAAAATTGATTTTTATATTTTTATAAAATTTTATATATAATAAAATTCAAAACAAAAAATATGAATATTTTTCAAAAAAAACCAAAATGGATAAAAGTAAAATTACCAATGAGTAAAAATTATCATGAATTGCAAAAATTAGTTTCAGTACATAAACTGAATACTATTTGTCAAAGTGGAAGTTGTCCTAACATAGGAGAATGTTGGGATAGAGGGGTTGCTACTTTCATGATATTAGGTAATATTTGTACAAGATCGTGTAGATTTTGTGGAGTAAAAACAGGACGTCCTAATAAAATAGATTGGAAAGAACCAGAAAAAGTAGCAAAATCTATAAAAATTTTAAAAGTAAAACATGCAGTATTAACTTCTGTAAACAGAGATGATTTACGGGATATGGGAGCTTCTATGTGGATTCAAACTATACAAAAAATACGATATTTTAATCCAAACATTACAATAGAAACTTTAATTCCAGATTTTAAAGGAGAGAAAAAAATAATAGATAAAATAATTGATATTAAACCAGAAGTAGTTTCTCATAACCTGGAAACAATTTCTAGATTAACAAAAAAAATTCGCATTCAAGCTCAATATAATCGTAGTCTCGAAGTTTTACAATATATAAAAGAAAAAAATAAAAATATACGTACAAAAACAGGAATCATGTTGGGATTAGGAGAAACAGAAGAAGAAATCATAGAAACGATGAAAGATATTAGAAAATCTAAAGTAGATATCATGACAATGGGTCAATATTTACAACCTTCTTTAAAACATTATCCTGTTCGTTTTTTTATTGTTCCAGAACAATTTCAAAAATTAAAAACAATTGGATTAAAAATGGGATTTAAATATGTAGAAAGTGGACCATTAGTTAGATCTTCTTATCATGCGGAAAAACATGTAAAATAAATTAAGAATTTTTTCCTTCTTTTCCGAAAAGATATTTACATTTTTTTTCATTCCACATTTTTTTTTCACATAGAAGATTTTTTATATAAGATGATACAGATTTATTATTTCCAAATTTTGAAAATAAAAAGAGTTGTTCAATGGAACGAGTAGTAGCTACATATAATAAATTAATATTATCAAATTTAATGTTTGATAAATAATCTTCATAAAAGTTTCGGATATTATTATCATGTTTTATATATTTAAAATAAGGTTCTATTTTTTCTAAAAAAATAGAATTTAATCCATTATATAAATGAGGATTTACATCGATCCATACTTTTTCTTTTTTTTTAGGGAAAATATTCCAATCAGCGAAGGGAATAAGTACTATAGGAAATTGCAATCCTTTAGACTTATGAATAGTCATAATACGAATGGCGTTAATATGATCAGAAACTACAATACTTTCTTTTTCTTTTTGAGTTTCCCAATAATCTAAAAAATCTGGAATAGAATTTCCAACCTTTTTCATAGATCTATAAATAAAATCTAAAAAGGAATAAATGTATGTAGAATTTTGATTATTTAATAAACCAAAAGATTCAATAATTTTTTCTGATATATTGTATATTGATTTGTTATATAATTTCTTTAATGTTAATGAATTTTCTTTCAAAAAAATTTTCTTTAAGAATGAGTCTAGAGGTAAAAAAAGTATTTTCACAATAAAATCATGATCATCTTTTTTAATTCGAATAATTTTATTTTTTAATAATAAAAAAATTAAAAGAACTCTTTTTTGATAACAATAGGGAGAAGAAATAATGTAAAAAAAATTTATGATAATTTGAATTTCAAAATGATTTTTTATTAATAAGGAAACAGAAGTATTTACAACAAAACCACTTTCTACTAATTTTTCAGACAAAAAATAACCTTCTTCATTGTTTCTAACTAAAATTGCAATATCAGATAATGCATATTTTTGTTTCAATAATTTTTCTATTCTATTTTTTATTTTTGAATAAATATGTTCCTTGTAATTTTTAGAATCATGAATAAAATTTATTTCTACATATCCACCATATTTTTTATATATTTTTTGTTTATAATTTTTATATATATTTTGATAAATAGTAGAATGAAATATTTTAGATATAGATTGATAAAGTGAATTATTAAATTTTACAATTTCTTCATAGCTACGAAAATTTTTTTCTATAATTTTTATATCTTTTTTATAATTACTTGATTTAGAATTAATTAAATTTAAAAATTGTTTAGAATCCCCCCCCCTCCATCTATATATAGATTGTTTTGGATCTCCTACTATCATGGCTGATCCATTTTCAGACAATGCATTTTCAACTAATATTTTAATATTTTGCCATTGTAAAAATGAAATATCTTGAAATTCATCAATGAAATAATGTTTATATTGTACTCCTATTTTTTCATATATTTTTGGAAATGATCCTTCAATAATTCTTTCATAAAGAATTTTATTTAATTCTGTATTTAAAATAATATTTTCTTCATTTTTCATCTTGTGAAATTCTTTTTCAATTTCATGTATTATTGATAATATGCTTATGTTTTTTAAAAAAAGTTTATCCAAAAGATAATTGGATATATTTTTTTTATATATAAATTTTGTTTTTTCATATAAAAGAGATATTATTTTTTTATTTTTTTCTATTAGTATTTTTTGATTGTTATCAGAAAAAAATTTGGAGTAAAATATTCCTTTTTGAATATATCCTTCAATTCGTTTATGGAATGGATTGGAAAATATATTTCCATTTTTTAAATTTTGAAAAAGTCTTGGTAAATCTAAATGAATGAATGAATGTTTTTGAATGGAACTTCTTTCTAAAATTTGAAAAAAACTTTTTCCTATTTTTTTACATTTTTTTTCAAATTTTTCAGTTCTTTTAAATACAGTATTTTTTAATTGTAAAAAATGTTCTAAAGGATAATTTTTCATTTTTTTTATAGGAAAAAAATTATTCTCTTCAACGATTACATGAGCTATTTTAAATAATTCCTTTTTCAAATCCCAATTTTTTCCTTTTTTTAGATTTTCTAAAGAAGATTGAATTAAAACATTTGACCATTTTTCAGAATTTTTTAATCTGTATAAGATATTTTCTACAATTTTCAATAGAAATCTATCTGTATTCATTTCTAAATCTATTTTTTTTTCTGAAAAAAAAGATCTTATAATATTATAAGTAAACTTATCTATCGTACTTATATTTTTAGAAAAAGAATAAAAATCATGTATTATAGAAAATAATATTCTTTCTGAACGTTGATATAATTGATGTTTTGTTAATTTTAACTTTTTTGTGATATAATCAAATAAAAAACAATATTCTTTTTTAACTTTTTTATTTGAAAATTCTTTTATGCACTGTAAAATGCGATTTTTCATTTCTTCAGAGGCTTTTTTAGTAAAAGTTAAAGCTAAAACTCTTTTATATTCGTCAGGAAAAGGGCTTTTTAACAAAACATAAAGATAATTTATGACTAAAAAAGTAGTTTTTCCAGAACCAGCTGAAGCGTTGTATATTTTTAAAGTAGATGGTAAAACTAGCATATTGATTTTTATAAAATTAATATAAATTTTTTCTTGTATTTTTCAGTTTTTATATATCTATAATAATATAAAAAATACTTTTTTTTACATTTGTTAATCCTTTTAAATAAAATCTAATATACATGTCTAAAAAATTTCCTTTTGGAGTAGCTACTGGTAATCTTGTTAAAGAAATATTCGAATACGCTAAAGAAAACAGGTTTTCTATTCCTGCTGTAAACGTTATTGGATCTAATACTATGAATGCAGTTATGGAGACCGCTGCAGAAGTAAATTCTCCTGTTATTATTCAATTATCTAATGGTGGAGCCATTTTTAATGCTGGAAAAGGTTTAAATAATAAAAAACAAAAAGCAGCAATTCAAGGCTCAATTGTCTCTGCTATGCATATTCATGAATTAGCCTCATGTTATCAAACAACGGTTATTCTTCATACTGATCATTGTTCTAAATCTATTCTTCCATGGATAGATGGTTTAATAGAAGCCAATGAAAAATATTATAAACGTTTTGGAAAAACTTTATTTAGCTCACATATGTTAGATCTTTCTCAAGAATCTTTAAAAGAAAATATTCACATTTGTGAACAGTACTTTGATAGAATGAATAAAAGTCAAATGACTCTTGAAATAGAACTTGGGGTAACAGGAGGAGAAGAAGATGGAGTAGATAATTCTGATATAGAAAACAATAAACTTTATACTCAACCAAAAGAGGTTGCTTATGCATACGAAAGATTAATAAAAATCAGTAATAATTTCATTGTAGCGGCTTCTTTTGGAAATGTACATGGAGTTTATAGACCTGGAAATGTCAGACTTCGTCCCGAAATTTTGAAAAATACACAGGAATACATACATGAAAAATTTCATACTCAAACTAAAAAACCAGTGTCTTTAGTTTTTCATGGTGGATCAGGTTCTACAGAAAAGGAAATACAAGAAGCTATTAATTATGGAGTTATAAAAATGAATGTAGATACTGATTTGCAATATGCTTTTACTTGTGGAACTCGAAATTATATGAATAAAAATAAAGAATATTTAAAAAAACAAATAGGAAATCCAAAAGGAAAACATATTCCTAATAAAAAATATTATGACCCTAGAACATGGTTAAGAGAAGGTGAAAAATATTTTAAAATGGAATTAAAAAGATATTTTAAATTTATGAATAATATTAATACTTTGTAAAAATACCATGGCTTGGTTTTTAAGAAAAAAGAAAAATATTATAACATCTATAAACGAGAGAAAAGATTTACCAAAAGGTATTTGGTATAGAACACCTAGTGGAAAAATTATAGATACGGAAGAATTAAAAAAAAACGCTTATGTTAGTCCAGAAGATGGATATCATGTTAGAATTCATAGTAAAGAATATTTTGAAATTCTTTTTGATCATGGTAAATTTTTAGAAATGAATATAAAAATGATGAGTAAAGATCCTATGGAATGGGAAGATTATAAAAAATATACAGATAGAATTCAAGAAACACGAAAAAAAACGAATTTATATGATGCTATTAGAACGGGAATTGGAAAAATTAAAACTATAAATGTCGTAATTTCTTGTATGGATTTTTCATTTATAGGAGGATCCATGGGTTCCGTAGTAGGAGAAAAAATATCTAGAGCTATTAAATATTGTATTGAAAAAAAATATCCATATATACTAATTTCTAAATCTGGAGGTGCAAGAATAATGGAATCTTCTTTTTCATTAATGCAAATGGCTAAAACTATAGCTAGATTAACGCAATTACGTGATGCTAAAATTCCTTACGTTTCTGTTTTAACTGATCCAACTACAGGAGGAGTGACCGCTTCTTATTCTTTACTTGGAGATATTAATATTGCCGAACCAGGTGCTCTTATTGGATTTGCTGGACCTAGAGTGATTAGAGAAACAATTGGAAAAGATCTTCCAGAAGGATTTCAAACAGCAGAATTTTTAATGGATCATGGATTTATAGATTTAATTTCTCCTAGAACAGAATTAAAAAAAAATATATATAATTTAGTTTCTATGATGATGTGAAAAAATCATTCCCATTCAATAGTAGATGGAGGTTTAGAGGTTATATCGTATGCTATTCTATTAATTCCATCAACTTCATTAGTAATTCTATTTGAAACTTTTTCTAAAAAATTGTAAGAAAGATGTGAAAAAGTAGCAGTCATAAAATCTTCCGTGTTTATAACACGTAATATAGCAGCATATTCATATGTTCGTTTATCCCCTTTTATTCCTACAGATTTTACAGGTAATAAAATAATAAAAGCTTGACTAACAGAATCATAAATTTCATAATTTATTAATTCTTGTAAAAGAATATTTTCTGCTTGTTGTAAAATAGAGATTTTATTTTCATTTATTTCTCCAATAATACGAATTCCTAATCCAGGTCCAGGAAATGGATGTTGATATAAAATTTCTTTTGGAATCCCTAATTTTTTTCCTATTTTTCTGACTTCATCTTTAAATAATTTTTTTAATGGTTCAATAAGTTTTAATTTTTTAAATGTTGTTGGTATCCCTCCTACATTATGATGAGATTTTATAGAATCACTTGAATGTTTTTTTGAAAAAACAGAGGACTCAATAATATCGGAATAAATAGTACCTTGTGCTAAAAATTCAATATTTTTAATCTTTTTTGATTCATTTTGAAAAATAGAAATAAATTCTTTTCCTATAACTTTTCTTTTTGTTTCAGGATCTACAATTCCAGTTAATTTAGACAAAAACTGATTTTTTGCATCTACTATTTTTATAGAAAAATGCATTTTTTTACATAAAGAATATATTTTTTTTTTTTCGGTTTCTAATAATAATCCAGTGTCTACAAAAATACAATTTAAAGAATCACCAATAGCTTTATGAATAATGTAAGCAGTAACAAAAGAATCTACCCCTCCAGAAAAACCTAGTAAAACTTTTTTCTTATTTTTTACGCGTTTTTTAATATTATTTATCGAATTTTTCAAAAAATTATTTAGTTTCCAATTCAAACTACATTTACAAATGTGAAAAATAAAATTTTTTAGTACGGAAATTCCATATTCTGTATTTTTTACTTCTGGATGAAATTGAACGGCATAAATATCTTTACTAAAATGACTAAAAGCCGCAATATTACAAGACGATGTATGTCCAATTATTTGAAATTCTTTTGGAAGATTTTCTATTTCATCAAAATGACTCATCCAAACAATAGATTTATCTGGAATTCCAGAAAAAAGATTATTATTAGGAGGAGAATCTATGATTAGATTGGATTTTCCATACTCTTTATATCTTGATTTTTTTATTTTTCCTCCAAAAAGAAAAGCAATCATCTGCATTCCATAGCAAATTCCAAATATGGGGATGTTTAGATGGAAGATATCTTTAGATATTAATGGGGAACCTGTTTCATAAACAGAAAAAGGCCCTCCTGATAGAATTAATCCTTTAGGTTTTTTTTTAGAAATTACATGGGATATAACAGAAATTTCTTTATAATGATATAATAAAGTATATACTCCTATGTCTCGAATTCTTCTGGCAATTAAATGACTATATTGAGATCCGAAATCTAATACGAGCACAAAATCTTTTTTCATATTTGTATATTTAATTATTTATTATAAACCAATATCTTTTCTAAAATATAAGTTTTCAAATTTAATTTTTTGTACTTTTTCGTAAGCTTTTTTTCTAGCTTCTTGAAGAGTTTTTCCGATTCCTACTATATTGAGAACCCGTCCACTTGATGTTATCCACTTTTTTTTTTCTATTTTTGCTCCAGCAATATAAAAAGGTTCTTTTAAAAGGTTTAATCCTTCTATGATTTTTCCACTTTCATATTTTTCTGGATAACCTTTAGATGATAAAACTACACAACAAGAACATAATTTTTTCCAATCAATAGATATTGATTGATGTTGAAAAGAAGATTGGATAATATTTAAAAAATTACTTTTCATTAATGGAAATAAAGTTTGAGCTTCAGGATCTCCAATACGAGTATTATATTCTAATAAATAGACTTTGTTATAAGTTATCATTAATCCAAAATATAAAAATCCATAAAAAGTTAATTTTTCCATAATTAATCCTTCTAAAGTAGGTTCTAAAATGTTTTTTTTAAAATCTATCCAAATAGAATTTTTCATATATGGATTAGGAACAATAGCACCCATTCCTCCTGTATTTAATCCTTTTTCATTTTCTCCTATTTTTTTATAGTCTTTAGCTGATAAGAAAGGAAAAAGATTTTTTCCATTGAAAATAAATATGATAGAAGCTTCTTTTCCTTGCAAAAATTCTTCTATAATAATCTGATTTCCAGCTTCTCCAAACTTTTTTTTGATCATAATATTTTTTAAAGCCTTTATAGCATCATTCTGATTATGGGCTAAAATAACACCTTTTCCTGAAGCTATCCCATTAGTTTTAATAGCTATAGATTTCGTATTTTTTTTCAAAAAATTCATAGCTGTTTCATAACAGGAAAAAATCTCATATTTAGGGGTACGAATTCCATATTTTTTCATAAAAGATTTAGAAAAAATTCTATCTCCTTCAAGTTTAGCAGCTAAATATTGTGGTCCTACTATTTTTAATCTAAATTTTTGAAAAATATCTACAATTCCTTTTAACAAAAAAAATTCTGATCCTACAATAGTTATATCTATTCTATTTTTTTTCGCAAAAAAAACTAAATCTAATTCCGTATGATAATTTTCGATATTTTTTCCTATTATACTTGTTCCTCCATTTCCAGGATAAAAATAAAGATGAATAGAATGATTATCTTCTAATAATTTTTTACCTATAGCATGTTCACGTCCTCCGCTTCCAAGAATTAAAATTTTCATTTTTTTTAATGTTTAAAGTATCTTTTTCCAGTAAAAGCCATTGCTATTTCATGATCATCGCAAGCTTTTATAGATTCTTCATCACGTATAGACCCTCCAGGTTGAAGAATTGCACGAATTCCTCCAGAACGAGCCACTTCATCTACAACATCTCGAAAAGGAAAAAAAGCATCCGATACAAGAACTAATCCTGTTTTACTTTTTTTTATAGCTCTTTCTATAGCTTGACAAGCAGCCCAAATTCTGTTAGTCTGACCTCCAGAAATTCCTAAAGTTTGTGTTCCTTTAGCTATAACTATAGCATTAGATCTTACGTATTTTACTACTTTTTGAGCAAAAAATAAAGATTGAAGTTCTTGATCATTAAATTTTTTTTTAGTAACTATTTTGTAATCTCCTTCAAAAGGAAAGAAAAAATCTGATTCTTGTACTAAAATTCCTCCATCTATTTTCACATATTCTAGTTGATCTGAAATAGGATCATTGATATTAATAATTCTAATATTTTTTTTTATTTTTAAAATATTTAAAACATCTGTTTCGTAACTAGGAGAAAGAATAACTTCTAAAAAAATGTGATTAATTTTACTTGCTAATTCCTTTGTAATTGGAACATTAACAGCCATTACTCCTCCAAAAGAGGATATGGTATCTGCATAATAAGTTTTTTGAAATGCATCAACAATATTTTTTCCTAATGCTACTCCACAAGGGGTGGCATGTTTTACGGTACAACAAGCAGGTTCAGAAAATTGAGAAACCACCTTCCATGCTATATCCATATCTCTTAAATTATTGAAGGAAAGGTTCTTACCATGTAACTGATGAAAATTTCGTATTGATCCTTTATGAATTGTATTGACATAATAAGCTGCTTTTTGATGAGGATTTTCTCCATAACGGAGATTCATTTTTTTTTCATAAGAAGAATGTAAATACATAGGAAATTTATCATTTAAAAGATATTGAGATATAGCAGAATCATAAGCAGAAGTGAAATTAAACACTTTTCCTGCTAATTTTTTCCTCAATTTTAATGAAGTAGACTTATAATGTTCAATTTCAAATTGAACAATTTCATAATCATTATGATCTATAATAGGAGTAACATGTAAAAAATTTTTAGCAGCGGCTCGAAGTATAGATGGTCCTCCAATATCTATAAATTCTATTATAGAATTAATATCGATGTGTTTTTGATTCATTTTTTCAAAAAATGGATAAAAATTTACTAATACTATATCAATAAGATGAATATTTCGAGAATGAATTGATTCCATATGTCGTTTAATGGAACGATTAGCTAAAATTCCTGCATATATATTAGGATGAATAGTTTTGACTCTCCCATCTAAAATTTCAGGAAAAGAAGTTAAATCCGATATTTCTATGATATTTGATAAACCTTTTTTTATAAAAAAATTGTAGGTACCTCCAGTAGAAACTATTTTATATCCTTTTTTATCTAAAAAATTTACGAAATTAAATAATTTTTCATTTTTTTCATAAACACTAATCAAAGCTTTTTTCATAAAAAATCATTACTTTTTTTAATAAGTATATATATATAAATAATAAAATGATTAATTTCTAGTAATAAATATATTAAATTTTTATAAGTTTAATAATAGATTGAATTAATATTTCTTTTTCTATTATAGAAACTTTTTTTGATAAAGATGTCGGAGTTTCCTTTGAATCAATTGTACATGTTTTTTTTAAAATTATACTTCCTAAATCCACATTTTTTGTAACATAATGAACTGTAGCTCCTGATATTTTTTCTTTATTTTTTATAACTTTCTGATGCACTTTTATTCCATACATTCCTCGACCACCATATTTAGGCAAAAGAGAAGGATGAATATTTATAACTTTATTAATCCATTTTTTACAAAATTTTGCATCAAGTATAGAAAGAAAACCTGAAAGAACTATAATATCCGGAATGTATTTTATAAGTATATTATCTATCTCTTTAGAAAGAGACTTTTTATTGGTATTTATCAAAGAAAATACTGTAATATTTTTCTTCAATGCATATTGAATTGCATTACACCATCTATCAGAAATTACTAAGTTGACTATTAAATTACGAAGTATACCATTTTTAATTGCATGTAAAATATTTTGCATATTAGTTCCTTTTCCAGAAACTAAAATCGCTATTTTTTTCATGAAAATATTTTTATTTCAAAAATACTTTTTTATTTCCTTTTACAATATAACCTAAAATAAAGGGTTTTTCTCCTAAAATATGAAGGCGATTCAAAATTGAATCTTCTTCTTGAAAAGATACAACGATAATCATTCCTACACCCATATTAAAAGTGTTCCACATTTTATGATCTGATAGATTTCCTTTTTTTTGAATATAATTGAAAACAGGTTGAATAGGAATTTTTCTTTTTTCTACTATAGCTGATAAATTTTCTGGAAGAATTCGATGTAGATTATCTGATATTCCTCCTCCAGTAATATGAGCTAATCCATGTATAAAAAATTCTTTTAATAAAGTATGAATAGGAAAATGATAAATTCTAGTTGGAATTAAAAGGGTTTCATAAAACGGTTTTTTTTGAAAAGATTTCATAAAATCTTCTTTAGAAAAAATATTTCTAATTACAGAAAATCCATTACTATGGATTCCTGATGAAGGAAGTCCTATTAAAATATCTTTTTCTTGAATTAATTTTTTTCCATCTACTATATGATTTTTTTCTACAATTCCAACACAAAATCCAGCTATATCATAATCATGTTTTTTGTAAATTCCAGGCATTTCTGCAGTTTCTCCTCCAATTAAACAAGTATTTGTTTTTTTACAAGAAATAGCTATTCCTTGTATAATTTTTTCTATAATAGTAAAATCTAGTTCTCCACAAGCTAAATAATCTAAAAAAAACAAAGGGCTAGCTCCATGACATAAAACATCATTCGCACACATAGCAAAACAATCTTCTCCAATTACACCATATTTTTTGCAGTCAATTGCTAAGCGTAATTTTGTTCCTACACCATCAACTCCAGATACTAAAATAGGATCCTTATATCCATATTCATATATTCTATAAAAACCAGAAAAATGGTCTAATGTACTTAATACCTTATTATTATAAGTATTTTCTATAATTTGACTAATTTTTAATATGGTCGTGTTGCTTTTTTTCATAATAATATTAATTTCTTTGAACTGGATAATTTCCGGTAAAGCAACCAAAGCAATAATGAACACTTCCAAGGATATCTATCAAATTTTTCATGCTTAAAAATTCTAGACTATCTACATTCAGTATTTTTTCTATATTTTTTTTGTCATAATTATATGATATGAGATCTCTTTTACTAGGAGTATTTACCCCTAAATAACATGGCCCTATAATAGGAGGGGAGGCACTTCTAAAATGAATTTCTTTAGCTCCTGCTTTTCTTAAAATGTAAACTAATCTACGACTAGTTGTTCCACGAACTATAGAATCATCAATAATCACAATCCGCTTTCCTTTTATTTCATCTAATATAGGATTTAATTTCAAGTTTACCATTTTTTCACGTATTTCCTGTTTAGGAAGAATAAAAGATCTTCCAATATATTTATTTTTTACTAAAATTGGTTTAAAAGGAATTCCAGAAGCTTTAGAATATCCAATGGAAGCTGGAACTCCAGAATCTGGAACCCCAATAACTACATCTGCTTCTACTGGATGTTGTTCATAAAGTTTTTCTCCGCTTTTTTCACGGATTTCATAAACGTTTATATTTTCAATTAAAGAATCAGGACGAGAAAAATAAATATATTCAAAAGAACATATTCTTTTCTTTGTATTTTTTTTTTCTCTAAGAATAGAAAATTGAATTGATTTTTTTTGATCCACAACGATCATTTCTCCTGGGAATAAATCTCTCACGTAAAATCCTCCAACAGAGTCTATTCCACAAGTTTCAGAACTAAATATATAAGTATATTCATTTAACATTCCATAACACAAAGGACGTATTCCGTTTGGATCTCTAAATGCAACCATTTTATTATCCATAAGTACAATCACAGAATAAGCTCCTTGAATATCAATAGTTGTTTTTTGAATAGCTTTTTCTAAATTTTTATCATATTCTAATAAATATTTTTGTATTAAACGTAAAATGACTTCAGAATCTGAATATTCGGATATAAATTTTATTCCTTCGGATTCCAATTTTTTACGGATATTTTTAGCATTGACCAAATTTCCATTGTGAACTATAGATATAATACTTTTTCCATAAGAATCTTCTCCAAAAAAAGGTTGAATATTTTTTTTACTTTGTCCTCCTTCTGTAGAATAACGTGTATGTCCAATTACAGCATTTCCATGATAACATTCAGAATTAGAAATTTTTCTAAAAAAATCTAAAACAAGTCCTTCATTTTTATGTGATATAATAAATCCATCTTGTAAAACAGAAAAACCACAAGCTTCTTGTCCTCTATGTTGTAAAGCGAATAATCCAGATTGAATTAAAGAAAATGTATCTATTTTAGAAGGAGAATAAATTCCAAAAATACCACATTCATCATGAAACTTATCAAAATAATTATTTTTTAGAACTTTTTGTTCCATTATTTATTAAATGGATGAACTTACATTTAATCTTTTTAAAACTTCCATATAAATATCAAATACTTTTTCTTTTAAGAATCCCATTCTAAATAAATCTTTATCTAATTTTTTCATTGTTTTTTTATCCCAAAAACGACAAGTATCTGGACTGATTTCATCGGAAAGTATAATTTCGTTTTTATAATTCTTACCAAATTCTATTTTAAAATCTACCAGTAGAATATTTTTATCTAAAAAATATTTTTTAAGAAAAAAATTAATTTTTGATGTCATTCTATAAATAATATTTAATTCTTCATAAGAAAGAATTCCCAAAAATACTGCATGATGATCATTAATTAAAGGATCTTTTAATTTATCGTTTTTATAAAATATTTCAAAAATAGGATTTGATAAATAAATCCCTTCTTTTACTCCTAACCGTTTAGTCATACTTCCCGAAACAATATTACGAACAACAAATTCTAAAGGTATTTGATTTACTTTATGACACAATTGTTCTCTGTTATTTATTTTTCGTATAAAATGAGTTTTAATTTTACAGGAATTCAAAAATTGAAAAATCAATGTAGTTATTTCATTATTTAAAACTCCTTTGTCTTGTAAAAAATTTGTTTTTAATCCATTAAAAGCAGTTATATTATCTTTATAATGAATTAGTATTTCGAATGAATTATTAGTAGTGTATATTTTTTTTGTTTTTCCTTCTAACAAAAGATTTTTTTTAATTATGCAGCTCATGATAATAAATGTTTTTTGATTTCAGTTATCAATTTTTCTTTTTTTTCCATTCTGAATTTTAGCAATAATTTTTTTACATTTTCATATTTTATAGCTAAAATGTGAATAGCAAATAAAGCTGCATTATAGGAGTTATTTATTCCTACTGTAGCAACAGGAACATCTTTTGGCATTTGTACCATAGAAAGAAGGGAATCCATTCCTCCTAAGGATCCATAATTATTGTTGCAATGTATTGGAACTCCTATAACAGGTAAAATTGTTTTAGAAGAAATAAATCCAGGTAAATGAGCGGATAAACCAGCACCTGCAATAATTACATCTGTTCCTTCAGACTCTATTTTTTTTATGATACTTGACAAAGTATCTGGTAATCTATGTGCAGAAATTATATAAGATTTATAACTTATGTTAAATTTTCGTAAAATTTCCGCTGTCATCTTCATAATTGATTTATCAGAAATACTTCCAAAAAATATAGCTACTTTCATAAAAAAAAGTCAATTTTTTATTATAAAAAATATCGTACTGCATTTTTAAAAATCGAATGTTCATAAACATTAGGAATATTTTTCAATAATCCATAATCATAACGTTCCGGATGAGTCATTCTTCCATAAATTTTTCCATTTTTACTTAATAAACCCTCAATGGATTCGATAGACCCATTGGGGTTATATAATCTATCTAAACTAGGATTTCCTTTTAAATCTACATATTGTGTAGCAATTTGGTTTTTATTCAATAAAGTATTTATTGTTTCTTTGTTTGCATAAAATCTACCTTCACTATGAGATATGGGAAGAGTATAAATTTTATTTTTCATTCCATTTAACCAGGGAGAGTGATCAGAAATTACTTTAATATGAACACATTGGGATATATGTTTTTCTATTTTATTGTGAATAAATGTAGGAGAATTATGATTTCTTAAACAAATTTTACCATAAGGTAATAATCCGGATTTTATTAATCCTTGAAATCCGTTGCAAATTCCTAAAATCAACCCATCTTGATCGAGAAAAGATTGAATAGCTTCTTTGATATATGGATTATGTAATATAGATACAATAAATTTAGCAGAACCATCTGGTTCATCTCCTGCACTAAATCCTCCACATATCATAAATATTTGTGCAGATTCTATCTTTTTTTTAAAAGATAATATGGATTCCGTAATATCTTTATCACTTATATTTTTAAAAACTAAAGTAGTTACTATAGATCCTTCTTTTTCAAAGGAACGAATTGATTCAAATTCACTATTTGTACCAGGGAATATAGGAATAAATACACGAGGTTTTCCTTTTTTTGGAAATTTACATTTCCATTTTATAGAATTAAATTTCTTTATTTTTTTAATTTTTTCATTGGAATCATTGGAATCATTGGAATCATTGGAAAAAATAGGAGGAAAAGTTTTTAACCAATTTTTTATAGATTCATTTATATCAATAGATATTCCATTAAAATTTAAATATTTATGAGAAATAATTTCTCCTATTGGAATAAAATTTTTATCTGAGATAGAAGATGAAGATTCTATAATTAAGGACCCTATATTTGTTTCAAGCAAGTGATCTTTATAATCAATGATTGCTCCTAAACAATTTCCAAAAGACATTTTAGCAATAGCAACGGAAATTCCTCCATCTTTTACTGTTTTGACCGAAACAATTTTCCCAGAACAAATTCCTTCATAAACCTGATCATAGGCTTTTTTTATGGAATCATAATCTGGCATTTCATTTTTTAATGAACGATGATAATACAAATAAATTTTATTTCCTGCTTTTTTAAATTCAGGAGATATAATGTTAGAACACAATCCTATAGATACACCAAAAACAATAAATGTTGGCGGAACATGCAAATTTTTATATGTTCCCGACATAGAATCTTTTCCCCCTATAGAAGCTAATTCAAACGACATTTGCGCATGATAAGCTCCTAATAAAGCGGAAAAAGGTTTCCCCCAATTTTTTGGATCATTTCCTAATTTTTGATAATATTCTTGAAAACTAAAATAAGTATTTTTATAATTTCCTCCCATAGAAACAATTTTAGAAATACATTCTACAATAGCATAAGCTCCTCCATGAAAAGGACTCCAAATTGAAACTTCAGGATGAAAACCCCAAGAGACTATACTAACTGTATTTGTATTTCCTCCAAAAACAGGAATTTTTTGTACACTTCCTTCAGATGGAGTCATTTGATATTTTCCTCCAAAAGGCATTAAAACTGTAGTAGAACCCACAGTGCTATCGAACATTTCTACTAAACTTTTTTGAGAGGCTATATTTAACTCGGAAAGAGTATTTAAAAATTTTTCTTTACTAAAAACAATTTTTTTTGATCTATTAAAAGGAGAAACAGAAATAGGAGAATTTACACAAACTGATTTAATTTTACAAGATCCTTTTGTATTTAAAAAAGAACTTTTTACATTAAAAATTTCTTTTTTTTTATAAGAAAAAATAATACGTTTATTTTCAGTAATTATCCCGATAGGAACAGATATAATATTTTCTTCACGAGAAAAAGAAATAAATTTTTTCACATCTTTAGGATCTAATATCACAGCCATTCTTTCTTGAGATTCTGAAAGAACAATATCTATAGGATCTATATTTTTTTTATTTTTTATTGGAATATTATCTAAATAAAGCACTAAACTATCACTTAATTCTCCTATAGCAACAGCAGCTCCTCCTGCTCCAAAATCATTACATTTCTTGATCAAAGAAATAACTTTCTTTTTTCTAAAAAGTCTTTGGATTTTTCTTTCCGTTATTGGATCTCCTTTTTGTTGAGGATAATTTTTGAAATCAGAATCCTGTTCTTTAGAAGAATCTGTAGCGCCTCCAATTCCTTCTTTTTTCGTAAAACCACCAATTAATAAAATTATATCTCCTTTTTTTGGTTTATTTTTTTTTACGAAACTAACAGGAACAGCTCCAACAACCATACCTATTTCCATTCTTTTTGCTCTATATCCTTCATGATAAATTTCGTGTACATGAGTTGTAGATAATCCTATTTGATTTCCATAAGAACTATAACCACGAGCTGATTCAAAACAAATTTTGTGTTGAGGTATTTTTCCGTTGATAGTTTTTAAATTAGTAGGATCAGCAGCTCCACTCAATCTGATCCCTTGATAAACAAATGCTCTTTCCGATAAAGGATCACGAATTGCACCTCCTATACAAGTAGAAGCTCCTACAAAAGGATTGATTTCGGTAGGATGATTATGAGTTTCATTTTTAAATAATAAATACCATTTTTCTGTTTTTTTATTTTCTTTAAAATCTACATCGATCATTATCATACATGCATTATGTTCGTTATTTGATGATGGAACATAATTTTTTAATTTTCCTTTTTTATGAAGAATCTTAGCAGAAAGATTGGATAAATCCATAAAATTAATGGGATATTTTGATCTTCCTATTAATTTTCTATCTTTTATATATTTTATAAAAACATTTTGATATATTTTTTTTAATGATCCATAAAAAGATATATTTTTCAATGTAGTAAAAAATGTTCTATGACGACAATGGTCAGACCAATAAACATCAAATATACGTAATTCTGATTGTGTTGGATTTCGTTTTTCTTTATAAAAATATTTTTGTATAAATAGTAAATCATCAACATCCATAGAAAAATTTTCCTTATTATGAAATTTTTTTATTTTTTCAACAGAAAAATTGATGAAATTATCTATGGTTTTTATAGTATTATTTTCTTTATTTTCTATATCATTAGTCAAACATGACTTATTGATATAATATTTTTTAATTTTATCAAAATCTTGTTTATTTTTCATCCCAATGAATTCAATTAATCGTCCGGTTTTTATAGAAACCTGGATTGGTTGGGATGTGATCATTTTTATGCATTGCATAGCTGCATGAGCTCGGTTATCATCTTTTTCTGGAAAATCTTCTATTATATATGAAGAATAGTTTAAATATATTTTTTTATTATATAAAATATCTGTTATAGGATCTACAAGAACTTTTGATAAACTTTCTAAAAAAAGTTTTTTATTGATATTATATATATCATATATATAATAAATAATGATGTTATGCAATGAAATATTCATATTTTTTAGTTCATTGTATAATTTTCTAGAATCAATATCAAAAGGACTTTTTTTTTGTATATAAATTCTAAAATTCATTTTTATTCATGTATTTAGATTTTTATATCTCTATTAGTGAGATTAGAATCAATTAGACGATGAAAACGATTTAATATGGGATTAATTCTTGTATCAAGGAATTCTAAAGTTTGATTTGAAGAAAAGCCTATTAATTTTTTAGGATTTAAAATTTGATTTATTTTTTTTTCATGAATAGGTATTTTTTTATCATGCAAAATACGTTGAATAAAATCATTTTCTTCCCCTTTTAGTTTAATTTTATTATTTGCTTTCATAGAATGAATTCGTATTCTTTCATGAATATCTTGTCTATCTGCTCCTTTTTTTACACATTCTATAATAATATGTTCAGTAACTAAAAAAGGAAGTTCTTCTTTAATGTGTTTATCAATCATTTTTGGATATACAATAAGATCTTCTAATATATTATTCCAAATCATTAAAATGGCATCAACCGCTAAAAACGATTGTCCTATAACCAATCTTCTGTTTGCAGAATCATCTAAAGTACGTTCTAACCATTGAGTTGCAGCAACCAAAGCTGAACTATTAGATAAAGAAATAACATATTTAGCTAAAGATGCCATACGTTCACTCCGTATTGGATTTCGTTTATAAGCCATAGCGCTAGATCCAATTTGCTCTTTTTCAAAAGGTTCTTCCATTTCTTTTAAATTTTGTAATAATCGTAAATCATTACTAAACTTATGAGAAGATTGGGATATATTGGATAATAAATTTAATATTTGAGCATCTACTTTTCTATCGTAAGTTTGTCCTGTTATAGGAAATACATTTTGAAAATTGAATTTATTAGATAATTTTTGTTCTAAATCTTTTAATTTTTGTAAATTTCCATCAAATAATTCTTTGAAAGTATCTGCTGAACCTACAGTTCCTTTTATTCCTCTAAATTGAATATTTTTATACCTAAATTCTAATTCTTCTAAATCTAAAAGAAGGCTTTGTAACCATAAAGCAGAACGTTTTCCTACAGTGGTAAGTTGTGCTGGTTGATAATGAGTAAAAGCTAATGTAGGAATATGATGATATTCTAATGTAAAATTTCTAAGGCGAAAAATTAAATTGATTAGTTTTTTTAATAAAATATCCAATCCGTCACGGATTAAAATAATATCCGTATTATCTCCCAAAAACGCACTTGTAACACCCAAATGAATAATAGGCCTGGCTATAGTTGCTTTTTCTCCAAAAGCATATAAATGAGCCATTACGTCATGACGAAATTTTTTTTCATAAAAAGAAACTTTATTCCAATCAATATCATATAAATGATTCTTTAAATCATGAATTTGTTCTTCACTAATGTTTAATCCCAATTCTTTTTGTATTTCTGCTAAATACAACCATAGTTTTCTCCAAATTAAAAACTTTTTTTTTGGAGAAAAATTATATAGCATTTCTTTGCTACTGTATCGTTCTACTAAAGGGTTTTTATATTCTTCCACACAAAAAAATATTTTCTAAGTGACAATTTTAAAAAACAAAGACTTATTTTTAATTATGTTCTGATTTCTTTCAGAACCTACAGAAATCAATAAAATTTCTAGATTTAGATATTTTTCAATAAAATTAATATATTTTTTACAATTTTCTGGTAATTTTTCATATTCGTGAATATGAGATATATCTTGTTTCCATCCTGGCATATCTATATAAAATCCTTTTATATTTTGTTTTAAATTTGCTGGAAAGTATTGAATAATTTTTTTATTATATTTGTATTTTATACATATTTTAATAATTTCTAAATCACTTAAAACATCTAATTTTGTAATGATTAAATAATTAATTCCATTAATCATACAAGAATATTTAAGAGCAATTAGATCTAACCATCCACATCTTCTGGGACGTTTTGTCGTTGATCCATATTCATTTCCTTTTTCACGTATTAATTCGCCAATTTTGTTTTCTATTTCTGAAGGAAAAGGGCCAAAACCTACACGAGTACAATATGCTTTCGTTATTCCTATAAAATTTTTTAAAAAATTAGGAGGAATTCCAGATCCTATACATACGCCTCCTGTAGAAGTAGAAGAAGTAGTTACATATGGATATGTTCCATAATTGATATCTAATAACATGGCTTGAGCTCCTTCAAAAAGAATTTTTTTTTTGTTGTGAAAAGCATTATGAATTTCATAAATAGCGTCTATAAAACGATTATATAGAATTCTAGCATATTCTATATATTCTTCATAAATTTTATGAAAGGAAATAGGTTTTTTTTGAAAAATTTTTGTAAAAATTTGATTTTTTAGATTAATATTATACTTTAATTTTTTATAGAAAACTTTTGAATTTAATAAATCTAAAGCTCGAATTCCTATTCGGGATATTTTATCTTCATAAGTCGGTCCAATTCCTTGATGTGTCGTTCCAATTAATTGTTTTCCTAAAGCTTCTTCTTGATATTGATCTAATAAACGATGATAAGGCATTGTAATATGCGCTCTCTTTGCCAAAAAAACTTGAGAGGTATCAATCCCCATTGATTCCAAATTTTGTATTTCTTGTATTAAAGATTTAGGATCAATTACTGCTCCAGGACCAACAATACATTTTACTCCTGAATAAACAACCCCAGAAGGAACCAAATGAAGAATAAAGCAACGATTTTTAATATGAATAGAATGACCTGAATTATTTCCTCCTTGATAACGGATTACATAATCCGAATTCTTAGAAAATAAATCTGTAATTTTTCCTTTACCCTCGTCACCCCATTGGAGACCAACAATAACATTTGAAGGCATAATTATTTACATTTTTTATCTTGATTCTTTTAACAAAGTTAATTTTTATAAACATATAATAAAAACCATTTTAAGTTATTTTTTTTTTTATATGCTGATAAGCTAAGTTTGTAACTTTTCTTCCTCTAGGGGTTCTAATTAAATATCCTTCTTGAATAAGAAAAGGTTCGTAAACTTCTTCTATAGTATTTGAATTTTCACTAACAGCTGTTGCTATAGTATTAATCCCTACAGGTCCTCCTTTGAAATGATCTATGATATATGAAAGAATTTTATTATCCATTTCATCTAATCCATGTTGATCAACTTTAAGAGATTGTAATCCTAAATCACATATATGAATGTCAATCGTCCCATTTCCTTTAATTTGCGCAAAATCACGGATTCTACGTAATAAGGCATTAGCTGTACGTGGAGTTCCACGGCTTCTATTTGCAATTTCATAAGATGCTTCTTCCGTTATTGGAATATTTAGTAATTTTGCACTACGATTTACAATATTATCTAATAACTGTTTTTCATAATAATTAAGACGAAAATTTATTCCAAATCTAGAACGCATAGGGGCTGTAAGTAACCCGGACCTTGTTGTAGATCCTATTAAAGTAAAGGGATATAAATCTATCTGTACTGATCTAGCATTAGATCCGGAATCTATGATAATATCTATTTTGTAATTTTCCATAGCTGAATACAAATATTCTTCAACTATTGGAGAAAGACGATGAATTTCGTCAATAAAAATTACATCATTTCTTTTTAAATGAATTAGCAGTCCGGCTAGATCTCCAGGTTTATCTAGAACAGACCCTGAAGTTACCGTAAGATTTACGCATAATTCTTTAGCTACGATATGAGCTAATGTTGTTTTTCCCAATCCTGGAGGTCCATGAAATAAAATATGATCTAATACTTCTTTTCTTTTTTTAGCAGCCTGAATAAAAACTTTCAAATTTTCTAGTATATGATGTTGTCCAACAAAATCTTGAATTGTTTGTGGGGTTAAAGATCCGCCTAAAAAAGATGACACTATATATAAATTTTTAATATTTTAATTCAAAATAAATTATGTGAGATCCGAAAAAAAATAAATAGTACAAAAAAAATTTAAGGATTTTAGAATATTTAATATGGCATAATTGGTTAAATCAAATTGAATAGGAACAATAGAGATATATCCATTTTTTAATGCCCATTCATCAGTATCTATTTTTTTATTATCTAAATTCAAAAACTCTCCTACTAACCAATAATAAGTTCTTCCTTTAGGATTATAACGTTTATCGAAACTTTCTTTCCATTTAGAATTCGCTTGTCTACATATTTTAATTCCTTTAATTTCTTCTTTTTTTAATTTAGGTATATTTACATTCAAGGTGATTATGTGTTCCGGAATAGGATTATATAGAATTTTTTTTACAATTTGATATATATATTTTTTATATGGTTCAAAATTTGCGTTCCAATTAAAATCTAAAAGAGAAAATCCTACGGATGGTATTCCTTCTATACTTGCTTCAATAATAGCAGAGATTGTACCAGAATATATAATATTAATAGAAGAGTTTGATCCATGATTAATTCCTGATACACAAATATCAGGTTTTTTTGGAAGAATTTCACTAATTGCTAATTTAACACAATCTACAGGAGTTCCAGAGCATTCCCATTCTTTTTGATTTCCATTATCTATTTTTACAGAATCACAGAATAAAATTGTATCCATTGTTATTGCATGTCCTATTCCAGATTGTGGTTTATTTGGGGCAACTACATATACATCTCCTAAAAGATTCATAGAATGTATGAGAGCTCTAATACCTGGAGCTAATATTCCATCGTCATTTGTGACTAAAATAATTGGTTTCTTTTTCATTTTTTTATCATATAAAAACTATTTATGTATAATTTTACTAAAATTTTTCAATCAAAACATTATTGTGAATTTTAAAATAAAAAAACTAAATGATATTAAATATATAATCATTAGTTTCTTTTTCATTTTTTCATTAAGTTTTTGTTCTCCGTTAGGAGAAAAAGAAAAACATCATATAATACTTAAAACAATATACAAAACACTTCATTTTTTACATCCTATTCCTATTTCTATAGATGATGATTTTTCGAAAAAAGTATATAATAAATGTTTTGAAAAATTAGATAATGAAAAACATTTTTTTCTACAAAAAGATCTGTCAGATCTTTCTTTATATAAAGAAAGAATAGATGATTTTTGGATTCATGGAGATCCTACTTTTTTTAATATTATTATAGAATGTTTTTTAAAAAGAATAAAAGAAGCAGAATTTATATGTTTTCAAGTTTTGAAAAAATCTTTCGATTTTAATAAAAAAGAAACATATTTATTTGGAGAACAAAAAATTTCTTATCCAAAAAATCAAAAAGAAAAAATTGAAAGATGGAGAAAATATTTAAAATATATGACTCTATTAGAAATAATCACTTTAAAAAAAGAAAAAATAATTGCTTCCAGAACAAAACAAAAAATTTGTAAGAATGTATTTTTTGATGAAGAAAAAAAATCTAGAAAAAAAATAAAAGAATATATTCAAGAATACTTTAGAAAACTAAAAATAAAAAAAGAAAACGATTGGTTTTCCATATATGTTAATATTATAACTTCTCAATATGATCCTCATACAAATTATTTTTCTCCTAAGGAAAAAGAAATTTTTGATTTAAACATATCTGGACAAACGGAAGGAATTGGGATAGAATTACAAGATGATAAAGGATTTCCTACTGTTGTTAAACTTATTCCTGGTGGACCTGCATGGAAAAATAAAAAAATAGAAATAGGAGATAGAATTATAAAAGTCGCAAAAAACATTAATTCAGAATCCAAAAATATTGTAGGAATGTTATTAGAAAATTCGATTCGTTTAATAAGAGGAAAAAAAGGAAGTAAAGTGAAATTAACTATTCAGAAAAAAAATGGATCTATAGAAGAAGTAATTCTCACTAGAGAAACAATTGAAAAAGAAGAAATTTTTGCAAAAAGTGTTATAGTTTTGGATCAAAATAAACATAAATACGGATTAATTTATTTACCAGAATTTTATTTTAATCCTGAAAATAAAAATGGAAGAAATGCAGCTAAAGATATAAAAGAAATTATTCAAAAATTTAAAAAAGAAAACATAAAAGGAATTCTAATAGATATTAGAAATAACGGAGGAGGATCTTTAGATGCTGTGATAGAAATTGTTGGTTTTTTTTTAGGAAAAGTTCCTATCCTACAAATAGGAAGGCCTAATAAGAAAAAAAAGATACTTAAAAATTATGAAAATAAAATTTTATGGACAGGTCCTCTTGTAATTCTTGTAAATGAATTATCTGCTTCTGCTTCTGAAATTCTTGCTGCGGCTATCAAAGATTATAAAAGAGGAATTATTATTGGAAGTACTCAAACATATGGAAAAGGAACAATACAGACCATTCGTTCATTAAATCGATTTTTTCATTTTAATGAAGAGTTAGGGGCATTAAAATTTACCGTTAATAAATTTTATCGTATAAATGGAAGTTCTACTCAATTAAATGGAGTAAATTCCGATATAGTTATTCCAAATAACAAAACAAGAAGTAAATTTTTAAAATTAATGGAAAAAAATCAAAATAATCCTATGAAATGGGATTATACGGAACCTATTCCTTCTCTTCATTATTATTATAATAATTCATATATAGAGAATATTAAATATAAAAGTATAAAACGTTTAGAAAAAAATAAGAATTTTACTTCTATTTATAATAAACTGGAATTATTAGAAAACGAATTTTTTAATAAGAAAAAAATTTCTTTGAATTGGAAAGAGTTTTATTCTGAAAATTTAAAAATGAAAAAAAGAAATGAAATTATAAAAAAATTAAGAAAAAAATTGAACACATGTGGATTACAAGCGTTTTCTTCCTATTATAAAATTATTTCAAATGAATCAGAAAAAGAATGGAAAAAAAATTTGAAAAAAGACTTTTATGTATCAGAAGGTATTAACATATTACGAGATTTTAATGAATTATCCATAATAGGTTTATAAACTTTTGCTACATCAGCTATTGCATCGTTTTCTTTTAAATTAATTAATCTAACTCCTTGAGTTGTTCTTCCCATAACTCTTATATCTGATATAGGTATACGTATAATAATTCCTGATTTTTTGATGATCATTAAATCATCTTGATCTGTGACATATTTAATGGAAATTAAACTTCCTGTCTTTTGAGTTATATTTATTGTTTTAATTCCTTTTCCCCCACGATTAGTAATTCGATAATTTTTGATATTAGATCGTTTTCCAAATCCCTTTTCAGAAACAACTAACAAATTTCCTTTTTCTTTTCCTTCTACACATATCATTCCAACAACCATATCTTGATTTCTTATATGAATCCCTATCACTCCAGAAGAAGCCCTTCCAGTTGAACGAATTTTTTTTTCTGAAAAACGAATAATCCTTCCACTTTTTATAGCAATAAAAACATGACTATCTCCCTTAGTCAAAATAGCTTCTATTAAAGAATCTTCCTTACGAATCACAATTGCATTAATTCCATTTTTTCTAGGACGAGAATAATTTTCTAAAGGTGTTTTTTTGATAATTCCTTTTTTTGTAATCATCATGACATAATAATCTTTTACATATTTTTTGTTGGAAAGATCTCCTGCTAATATACAAGCATTGACTTTATCATCTTGTTGAAGACGAATAATATTTTGTATTGCTCTACCTTTAGAAATTTTAGATCCTTCTGGAATTTCATATACTCTAAGCCAAAAACATTTTCCTTTTTCTGTAAAAAAAAGTAGATATTGACGATTTCTTGCTACAAGTAAATGTTTGAAAAAATCTGATTCTCTAGCAATAGCTCCTCTATTTCCTACCCCTCCTCTTCCTTGACGTTTATATTCTGATAAAGATGTTCTTTTGATATAACCTGCATGAGAGATAGTAAGAACAACCTGTTCGTTTTCAATTAGGTCTTCTATGTTGATTTTATCTCCGGAATAATCGATTTGTGTACGTCGTTTATCTTTGTATTTTTTTTGAATTTCTAAGAGTTCTTCTTTAATAATTTTTGTTCTTGTGGAATGTTCTTTTAAAATATTTTTATAAAATTCTATTTTTTGAACAAGTTCGTTATATTCTTTTCTAATTTTCTTTATTTCTAAAGAAGTAAGATTTTGTAATTTCATATCTAAAATAGATTTAGATTGATTTTTTGATATACCAAACTCTTGAATTAATCTATTACAAGCATCAGAATGATTCTGGGATTTTTGAATCAATTGAATCATAGGATCTAAATGATCTAATATTTTTAAAAAACCCAACAATATATGAATGCGATTTTGACATTTTTCATGTTCATATTTTGTACGTCGAATAATAACATTATGTCTATGATCAACAAAATGTTGAATGAAACTTTTTATATTTAACTGAACAGGTTTTCCATTAACTAATGCTATATTATTAACATTAAAATAAGTTTGTAAAGAAGTAAATTGAAACAATTTATTTAATAATATATTAGGATTTGCATTTTGTTTTAAAATGTATACAATACGTAATCCATTTCTATCAGATTCGTCACGAATTTGATAAATTCCTTCCATTTTTCCTTCTTTCATTAATTCTACAGTTCTAGCTATCATATCCGCTTTATTAACTTGATAAGGGATTTCATCTACAATTATACATGCTCTTCCATGAAGATCTTCGAAATGTACTTTTGCACGTAAAACAATACGTCCTTTTCCGGTATGAAAGGAATTTTTAACTCCATCGTATCCATATATAATACCTCCTGTAGGAAAATCAGGGCCTTTGAGATATTTCATTATCTCTTCTATAGAGAGATCATTATGATCTATATAAGCAAAAATAGCGTTTATAGTTTCTGTTAAATTATGAGGGGGAATATTCGTTGCCATTCCTACTGCAATTCCAGAAGATCCGTTGATTATAAGATTAGGAATTCTGGTAGGTAAAACGGTTGGCTCTTCTAAAGAATCATCAAAATTTAATTGCATGTCCACAGTTTCTTTTTTAATATCTAACAACATTTCTTCAGATATTCTTTTCATTTTTACTTCTGTATAACGCATGGCTGCCGGAGGATCGGCATCTAATGATCCAAAATTTCCCTGTCCATCTATTAATGGATAACGTAATGTCCATTTTTGAGTCATACGAACCATTGTATCATAAACGGAAACGTCTCCATGAGGATGATATTTTCCCAATACTTCTCCAACAATACGAGCAGATTTTTTATAAGAACTATTAGAGAAAACTCCTAATTGATACATTCCATAAAGAACTCTTCTATGTACAGGTTTTAATCCATCTCTAACATCTGGAAGAGCTCGGGATACAATTACAGACATAGAATAATCTATATAAGATGATTTCATTTCATCCTCAATATTAATAGATATTAATTTTTCTCCTTCGTTTTCATTCATTTTTTTGAGAATATTTAATAAAAATAGTTAATTAAAAAAACTATCTCTAATCAAGGAATATGGAACTATACAATTATATGAACACTTTCCTATTTTTTTTAATAAAGAAAATTGAATTTTATTTTTTTCATTTTTTTTATCATGTTCCATAATTAGAAATAATTTTTTAATTTCTATATCAGAAATTTTATTTTGTATTGGATATAATGCAGTAAGTGTAGATTTGATTTCTTTATAATCGTATAGAGATAATCCATTGATTTTTAATGAAATCCATGATTCATAAATTATTCCCATACTTACCGCAATTCCATGAAGGATTTTTTTTTTTATATTCATAAAATAACTCTCTAAAGCATGTCCAATAGTGTGTCCAAAATTAAGAATTTTTCTTAATCCTTTTTCTTTAGGATCTTGATCTACAATTTTTTTTTTAATTAATATAGATTTATGAATTAATTTTTCCCATTTATTATTATTATGAATAATAATATTATCTATTTGTATTTCTTGATTCATTTGTTTCCAAAAATTTTTATCGGCAATTAATCCATGTTTAAACATTTCTGCCATTCCAGAAAAAATTTCTGAATTTGGAAGTGTTTTTAAAAAATATGTATCAACGATTAAAAATTCTGGAATAGAAAAAGTTCCTATTTCATTTTTTATAGAATTCAAATTTACTCCCGTTTTATATCCTATGGAAGCATCAACCATTCCTAATAAAGTCGTAGGAATATTAATAAAACGAATTCCCCGTTTAAATATGGAAGCTACAAATCCTCCAATATCTGTTATCACCCCTCCTCCTAAATTTAGGATCAAACTTTTTCTAGTTGCTTTAAATTTTTCTAAATGTTTGCATATTTGAATACACGTATAAATATTTTTTTCTTTTTCCCCTGATTTAATTTTAATAATATTAGATTTTTTCAAAAAATTTATCTTCTGAAGAAGAATAGGAAGACAATGTTTATTGGTTTTTTCATCTACGAGAATAAATATGTTTTGAACGGAATCAACTTTATGAAATAAATAATTTTTAAGAATATCATAAGCTTTTTCATTAAAGTACACAAATTCTTTCCTTTTTTTCGTTTTCATGAAATTATCCTCGTTTAATAAACAAAATTAACCAATTTTTTTATTAATCAATGAAATTAAATATTTTACATAACCAAAAAACAATAAAAACAAAACCTATTACAAAAAATAGTATATTAGGAATCCATCCTAAAATATTAATTAATTTAAATAAATACTCCATAAAAAATATTAGTTTTTTAAATATGAAAATTATGAAATTTTTAAATAAAAAATGGAAATTATTGAATTTTATTAACTGTTATTATCTATCATAATTTAAAAAATGTCAAATTTTTGGGATTTTTTTAAACATTTATTTAATCCTAGATGGATATTTTTATATTTCGGAAATACAGCGTTATTTGTTCTTTTAGCTATTGTATTTGCGGAAACAGGATTTTTTATCGGTTTTTTTTTACCTGGAGATTCTTTATTATTTACTGCCGGAATTTTTGGAGAAGATTTATGCAAGAATTTTTATAATGTTCCTTTTTTTGTAATTATTTTAATTGTATCATGTGTGGCTATTCTTGGAAATATGCAAGGATATTGGCTAGGATACAAATCTGGAAAACTATTGTACAATAGAAAAGATTCCTTTTTTTTTAAAAAAAAATATTTGATTTCGGCAAAAATATTTTATAATAAATATAAAACAACTGCTCTTATCATAAGTCGTTTTCTTCCCATATTTCGATCTTTTGCTCCTATTGTAGCAGGAGCAATTCGCGTAGATTTTAAAAAGTTTATGATATATAATATCATTGGAGCATTTGCTTGGACTTTTTCTATCATGTTAGCTGGGCATTATTTAGATAAAAAATTTCCGGAATTAAAAAATCATCTTGAATGGATTATTTTATTGATTATATTAATGACAACTTTACCAGTTTTTTTTAAACTGAGAGTTAGTAAAAATAAAAAGAAAAAAATACTTATATAAATTTTCTTTTCTTTTTATAGATTCTTTTATAAAAAAAGAACTCTTGTATAAGATTTTTACATTGATTTTTCATAATTCCAGAAACAAATTCTGTTTGTGGGTGTAACTTAATACCAGAATATAAAAACCCTCTTTTTGATGAATTAGAAGCTCCACAAACAACTCGTCCTATTTGAGACCAAAATAAGGCTCCCGCACACATAACACATGGTTCTAAGGTTACATATAAAGTACATTTCTTTATATATTTTTTTTTAAAATAATTAGAAGCTAAATTTAGCACTAATATTTCTGCATGTGCAGTAATATTACATAAAGTTTCAGTTAAATTATGAGCTTTTGCTATAACCATATTTTGATATGTAATTACGGCGCCTATAGGTATTTCATTTTTATGAAAAGCGATAAAAGCTTCTTTTAAAGCTATTTTCATAAAATAAAAATCTAAAAACATTCTCCATTTTATTTTTATTTTTCTTTTCCTTCTTTTTCTTTTTCTTTTTTATTTTCTTCTTCTTGAGTATTTTTCACTATACGGGAATTTTTTACTCTTGCTATTAAAGTATGAGGAGGGGCTAAAATAGTATATTTATCATTATATAAATTTTCTACGATAATTCTATCTCCTATATCTAAAGAACTAATATTAATTTCAATGTGTATTGGAATATCACATAAATTTGCTTTTATTTTTAATTTTCTAATAAAAGAATAAAATTCTCCACCTTTTTCGACTCCAATAGGTCTACCAACAGTCTTTACAGGTATTTCTAATAAAATAGGTTTATATTGATCTATTTCGTAAAAATCGACATGTAGTATTTTATCATTAACAGGATCAAATTGTATCTCCTTTCGAATGGTTTTGATGCTTTTATCAAAATCCTCTATTTTAAGAATAACGACATAAATTTCTGAAGTATATATTATTTTTTTTAAACTTTCTAATGAAGTAGAAAATGGAATATTTATATTCTTTCCATATAAAATACATGGAACTTTTCCAGAAAGTCGAATAAGACGAGATGCTTTTTTTCCAATTTCTCTTTTATTTCCGTATATATTGACATATTTCATATAATAAATTTATTACTAATAGATTCGTCTTTATGTACTGATTGCATTACTTCTGCAAAAAGTGGAGCACAAGACAAAACTTGAATTTTATCATGTGGTTTCGTTTGATTTATAGGAATCGTATCTGTAACTACTAATTCTTCTATTTCAGATTGATGTATTTTTTCATAGGAATTACCAGATAAAATAGGATGGGTTGCTATAGCACGTATACTTTTAGCACCTTGTTTTTTTATTAAATTAGCAGCTTCTGTTAAAGTTCCTGCTGTATCTACCATGTCATCTATAAGTATAATATTTTTATTCTTTACATTTCCTATTAAATTCATAAATTCTATCTCGTTTGCTTTTTTTCTTTCCTTATAACAGATAACTACATCTGTTCCTAAATAACCTGCATAACTTCTGGCTCTTTTTGCTCCTCCCATATCTGGAGAAGCAATAGTCAATTGACCTATATTTAATTTTTTAATATAATTAATAAATATTCTAGATGCATATAAATGATCTACAGGAATGTCAAAAAATCCTTGAATTTGATCTGCATGTAAATCCATAGTCATAACTCTAGTCGCACCCGAAGCAACTATAAGATTCGCTATTAGTTTTGCGGCAATAGGAGTTCTAGGTTTATCTTTATGATCTTGTCTAGCCCATCCAAAATACGGAATTACAAGTGTAATATTATAAGCTGAAGCTCTAGAAGCTGTATCACACATTAATAATAATTCCATCAGATTATCTACTGGAGGAAAAGTAGAACCAATCAAAAATACTTTAGATCCACGAACTGATTGTTCAAAACAAGGAGTATATTCTCCATCACTAAATTCTAGAAAACGTACTTTACCAAGAAATTTTCCATAAAAAAAAGCTATATTTTTTGATAATTTTAACCCACTTCTTGTAGAAAAGAAGAGAACTTTTTGATTCATACTTAATTTTTATGTAAAAATACTCTTAAAATTAAAAAAGAAAAGCATATTATTTATTATTTACTAGATATCATGAAACAATATTTAAATTTATTGAAAAACGTATTAAAAAAAGGAATAAAAAGAAAAGATCGTACTGGTGTAGGAACAGTAAGTTTATTTGGATATCAAATGAGATTTGATTTAGAAAAGGGGTTTCCTGTTTTAACCACTAAAAAATTAAATATACAATCCATTATTTATGAATTATTATGGTTTTTAAAAGGTGATACAAATATTCAATTTTTAAGAAAAAATAAAGTTTATATTTGGAATAAATGGGCAGATGATAATGGAGAATTAGGTCCTATATATGGGTTTCAATGGAGGAAATGGCCAACATATGATGGAAATTTTATAGATCAAATTAAAAATATCATAAAAGAAATAAAATTTAATCCTAATTCTAGACGTTTAATTGTTTCTTCTTGGAATGTAGGAATGATTCAAAATATGGCGTTACCTCCTTGCCATTTATTATTTCAATTTTATGTACATAAAAAAAAATTATCGTTACTCTTATATCAAAGAAGCGCAGACATTTTTATTGGTTTACCATTTAATATAGCATCTTATGCTTTATTACTTACTATGTTGGCTAGAGTTTTAAATTTAAAAGAAAAAGAGTTTATTCATACTATAGGAGATGCTCATATATATAACAATCATATTCAACAAGTCAGACTTCAAATGAAAAGAAAACCTAGACCACTTCCTAAAATGATTCTCAATCCTTATGTAAAAAATATTTTTCAATTTCGTTTTGAAGATTTTAAGTTAAAAAACTATAATCCTTTTCCTCATATCAAAGGAGATGTCGCTGTTTAAAGATTTATTTATTTTATTTTCTTTCTAATAACCAGTTTTTAAAAACACTAAAATTGTTGGATAAAGATATTTTTTTTATTTTGTTTTTTTTTCTCAAAAAAAAATCTAATTCTTGATCCGGAACAATTTTTTGTTTTAAACAAAGCGGCATATGATCTAAAAATTTGATAGGATGAGCAGTTTCAAGAAAAATAAATGGTTCTGAAATATTATTAATTTTATTTTGTTTTTTTAAATATTTTATAATTCCTAAATAACCAATAGCTCCATGTGGATCTAACATATAATTATATTTTTTCCATGTTTTTTTTATAATATCTAAGGTTTCTTTATCTGTAAATTTATAGGAAAAAAGTTTTTTTCTTAATTGAAATATATTTTTTTTATATAAATGCCATATTCTAGAAAAATTACTAGGATTAGATATATCCATAGCATTCGATATAGTTTTTTTTACTGGAATAGGATTATACTCTTCAGATTTTAAAAATCTAGGTATAGTATCATTTATATTTGTAGATGCAATAAAAAATTTTATAGGTAATCCCATTTTTTCCGCTATCATTCCTGCACAAATATTTCCAAAATTTCCACTAGGAACTGAAAAAATTAATTCTATAGGGTTTTTATTAACAATTATTTTCTTGTAAGCTAAAAAATAATAAAACATTTGAGGAAGCCATCTTCCTATATTGATAGAATTTGCAGAAGTTAACATATATTTCTTTTTTATTTCTTGATCTAAAAAAGCTTTTTTTACCATATTTTGACAATCATCAAAATTCCCATAGATTTCTAAAGCATAAATATTATCTCCCAATGAAGCAATTTGTTTCTGTTGAATAGAACTGATTCCATTATGTGGATATAAAATAATAACTTCTATTCCAGGTTTTTTATAAAAACCATTAGCTACAGCACCTCCAGTATCTCCTGAAGTGGCAACTAAAACCGTTACATTTTTTCCTATTTTTTCAGAAAAAAAACTTAAACATCCTGCCATAAATTTAGCTCCTACATCTTTAAAAGCTAAAGTAGGTCCATGAAATAACTCTAATACGTGAATATTATCATGTATATTTTTCAATGGAAAAGAAAAACTTAAAGTATCATGAATAATCTCATCCAAAATTTTTTTTGGAATATATTTTCCAATATAAGGTTTGATAATAAACATGGAAATCGTATAATTATCATAAATTAAAAATTCTTGAAAAAATTTTGATCCTAGTTTAGGAATATATTGAGGCATATACAAACCACCATCAGGTGATAAACCTGTTAAAACTGCATCTTCAAAAGAGACTAATTTTTTATAATTTTTTAAACTATAATATAACATATATATATTTTCTTCTATAACTAATTAAAATATTTCACTCCACTTGATACCTTGTAAGTTGATAGGAGAGATATAGGTTTTATAATCAACTTGTAATGGAGAATAAACTTGATTCATGACTTCAATAACTTTTTTTGCTGTGTAATTTCCTTTGCTAAGCATGAAAACAGAGGGCCCTGATCCAGAAATTCCCCCACCTAAGGCTCCTATTTCTTTGCATTTTATTTGTAATTCATAAAAATAAGGGATTAATATTGCCCGTATAGGTTCTACAATAACATCTTCCAATGATCTACTTATTAATTCATAATCTTCTCGGTATAAACCTGCTACTAATGCACCCACATTTCCCCATTGTTTAATGGCATCTGTCATCAATATTTTTTGTTTTAAAATTTCTCTAGCATCTGATGTTTTGACTTCAATTTGTGGATGTATAATACTCACCCATAATTGATTAGGACTATGTAATTTAGTAATATCCAATGGATTATAACTTCTAATTAATGTAACTCCTCCCATAATAGCAGGAGCAACATTATCAGCATGAGCTATTCCACTTGCTATACGTTCTCCTTCCATAGCAAAACGGATTAATTGTATGGTATTAAAGGGGTTTCCCAATAAAACGTTAGCTCCATAAACAACACCAGCTGCACTAGCAGCACTAGAACCTATTCCACTTCCAGGACGAATATTTTTAATCAATTCAATTTTAAATCCTATTTTTTCTTCTTCATTAATTTGTATTTTTTGATATTTTTTTAATAATGCTTGTAAAGCCGCAAAAGCTGAATTTTTCATTGGATCATTAGGTAATGATGATTTATATATTCTATGGATATGTATTCCTGGATTATTAGTTTTATATAAATAAATTTCATCTTTAGGAAAATCTAAAGCTAAACCAATAACATCAAATCCACAAACCAAATTAGCTATAGTAGCTGGTGAAAATATTTTAATTCCCTTCATGACTTTATTTAGTAGCTTTAATTATATCTGAAAAAACTCCAGATGCAGTAACTTCCGCTCCAGCACCTGCACCTTTTATAATAAGAGGTTGTTCAGAATAACGATATGTATTATATAAAACCATGTTATCTTTTCCTTCTAATTGAAAAAATGGATGAATTTGTTTTACAGATTCTAATCCAACAGAAGCTTTTCCATTTTCATAACGTGCAACAAAACGTAAACGTTTTTTATTTTTTTCCGCTTTATTTCTAATTTTAAAAAAATAGTTTTTACATTTATGCAATTTTTGATAAAATTCTTCTATAGAATTTGAAATTGAACAAGTTTCTGGAAGAAAAGATTTTTGATGAATATCACTTAATTCTAATATAGTACCGCATTCCCTTGCTAAAATTAGTATTTTTCTCATAACATCTAATCCACTTAAATCGATTCTAGGATCAGGTTCTGTATATCCTTTTAATTGAGCTTCTTTTACTACTTCTAAAAAGGATTTTTTTCCTAAAAAATGATTAAATATAAAATTTAAACTTCCCGATAATACAGCTTCTATTTTATTAATTTTATCTCCACTATTAATTAAATCGTTAAGTGTACTAATAACTGGAAGACTTGCTCCTACGTTAGTTTCAAATAGAAATGGAGCTTTAAAATGCCTAGAAAGCGTCTTTAATCTTTTATAATGATCATAATTTGATGAACAAGCTATTTTATTGCAAGTAATAACACCTATTCCATTTTTTAAAAATTTATCATAGGTCATAGCCATTTTTTCGCTAGCTGTATTATCAACAAATAAACTATTTCTAAGATTAAATTTCCATACTTTTTCCATAAAGGAAAATATATTCATACTAATTCCTTTTTGAATTAGATTTTTTTTCCAATCATTTAAATTGATACCATGATTGTTATCAAAATACATTTTTTTGCTATTTGCTAATCCAATGACTCTTACTTGAAGTTTTAATTCTTCTAGTAAGTAATTTTTTTGTTGATCAATTTGTTCCATTAATTTACTCCCGACTTTTCCCACTCCACAAATAAAAAGGTTAATTTGTTTTGGTGGACTTTCAAAAAAAGCTTCATGTAAAGTATTTAATGCCTTTTTAAAATCATATTTTTTAATAACAGCTGATATATTTTTTTCAGTAGAACCTTGTGCTATCGCTCTAACATTAATACTATTTCTTCCTAAAGCAGAAAACATTTTTCCACTGGTTCCATGAAGGTTTTTCATATTTTCTCCTACTACAGCGATAATGCAAAGATCTTTTTCTATTCTTAATGGATCAAGACGCTTCTGATAAATTTCTTTAGAGAATTCGTTATCTATTACAGTTTTTGCTTTTATAACATCCATTTCATGAATTCCTGTGGTAATGGAATGTTCTGAAGAACTTTGAGTTATAAATATTACATTTATTTTTTCACGTAACAATGCTTCAAATAAACGTTTAGAATATCCAGGAATTCCTACCATACCGCTTCCTTCTAATGTAAGTAATGCCATATTCTGAATTCCCGATATTCCAGTTACAGGTTGACTAATATTTACATTTTTATTAATGTAAATTAAAGTTCCCGGATCTTTAGGCGAAAAAGTATTTTTGATTTGTATTGGAATATGTTTTTTCATAGCGGGATGAATCGTAGGAGGATAAATAACTTTTGCTCCAAAATGAGATAATTCCATTGCTTCTTCATAAGAAATTTCTTTTATAGGAAAAGCTTGATTCACTATTTTTGGATTTGCTGTCATCAATCCACTAACATCCGTCCATATTTCCAGTAAATTAGCAGATATAGCCGCAGCTAAAATAGAAGCAGTATAATCAGAACCCCCTCTTCCAAGTGTTGTGGTTTCATTTTTTAACGTAGAACTTATAAATCCTGGTAAAACGATATATTCTGATGTTTTTTTACGAAAAAACTGAATAATATGATGATTACTTGTTGTAAAATCTACTTGTGCACATCCAAATTGAGAATCTGTAATAATTAAATCTCTACTATCTTTACAGGATGCATCTAATCCAGATTCTTTCAATTTTTCTGCAATAAGAAAAGAAGAACTTAATTCTCCAAAACTCATAATTTTATCTAGAGAACGTTTTGAAAGTTCTTTTACTTGAAAAACACCATCACATAAATTTTCTAAATCATTTATATTTTTTTTAATCCAACTTATTAAGTGGCTTTGATAAGTAATAGGAAATAATTCTCTTATGATGTTAAGATGTCTAATTTCTATTTTTTCTAATATATTTTTATAAATATTTCTTCTTTTAGAAGCTAATTGACCACATTGTATTAATTGGTCCGTAATATTTTCTAATGCAGATACAACAATTGCATATCTTCCTTTTGGTTTTTGTTCTAGCAAAGAACAAATACGTTTTATTGCATCAGAATGAGCTACGGAACTCCCCCCAAATTTTAAAACTTGCATTTTTTTAATTATTTGTTTATAAAAACTTTCCCATTATTAATAATGTTCACAAAAATAATGATAATTTTGTGTAGATATACTCTTTAAATTTTTTTGATTTTGAATCAAAAATTTTTCTTTTTTTTAAAAATGAAAAACAGCTCTGTTTATCTATCATTGTTATAATATTTTATAACTTTAACTTCATAGTTGTTGTTTATTATTATTGATGAATATTAATTATTATGTTTTTGTTTATGAATGAATCAAATTAAATTATTAAAGAAAGTATATGCATTTAACTTATTATGAAAAGGAAAAAATTCTCCTACACATGGCTGGAGAATTAGCAAAAAAACGTTTAAAAAGAGGATTAAAATTGAATTATCCTGAATCTTTGGCTTTAATCACTCATTACGTAATGGAAGGGGCTCGTGATGGTAAAACAGTAAAAGACCTCATGTATGAAGCAGGAAATATTCTGAATGATGAACAAGTTATGGATGGAGTGTACGAATTACTAAACAGTGTTCAAGTGGAAGCTACATTTCCTGATGGAACAAAACTAGTTACTGTACATCATCCCATAAAAAAAAATAGAAAAAAAAATTCTAATTTGATTCCGGGACAATATGATCTTTTAAAAGAAGAAATTGTTTTTTTTCCTGGAAGATCTCGTATAAAAAGAATCGTTTCTAATACGGGAACTCGTCCAATTCAAGTAGGATCTCATTTTCATTTTTATGAAACTAATTCTGCTCTTCTTTTCGATAGAAAAGGAACTAAAAAATATAAACTTGATATTCCTTCTGGAAGGTCTATTCGTTTTGAACCAGGAGAAACAAAAGAAGTCATTTTAGTAGAAATTGGAGGAAATAAAAAAATTTATGGATTTTCAGGAAAAGAAAACACAACTATATGAATTTATGAAAAGAATAAATAGAGCATCTTATGCAAGTATGTATGGACCTACTAAAGGAGATAAAATTCGTTTAGGAGATACTTCTTTATGGATTGAAATAGAAAAAGATTATACCATTTATGGAGATGAATGTGTTTTTGGTGGAGGAAAAGTTATTAGAGATGGAATGGGCCAACATCCATTTGCAACAAGAGATGAAGGTGTTTTAGATTTAGTATTAGTTAATGCTATTATTATAGATTATTGGGGGATTATAAAAGCGGATATAGGAATTAAAAATGGCGTTATCGTAGGAATAGGAAAATCTGGAAATCCATATTTTATGGATGGAATTACTCCTAATATGTATATTGGAGCAGGAACTGAAGTTATTTCTTCAGAAAATATGATTATAACTGCTGGAAGTGTAGATAGTCATGTTCATTATATATGTCCACAATTATTTGAAGTTGCATTAGAAAGCGGAACAACAACTATTATTGGTGGAGGATCAGGCCCTGCTACTGGAACTATAGCTACAAATTGTACTTCAGGTGTATGGAATATTCAAAGAATGTTAAAAAGTACAGATCATATTCCTATTAATTTTATTTTTCTTGCTAGTGGAAATAGTTCTCATCCTGAAGCTTTAATAGAACAAATAAAAGCTGGAGCAGGTGGACTAAAAATACATGAAGATTGGGGGAGTACTTTACATGTTATAGATCAATGTTTAAATGTAGCAGAAAAATTAGATGTACAAGTTAATATTCATACAGATTCTCTAAATGAATCAGGTTATATAGAAGACACTTTAAAAACATTTAAAAATCGAACGATTCATATGTATCATACAGAAGGAGCTGGCGGAGGGCATACTCCTGATTTATTAAAAGTGATATCGTTTTCCAATATTTTACCCTCATCAACAAGTCCTACTATGCCTTATACTTGTAATACTATAGATGAACACCTAGACATGTTAATGATTTGTCATCATTTGGATTCTAATTTACCAGAGGATGTTGCTTTTGCAAAAGCACGAATTAGATCTGAGACTATTAGTGCGGAAGGAGTTTTACATGATATAGGAGCTATTAGTATGACTAGTTCAGATTCTCAAGCTATGGGAAGAATAGGTGAAATAGTAAAACGAACATGGCAAACAGCTGATAAAATGAAAAAAGAAAGAGGTCCTATTAATGATGATCATCTAAAAAATGATAATTTTAGAGTGAAAAGATATATTTCAAAATATACTATAAATCCTGCTATTACACATGGTATTTCTGAATATGTTGGATCAATTCATGTTGGAAAAATGGCTGATTTAGTATTATGGAAACCATCTTTTTTCGGAGTAAAACCAGAATTAGTTATAAAAAGTGGAATGATTGTTTATGCAAGTATGGGTGATCCTAATGCTACAATACCTACACCTCAACCGTTTATGTATCGAAAAATGTTTGGATATTTTGAACCAAAATTAAGTAGTGTTTTTGTTTCAACAAATGCAATTAATAATGGGTTTTTTGAAAAAAATGAAATTAAAAAACAAATAAAAATTGTAAAAGGATGTCGTACTTTATCCAAAAAAAACATGATATTAAATGGAGATATTTCAAATTTAGAAGTAGATCCAAAAACTTATAATGTTTATATAAATGGAGAAAAAATAATTTCTCATCCCTCTGATGTTTTACCACTTTCTCAAAGATATTTTTTATTCTAAAAAAAATACCCAGAGCGGGATTCGAACCCGCATGATATAAAAATCACTGGATTTTGAGTCCAACGCGTCTACCAATTTCGCCACCTGGGTTTTTTATGAAATTTTAATTAGTTTTTTTATTTCAATTTTTAATTTTTTTAAAAAATAAAATTCTTCATCATTTTTTTCATACAAATAAATAACTCTTTTTAGATTAGATAAATAAATTAGTTTACAACATTCTTTACATGGAAAATGAGTAATATAGATGGACGCTCCTTTACAAGATAAAAAAGAAGAAGACATTTTTAATATTGCATTTGCTTCTGCATGAAGAACATACCATTTGGTATTTCCATTATAATCTTCACAAAGATTATCAAATCCATTTGGAGTCCGGTTGTATCCGTTAGATATGATTCGATTATTATTGACTATAACAGCTCCTACTTTTTTTTTTTACAAAAAGATAATTTTGAATATTCAATCGCTATATTCATATACACTATATCATCATCGTATTTTTTATAAAAAATCATCATAATAAAATAAATATGAAAAAAATATACAATATTCAAAATACAAAAATTAAAGATTTGATAAAAATTTACAACAAAAAAAATTGTATGAATATTTTTTTTGTTGAAGGAATAAAAGAATTTGAAATGGCTGTAAAAGGAAATTTTTTACCCAAAAAAATATTTATATGCGAAAAAATATTTCATAATTATGATATAATTCAGTTATTTTATTCCATTACTTTTATTATTAGTACAAAAATTTTTAAAAAATTAGCGTATAGAGAAAATTCAGGTGGAATTATTGCTTTATTTAAAGAAAAAAAATATCTAAATCAATTAAAAAACATCAAAGTTTATGATAAAAATTCTTCCTTAATACTTATTTTAGACGGAATAGAAAAACCTGGAAATATAGGCGCTATGTTAAGAATAGCTGATGCGGCAAATATTAACATGATAATATTATGTAACATAAAAACTTATGTATATAATTCTAATATTATTAGATGTAGTTTAGGGAGTCTTTTTACAAGAAAAATTTTCATGGAAAAAATCGAATCAATTATCTATTGGTTACAAAAAAACAGAATAAAAATTATTACAACAGGATTTAAAAAACATAAGAAAGCTATAGATTTATATCATACTCAATTTTCTCATAATAATACAGCTATTGTTTTTGGTTCTGAAAGTAAGGGTGTATCTAATCTATGGTTAGAAAAAGCTAATGAGATTATAACTATTCCTATGTTTGGAAATATAGACTCGTTAAATGTCAGTAATGCAATGTCTATAATCATATATGAAATGATTAGACAAAGAAATTATACTATATAATATAATTCCTATCTATATTTTTCATAAATATAATCTATTTTTAATTTTTCATTTTTAGACGCAATTGCAGATAATCGATCACAATAGTCGTTTATATAATGATAATTATGACTTTTTATCCAATGAAATATTACAGAATGTTTGTAAAATAAATTTAAAAATCTTTTCCATAAATCTACATTTTTTTTATTTTGAAAATTATTTTTTTTCCATTTATCGATCCATTTATTTTGTACAGTATTTATTATGTATTTAGAATCAGTAAAAACAACAATATTTTGTTTTTTATTTTTTATTTTTTCTAACCCTACTATCACTGATAGTAATTCCATTCTGTTATTCGTTGTATAACGAAATCCTTCAGAAATTATTTTTCTGTTATAAAAATTTCCAAAAAATGTTTCTATAAAAACTCCATATCCTCCTGGTCCAGGATTTCCTTTTGAAGAACCGTCAGTATAAATATGAATTTTTTTATTCACGAACAATTCATATTAATTATTTTATTTTTCACGTTCAAATTTTTCTAGTTGACATTTGATTAAATTAAAACATTTTTCTTTTAAAGAATTCTTATCTTTTAATGATAAATTTTTAGTTGAGATAGAATGATGTTGTTTAATCCTTATTTTACCGGGGCTTCCTTTTATAGTAGAAAAACTAGGAAATTTTGTTTTTATATCAGCGATTGTAAAAGGGAGAATAGGGATTTTTTTGAAGATAGCGGTAAAAAAAGCTCCACTCTTAAAATGATCCAAAAAAATATATGAGTTGGGAACACCACCTTCTGGAAAAATACAAACACTTTTTCCAGAATCTACTTTATCTTCTATTTTTTTAAATACTTGTATACAACTTGATAAGTTTTTCCTATCAATAAGAATATTGCTTTTTTTATAAACAAATCCAAAGAAAGGAAGTTTAGCTAATTCTGCTTTTCCTACAAAAACGAAAGGATGATTTTTCATCAAAGAGTAAATTAACATAATATCCATAATGGAACTATGATTGCTTATAATTATATATTGTTGATTTTTATCTATAATCTCTTTTTCCTTCTCTAAAACATACCAAAAACCCATAAGGAAAAGATTACTTCTAGCCCACATTTGGTGAAACCAATATGCAATAGGATAATGTTTTTTTTTAAATAAAAATGGAATAGATGCACCTGCCCATAAAGGGATTAAAAATATATTGATAAAAAAAAACCATGTACGCCATAACAATATTAATGATATTCGTATAATTTTCATTAATTAATATTTAATGTATAATTATAATATATAAAATTCATAATATTTTATATCATAATTTTCTTAAATAAATTTTTTCGAATAAAAGAAAATCATCAAATTTATTTATTTGGTGTTATTTTTATGTTATAATAAAACATATCATTAATTGTTATATACATATGGTATAGATTATATTTCACACGAAATATATAAAAACTACAGAACTTGTTTTCTGTAATAAAAATTTTTTTCTATTTATATTTTATATAAATTTTAGTACATTTATTTATATGAAAAAATGAATAAAAATGAGTATTACGAAAGATCGTTTAAATTTTAAACCATTTGAATATCAGTGGGCATATGATTATTGGTTTAAACAACAAAATGCACATTGGTTACATACAGAGATTAATATGCAATCGGATATTCATGATTGGAATGAAAATTTATCTTTTCAGGAAAAAAATGTAATTGGAGATATCTTAAAAGGATTTACTCAAACGGAAACAGAAGTAGGAAATTATTGGTCAGAGATGATTCCTAGATGGTTTCCTATTCCTGAAATAAAAATGATGGGACAAACTTTTGGATCATTTGAAACAATTCATGCTGTAGCTTATTCTTATCTGAATGATATTTTGGGTTTGGATGATTTTCATGCTTTTTTAAAAGATGAAGCTACAATGAATAAATTGAAAATTTTAATGGATATTAGAAAAAGTCCTCATGGTCAATATGATGAAAAAGAAATTGCAAGAAGTATCGCTTTGTTTTCTGCAGCTGCAGAAGGAATACAATTATTTTCTTCTTTTGCAGTTTTACTTTCTTTTAGAAAATCAAATCGTTTAAAAGGAATAGGTCAACAAATTATTTTTTCTGTTAGAGATGAGTCTTTACATTCGGAAGCAGGATGTAAAATTTTTCGGACTCTTTGTGAAGAAAATAAAGGATTAAAGAAATCAGTTGAAAAACTTGTTTATCAAGGAATAGATTTAGCATTGAAAAATGAATTTATTTTTATTGATCAAATATTTGGAAAAGGGGATCTTTCTACTATTAAAAGAGAAGATCTTAAAAATTTTATGAAAGATAGAGCAAATATGAAATTGAGAGAATTAGGGTTGAATGATTCATATCCTATTAATAAAAATATGTTATCTAATATGGATTGGTTTTATATAACGATATCTGGAGAACAACAAACTGATTTTTTTGATAATCGTGAAACAGGATATAGTAAACCCAATGAAGATTGGAATGATGATCTTTTTATTTCTTCTAATTTAAAAGATATTTCTGATAAGAAAAAGAAATCAGAAGATAAAATATTAAAAATTTTATTAGAGAATAAAAAGGAAAATTTGGGAGGATCCGAATGTATTTCTTGTGAATCTTAAGATGAAAAATTGGTATAAAAATTTTTTAGGAAAAGAACAATTGTTACATAGTTCTGTTTGTGATTACTTGGATTATAAATATCCTCATATATTTTATTTTCATCCACATAATGAATCTAAAAGGAGTTTTTATGAAAGATTTCTTATTAAAGTAATGAGATTAAGACCAGGAATGCCTGATTTATTAGTTCCTATGCCTAATTTTAAAAAAGGAATAACGGGGATGGCTTTAGAATTCAAAATAAAACCAAATAAATTAACTAGAAATCAAATCAAAATTATGAATATATTAAACTCATATAATTGGAATGTAAATATTTGTTATTCTTTTGATCAAGCAAAAATTTATATAGATCAATATTTGAAAAATTAATGAATATTAAAAATAATATTGATACTTCTATTCAATATGATGCGATTTTAAGGAAATGTAGAACTTTTTTAAAAAAAAAATTAATTGAAAACCTTCAAAAAAAAGATATAAATAATATTCTTTTTTTGAAGATTAAAAACAATAAATGGATAGATGTTATAAATTTATCTATTATAGCTATTATTTTTTATAAAAAAAATATTATAAATATGGAAATATTCTTTCTCAGAAAGAATAATATTGATATTCATAATTATTATGATATATATACAAAAAAGGCAAAGCTTTTAATGATCAAAAAAAATTTTGATTATAAAGAAGCTTGGAAAATTATGGATTTTTCTTCTATAAAAGATATAATTTTTCAAAAATTGTTTAGGATTCAAAATATGGAAAAAAATTTACAAGATATAAACAATTCTTATGAAAAAATTTATGATAATTATATAGATATATTAAATTATAGTATTTTCATGTTAATCAAAATAGAAAAATAGAATTTACAATTAATTCAAATTAGAATTCCATTTTATTTCTTCATGTTTAGAAAATATAATTTGAGCAATTCTATTCCCATTTTTTATAAGAAATGGGTTTTTAGATAAATTCAATAATAAAATTTTTATTTCTCCTCTGTAATCTGAATCTATGGTTCCTGGATCATTTAATACGGTAATTCCATGATTTAAAGCTAACCCACTTCTAGAGCGAATTTGTCCTTCGTAACCTATAGGAATTTCAATAAATAAACCTGTTTTTATAATTTTTTTTTCCATAGAATAAATTGTAATATCATTTTTTAAAAATGCTCTTAAATCCATACCAGAAGAACCTTTTGTTCCATAATTAGGCAAAGGATTAGATGAAATATTTACTATTTTTATAATAATACACATAAAATAATTTTTATTGTAAAATTTTAAAAAAAAAACTTATATTAATAATGCAAGATAAAAATCTATTAAAATATAAAAAATGAAAAAAATATTTGTTTTCATTTTTCTTTTATTTTTGACCATATTTTTTTCATCATGTAATGATAGTGGTTTATATGGAATTGTTGATGAATCAGATATTGAAGAATATAATAAAGCTCAAAAAGGTGATAAATATACTAAGGAAGTAAAATTTGATATTGAGGAAGAATTGCGTAAAAATCCTAATTTGAGGGGAATTTATGATTCTATCAATATGGAAAGAAAGTATAAACATAGAAAAACTAAAACTAATACTCATTATTCAAGAAGAATGTGAAAAAAAGAAAAAAAAGCATGAATTGTATCGTGCTTTTTTTCATTTAAAGATGAAAAATTAGTTGTAGGCTTTTTATACAAGACTTGTATTAATCATGTTTTTAATTTTTTATTAAAAAATATATTCAAATTTTCTTGAAAAAACATGTATACATTAGGAGAATTTATTATAAAAAAAAATAGATATTGCTTTTCATCTTCAACCGAAACATTACTACGATTATTTAGCTCTATAAAATTAGCTGCTAAAGCAATACATAAAGAAGTAAATAAAGCGGGTTTAACAGAAAAAATGGGGGATTCTGGTATTACTAATATTCAAGGAGAAAATCAAAAAAAATTGGATGAATTCGCTCATAAAGCTTTTATAAAAGCTTTTAAAAATAGAAATGTTGTTTGTGGAATAGCTTCTGAAGAAAGAAAAAATTTTATAATAATAAAAGAAAAAAAAGAAAATATTTTAAAAAATCAATATATTGTTTTAATAGATCCATTAGATGGGTCTTCTAATATAGATGTAAATATATCGATTGGAACTATATTTTCTGTATACATGAGGAAATCTTCTATTAAAATGAATTTGACAATAGAAGATTTTTTACAAAAAGGGAATCAACAAGTCCTTGCAGGATATATTATGTATGGATCTTCTACTATATTGGTCTATAGTTCCGGAAACGGAGTACACGGTTTTACTTTGGATCCTTCATTTGGAACGTTTTATTTATCTCATTCTAATATTATCTTTCCTAAAATGGGAAAAATTTATTCTATTAATGAAGGAAATTCTGAAAAATTTCCTAATGGAATCAGAAAATATATTAAATTTTGTAAAGAAAAAAAGGAGAACCGCCCTTATACTGCAAGATATATTGGTTCTTTAGTTGGTGATTTTCATAGAAATCTGATACAAGGAGGTATATATATTTATCCCAAAACGGATTCTTCTCCAAAAGGAAAATTAAGACTTCTTTATGAATGTAATCCTATGGCTTTTTTATCTGAACAAGCTGGAGGAAAAGCTTCTGATGGAAAACAACGAATCTTAGATATAGAACCCACTAAATTACATCAAAGAACTCCATTTGTTTGTGGTCCTATAGGAATGGTTTCCAAATTAGAAGAGTTTATGTATTGTGAATATGATTGAAAATTTAATTCAAAAAAAAAAAATTTTTGAAGAATTAATAAAAAATGGAAAATATTTGTTTGAATATCCTATTTTATCTATTTTTTTATTAAAAAAAATAGATAATGAAAAAAATTTATCCCCAAATTTAATTGGAATTTTAGTAAAAAAGATTTTTTTTAAAAAATCAGTTCATAGAAATAGAATAAGACGTTTATTAAAAGCGTCTTTTTTTTTGAATAAGTCAATTATTGAAAATTATATTAAAAATCAAAAATTTTATATAATTTTTATTTATAAGGCTTTTTATTTACCTGAATTTAATAATATAAATAAATCTGTTATAAAAACTTTCAATAAAATAACAAAAAATTATTACTGAAATAATTGAGTAGCATTAGCTCCAAAAATTTTTACCGCAAAAGCTAATAAAACAATTCCAAATATTTTCTTTAAAATATCTAATCCATTAGATCCTATTTTTTTTGCTATAAAATCACATCTATCTATTACAAAATAGACAACTATCATATTCAAAATAAGAGATAAAAGAATAATGTTTATGTCGTAAGTTGTTCTTAATGAAATTAAAGTTGTTAAAGATCCAGGCCCAGCTATAAGTGGAAAGGAAATTGGTACAATAGAAGTTTGAGCATTTTCTGTAATTTTGTGAATATCTATTCCCAATATCATTTCTAAACCAATTAAAAATAATACTATAGATCCCGCTACAGAAAAGGAATGTATATCAACTCCAATGAGCTTAAGCATAGGTTGTCCTAAAAAAAGAAAAGATAAAAATATTACAAGAGAAGAAATTATAATTTTTTTAGTTTCTATAATATTCCCTTTTGATTTAAAACCCATAATTATGGGAGCATTACCTAATATATCTATAATACTAAAAAGTATCATGAAACAACTAATTAATGAATTGATCCATTCCATATTAAAAATTTATTCAAAAAATTTTTTATTTCGTTTCAATTTTTTATGAAAAAATGTTTTCTACTATATTTATTAGTATACAAATTAAATAAAAATATGATCAGTATCATTAATTTTGAAAAAAAACTTTTAATCCTATCAATCAATAGAATAAAATAACTTATTAAAGTTCATTTTCATAAGCTTTCCATCCTGCATTTCTATATTCTTCTGCCATCATTTTTGGATTTTCAGATAAAAAAATAGCTTTTCCTACAATAATAAAATCACTTCCTTTTTCTTTAAAGGCTTGAATTGGGTGAATATATCTATTTCCTACATTATTTTCTTTTTTATAAAAATGAATACCAGGAGTAAACAATAGCAATCGATCATCTACTTTTCTTTGAGCTACAGTTCCAATTACTTCTGGGTTTTTTAAAGAAATATTTAGTACTTTTCTGATGTAATTATCATTAGATAATTTTCCATAAGAAGACATTTCAGATATTGTAATTAACCCCATATTAGAAGGAATATTCAAGTTTTGAATACTCATACTTCCAGCAAGTAGATGAACAGTAACGATATCTGCCCAGGAAGAAATTTTGTGTATTCCGTAATGTAATTGAAGACTATTTGTAGAACTAACGTCACCTAATTTTCTATCTTCTAATAATAAAAAATTTTTTTCTTCAGAAATTTTTTTAAGATAATTTATAAATGAATATGAAAAATCATTTATAATATCTACATGAAGTTTTAATCCACAAATTCTATCTCCAATTAAATTGACTAATTTTAAAATATTTTTAGTATCAATTAAATCGGCTGAAACTATTAAATTTGTTTTTTTTTTTAATGTAATATCTATAAGTTTTTTTCCTATAGGATGAGAAATTTTTTCTTTTTTTTCTTCATAAGAAATCCGTTTATTTTGAATATTTTTTGTATTATTTTTTTTTAAAAAAAATTGAATCATATGTATTTCTTTTTTTTTTAAAAAAGATTTATTTTTTAATATTTTAAAAACTTCTTTTATTCGAAATAAAGTTCGAATATTATATCCTTTTTTTTTTATGTTTTCTATTCCTCCTTGTTCTCTATCAAGAATTGACATAATATTTTTAATTATTAATCCTTCTTTTTCAAGGTCTATTATGGTTTTTAGCAAACTATCTCCACTTGTAATAACATCTTCTATAATCAGGCAATTTTGTCCTGCTTTATATATTCCTTCAATCATTCGTTTCGTTCCATATCCTTTATTTTCTTTTCTCTTAATAATTAGCGGTATTTTGGATCTTAAAGATAAAGTAGTTGCTATAGGCAAAGCGGCATATGGAACTCCACAAATTAGTTCAAAATCATAAGATGGAACATTATGAATGAGTAAATCCGATAACTTAATTAATAAATTTGGTCTAGAAGCTATTGGACGAAAATCTATATATATAGGGGTGTTCATTCCACTTTTTAGTGTAAAATTTCCAAATTTTATAATTCCTAAATTATAAATTTCTAAGAAGAATTTTTCTTTTTTTTCCATAAAATAAAAACTGTTTTAGTAAAGTTAAAAAAATTTTATACTTGGATATTATTATACTATAAACTATAATTAGTTGATATGATTATGAAAAAAATAGATATTACTGCTAATATAAATGGAATTCAACTTCCATTATGCATCATGAATGCTTCGGGAGTTCTTTGTTCTACAGATCAGGAACTATCTAATTTATTGGATAGTCATTCTGGTGGAGTTGTTACAAAAAGTTGTACATCTCAACCAAGAAAAGGAAATATTTTACCTAGATATTTCGAATGGAATATGGGAAGTATAAATTCTATGGGGTTACCTAATTTTGGCATTCATTTTTATCTAGGTTTTTTAGAGGAAAAGAAAATAAATAAACCTATTTTTCTTTCTATATCCGGATTATCTACGGAAGAAAATTATTATCTTATTCAAAAAGCAAATCAATCTTCAAAAGTCACTGCTATAGAATTAAATTTATCTTGTCCAAATCTTATTGGAAAAGAAAATGTATTTGGTTATAATTTTGATAAAATATCAAATTTTATAGAAAAAATATTCAAATTTAATAAAAAACCTTTAGGAATTAAACTTCCTCCTTATTTTCAAGATGCACATATTAAAAATATAGCATCAATTTTAAATCAATTTCCTATTTTTTTTGTTACTTGTATTAATAGTTTACCTAATGGTCTCTTTATTGATGCAAATAAAGAATCAGTTGTAATATGTCCTAAAAAAGGATTTGGGGGAATAGGAGGTCCTATTATAAAACCATTTGCATTAGCTAATATTCGTAAGTTTTATACTTATCTTAGAAAAGATATTTCTATAATAGGATGTGGAGGAATTTCTTCTGGAAAAGATATTTTTGAACACATATTATGTGGAGCTTCTGCAGTTCAAATTGGAACACAATTTATGAAGGAGGGAGTTTCAGTATTTGAAAGATTGAAGAAAGAGTTAATTTTGATTTTAGAAAAAAAGAATTATTCATCTTTAAATAATTTTAAAGGAAAATTAAAAAATCTTCAATAAGATTTGGAAAAAACTACTCTTTGTGAAGAAGGTTTTCCGGAAAAAATGCATTTTCCTTCTTCTTTTTCATTAGATATGGGAATACAACGTATAGTTGCTTCTGTTTCTTCTTGAATTTTCTTACCTGTATTTTTCGTTCCATCCCAATGAGAAAAAATAAATCCTCCTGAATGATTTATTTGATGTTTAAAATCATTATAATGATCTAATTTTATAATTAATTTTTGAGTTCTTTGGAGTGCTTTTTTATAAATATTTTCTTGTATTTCATCTAATAATTTTGGAATTAAATTTTTTAATTTTATCCAAGGTATATATATTTTTTCATATGTATCTCTTCTAAAAATTTCTACTTTTTCATTTTCTATTTCATTTTTTCCGATATTGATTCGAATAGGAATTCCTTTCATTTCATATTCATGAAATTTCCATCCAGGAGTCAGTATAATTCTATCATCATATTTTACTCTTATTCCTTCTTTTTCCAAAATATTTAAAATCTTTATAGATGTTTCATGAACATTAACAATGTTTTTTTTATAACATATTGGAATTATGACAACTTGTATAGGAGCTATTTTTGGAGGTAAAATTAACCCTTTGTCATCAGAATGAGACATAATTAATCCACCTATTAGTCTGGTAGATACACCCCAAGAAGTCCCCCATACATATTCTCTTTTTCCGTTAAAATTAGTAAATTTTACATTAAAAGCTTTCGAAAAATTTTGTCCTAAAAAATGTGAGGTCCCCATCTGCAAAGCTTTTCCATCTTGCATAAGCGCTTCAATACAATATGTTTTATCTGAACCATAAAATTTATCCATAAATGGTTTTATTCCTTTTAATACAGGAATTGCCATGAATTTTTCTGAAAAATTTGTATAAATGTTCAATATTTTTATAGCCTCTTCTATTGCTTCTTTTTTTGTGGAATGGGCTGTATGTCCTTCTTGCCATAGAAATTCAGTAGTTCTAAGAAATAAACGAGTTCGCATCTCCCATCTTAATGCATTTCCCCATTGATTAGATAAAATAGGCAAATCTCTATAAGATTGAATCCAACGTTTGTAAGTATTCCATATTATACTTTCTGAAGTAGGTCTAATGACTAGTTCTTCTTCTAATTCAGATTTAGAATCAATAATTAATTTTTCTCCATCTCGATTATTTTTTATTAATCTAGAATGAGTCACGATAGCACATCCTTCGGAAAAAATTTTAATATGTTTTTTTTCTTTTGAAAAAATAGATTTTGGAATAAGTAAAGGAAAATAAACATTTTGATGTCCCGTAATTTTTAACATTTTATCTAATATTGTTTTCAATCTATCCCACAAAGAGTATCCATATGGTTTTATGATCATAAAACCACGTATTCCGGAATACTCTGCTAAACCGGATTTAATAACAATTTCATTGTACCATTTCGAATAATTTTGGTTCCGTTTAGTTAATAATGGACTCATATAATAATTATATTATAAAAATAATTCAAGACATTTAATTTTATTTCTAAATTAGTAATTTAATAAATATTATTTATGTATGGCACATCCTAAAAGAAGACAATCTAAATCTAGAAGAAATAATAGAAGAAGTCATTTAAAAATCAAAAAACCATTATTAAAAAAATGTCCCTTAACAAATCAAAAACATTTATATCATCATGCATATTGGTATGAAAATAAACTTTATTATAGAGGAAATATTGTTATGTATCGTAATGAAAATGAGAAAAAATCTTTATAAAAAACATAAAAATTATGGATTTCAAAAAAATAAAATCCCTGATTCAATTTATTTCTGACTCTAATATTGATGAGATAAGGATAAAAATAGAAAATACTGAAATTTATATGAAAAATAAAGAATTAATTAAAAAAGAAAAATATTCATGGAATTCTAATTTTTCTCCCACTAAAATGTCTTTATCATCATCTTCTTCCATTTCTGATTCCATTTCCGATTTCTCTACTGATAGGTTTTGTTCTAATACAGAAAAAGAAAAAAAAAATCAATATTTAACTATAAAATCTCCTATGATAGGAACATTTTATAGAAAACCCCATCCAGATCAAAATCCTTTTATAAAAATAGGAGATAAAGTAAAAATAGGTACGAAAGTTTGTGTAATAGAAGCAATGAAATTATTTAATGATATTGAATCTGAAATAAATGGAAAATTAATTAAAGTTCTAGTAGAAGACGCTACTCCTGTAGATTATGATCAACCTTTATTTCTTTTAGATCCTAACTATTAAATTTTATTCATGTTTAAAAAAATATTAATAGCTAATCGTGGAGAGATTGCTTTACGAATTATACGAACATCCAAAGAAATGGGAATTAAAACTGTAGCTGTTTATTCTACAGCAGATAAACACAGTCTTCATGTTTATTTTGCGGATGAAGCTGTATGTATCGGTCCTCCTTCTCCATCTCAATCTTATTTAAATATTCCAAATTTAATTTCTGCTGCAGAAATAACAAATGCAGATGCAATTCATCCTGGATATGGATTTTTGTCTGAAAATGCATATTTTTCTTCTATGTGCCGAAAACATGGAATAAAATTTATTGGAGCTAAACCAAATCATATGATTCAAATAGGAAATAAAATTCTGGCTAAAAAAACTATGAAAAAAATTGGAATTTCTTGTTTGCCTGGATTTGAATGTTTTTTTGAATCTTCTTATCAAGAAGTGGAAAAAATTTCAGATAAAATAGGATATCCTATTATTATAAAATCTGTTTTTGGAGGTGGAGGAAAAGGAATACGATCTGTTTTAGATAAAAATGATTTAAAAAATTCTTGGGAAGAAGCTAGAAAAGAGGCTTGGGCTTGTTTTAGAAACAAAAATATGTATATAGAAAAATTAATTTTGAATCCAAGACACATAGAAATTCAAATTATTGGAGATAAATATGGAAAAATATTTCATCTCTCAGAAAGAGATTGTTCTATTCAAAGAAAAAATCAAAAATTAGTAGAAGAAGCGCCTTCTCCATTTTTAACTCCGTTTCTTAGAAAAAAAATGGGAAAAGAAGCGATAAAAGCAGCTGAATTTCTTCATTATGAAGGAATAGGAACTATAGAATTTTTGGTAGATCAAAATAAAAATTTTTATTTCATGGAAATGAATCCAAGAATACAAGTAGAACATGCTATAACCGAAGAAATAACAGGGTTAGATTTAATTCAAGAACAAATATTTTTAGCTTATGGAAAAAAACTTTCTATAAAAAAAAACTTTTATCCTAAAATGTATTCTTTAGAATGTAGAATTAATGCAGAAGAACCGGATAAAAATTTTCGTCCAGTTCCTGGAAAAATAACTCAGATGCATTTACCTGGAGGAAAAGGAGTGCGTATCGATACACATATCTATGCAGGATATCGCGTTCCACATTACTACGATTCTATGATTGCTAAAGTTATTACCACGGCAAAAAGTAGAAAAGAAACTATTGAAAAAATGCGCCGTTCTTTAGATGAATTTGTTATAGAAGGAATAAAGACCACTATTCCTTTAGTAAAAAAACTTATGCAAAATAATGATTTTTTAGAAGGAAATTATAATACAAATTTTTTAGATAATTTAGATTCGGATTTTAAATTATAAAATTCAAATTAATAATATGAAATAAAAATTAAATATAGGATATGAAAACGTTATTTTTTTTCAAAGGATTTTAAAATATTAATCATTTCTTGGATATTTCCATCCATAAATCCTGAAAGATTATAAATAGATTTATGAATTCTATGATCTGTAACTCTATTTTTAGGATAATTATAAGTCCTAATTTTTATAGAACGATCTCCTGTAGAAACTAAAGATTTTCTTTTTGTGGATATTTTTTTTAATCTTTTTTCTTTTTCGGTTTGATAAATCTTTGATCGTAAAACACTAATCGCTTTTTCAAAATTCTTATGTTGAGAACGCTCTTCTTGACATTCTACTGTAATTTTACTGGGAATATGAGTTAATCGTACGGCAGACTCTGTTTTATTTACATGTTGCCCACCAGATCCACTAGATCTAAAAGTATCCTTTTTTATATCAGATAAATTAATGTTGACTTCTATATCTTTTACTTTAGGAAGCACTGCCACGGTTATAGCAGAAGTATGTACTCTTCCTTGAGATTCTGTTTTTGGAACCCTTTGTACTCTATGTACTCCAGATTCGAATTTTAAATTTCCATAAACTCCTTTTTCTCCATTGATATCTAAAATAATCTCTTTAAATCCTTTGACTCCTCCTTTTTGCGCATGTATAATTTTATATTTCCAACCTATTTTTTTAAAATACATTGTATACATTCTTAATATATCTTCAACAAAAAGACACGCTTCATCACCTCCTGTTCCAGAACGGAGTTCTACGATAACAGAATTTCTATAATCTTCTGTTTCCTCTTCTTCTTTTTTCGAAGAAGAAAAAATATTATAGTATTTTTTTTCAATAGAAGATAAATTTTCTAATATTTTTTCTTTTTCGGTTTTAGCTAATTCCTTCATTTCCATATCTGAATCGTTTTTCAAAATGAAGTTCACTTCTTTAAGTGAAGATAATTTTTTTTTATATTTCTTATAAAGGAGGACTATTTTTTCTAATCTTACATATTTTTCTAATAATATTTTGTATTTTTTCTGATTCGATATAATATTAGGTTGTATAATTGATTTTGAAATTTCATGAAATTCCTTGTTAGAAATTTCTAACTTTTGAATTAATGAAGTTTTTTTCATTTTTTTTTGAATTTTTTTAAAATTTTTTCTTAAAAATCAATAATACTGATTTATATTCATCGAATTCGATTGATAGAATCTATTAATTCTATATCTTTTTTTATAGTTTTATTTGTTAGATATAGAATAGTTATAGATAATACAAAAAAAAGAAACATAATTAATATGTATTTATTCCATTGAGAATATGAAAAAAAAAGAATTATTTTATGAATAGCATTAATAAATATATTAATTTTATTAAAAATTATTTGTAATCTTTTTTTATGAAAAAGAGAAAAACTCAAAACAGATAGAAATAAACATATAATTAAAAAAATTAAAATTGTTTTTTTTAAAGGAAAAATCCATTTGGAGAAATCTATTATATTTATATTTTTATTGTTTAAAAAACATAAAAAATAGATAAAAATAGAATAAATAAAGATAGAAATAAGTAAATATAATGTTTGTATTCTATATAACATAATAAATAATATTAAATTAAGTTATTTTATAATTTTATTTTGTTATTTTATTTATTAAGTTCAAAGTTCAAATTAATTTTTTGTATAATTGTATTTATCGTTTCTAAGTTATTTTTTTATTTACTAAGTTAGTATACTATAAAATATATTACTTACCAAGTATATACATATATAAAAAAAACCAAATCACTTTATGTTTGATATTACTGAATTAAAAAGTAAAAAACTTTTTGAATTACAGGAGATTGCTCGTTCATCAGGTTTGAAAAAATGTACACAATTACGAAAACACGAACTTATAGAAAAAATCATTTCCATTTCTAATAAAAAAAAGACTTCTGAACATTCAAAAAGAGAAAATTCTTTAAAAAAAGGATTTAAAATGAAAAAAAATAATGATTCTAAAAATTCATTTTCAGAAAACAAAAGCATAAATGATAAAAAAAAATCAACTTTTCAAGAACATTTAAAAATTTCTAATTCTAAATTTTTAGATGAATCTAAAAAAAATCAAAAAAAACATCAGAATTTTTATAGTTGGAAAAAAAATGATAAAATCGAAACTCAAAACATATCATCATCTCACGGAATAGAAAGTGGATTACAAAAAATTTCTTCCAATAAATATCGTACTCCTGAATATGAATTTGAAGGAATTATAATAAGTGAAGGAGTATTGGAAATTATGCCAGAAAATTATGGTTTTTTAAGATCTTCTGATTTCAATTATTTATCATCTCCTGATGATATTTATGTATCTCAATCTCAAATTAGACTTTTTGGAATGAAAACAGGAGATACAATAAGAGGAGAAGTCCGTCCACCTAAAGATGGTGAAAAATACTTTCCTTTAATTAAAATTCTTGAGATTAATGGAAGATCTCCTTCTTTTGTTAGAAATAGAGATTCTTTTGAACATCTAACCCCATTATTTCCAAACGAAAAATTCAAGTTAGCTGAAAAAAATGCGACTCTTTCTACAAGAATTGTAGATCTATTTACTCCTATAGGGAAAGGACAAAGAGGAATGATTGTTGCACCTCCTAAAACAGGAAAAACTACTTTATTAAAAGAAATAGCAAATGCTATTGCAGCAAATCATCCTGAAGTATATTTAATTATATTATTAATTGATGAACGTCCCGAAGAAGTTACAGATATGCAAAGAAACGTAAAGGGAGAAGTAATTGCCTCTACTTTTGATGAACCAGCAGATAGACATGTTAAAGTTGCTAATATTGTTTTACAAAAAGCCAAAAGAATGGTAGAATGTTCTCATGACGTTGTCATACTATTAGATTCTATTACACGTTTAGCTCGCGCCTATAATACAGTTGCTCCTGCATCTGGAAAGGTATTATCAGGAGGAGTGGACGCAAACGCATTACACAGACCAAAAAGATTTTTTGGAGCTGCTAGAAATATAGAAAATGGTGGATCTTTATCTATAATAGCAACAGCTATGATTGATACAGGATCAAAGATGGATGAGGTTATTTTTGAAGAATTTAAAGGAACAGGAAATAAAGAGCTTCAATTAGATAGAAAAATAGCTAATAGACGTATCTATCCGGCTATTGATCTTGTTTCTTCTAGTACAAGAAAAGATAATCTTTTACTTAATCCAAATACATTGCAAAGAATGTGGATTTTAAGAAAATATCTTTCTGATATGAATCCAGTAGAAGCCATGGAATTTTTAAAATCTAGAATGTCTAGAACTCAAAATAATGAAGATTTTTTAATATCTATGAATGGATGATAAATCAAATTAAATTTGATTTTGTAAATGAAAAATATTATATTATACACATCGCGGGATGGAGCAGTTGGTAGCTCGTCGGGCTCATAACCCGAAGGTCATAGGTTCGAGTCCTATTCCCGCTATTTTTTTTTCTTCATAATTTTTTGAATGTTTTATTCATTTATATTATTATTTTTAATTTTTTTTATATTTATATATATCTATTCTTTTAGAAGAATGGAACTTTTTTTTAGAAAAGAATTTAAAAATCAACAGAACGAAATTCAAAAAAATTATAAATGCAATCGAATCGACATCAATGATTCTTCCATTGAAATGAGAAATGGAATAATACAAACTATAAAAATTTTTCAGGATTCTATTGATAAAAAAATTCAATTTTATATTGAAAACCAAGATAAGAAACTAGATTCTAGTTACAGATCACAGGAGAAATTTCTTCAAATTTTTGGAAAAAAACTTGAAGAAATAAAGGAAAATGTTAATAATAAACTTCAGACTTCTTTAAATACACATTTGGGAAAATCATTTGAAATTATTGGAAATCAATTATTTTTTTTACAAGAAGGATTAGGAGAAATGAAAGTTTTAGCAAAAGATGTAAGTTCTTTAAAAAGAACTTTAAATCATGTAAAAATATGCGGAAGTTTTAGCGAAATGCAACTTTCAATGCTTTTACAACAAATCTTATCTCCAGAACAATATTCTTCTAATGTTATAACTAAATCTAGTACAAATTTTGTAGTAGAATTTGCCATTAAACTTCCAGGACTTGGAGATGGAAATGTAATATGGCTACCTATTGATGTTAAGTTTCCAAAAGAAACTTATGAAAAAGTACAAAAAGCTTATCGTAATGGAGAAAAAAAAAATATAGATATAGCTGTAAAAAATATGGAATCTGTTTTAAAAAAAATGTCAAAAGATATTCAATATAAATATATTGATCCTCCATACACAACAGATTTTGCAATTCTTTTTTTACCTTTTGAAGGAATATATGCTGAAGTTACAAAGAATTCCGGTTTATTAGAAGAATTATTAAGGAAATATAAAACAGTGATAACCGGTCCATCTACATTAGCTGCCGTATTAAATAGTTTACAAATTGGATTCCGAACTTTAGCTATTCAAAAAAGGACTTCTGAAGTTTGGAAAATTTTAGAGACAGTTAAACAGGAATTTACAAAATTTGAATTTTTACTTCATCAAGCTCAAAATAAATTAGAAGGGGCTTCTAAAGATATAGATCAATTATTAGGTGTTAGGAATAATTTAATAAATAAAAAATTAAAAGATATAGAAAATTTATAAAAAAGAATAAATAGCGGAGAGAAAGGGATTCGAACCCTTGACACTTTTTGTGAACACGCTTTCCAAGCGTGCGCCTTAATCCTCTCGGCCATCTCTCCTAAAAAAAGTAAAATAATAAGCCGGATTCTGTTTTTATCCCTATCATTTATCTAGGATCTAGGTTACCCATGACCTCAATCTGCCTACCCCCCGGTTTCGACCGAGCTAGTTTTCCGGTATACATGGCATTTCACCACACAGAGTTTACATGATTTCACTACAGAAATATAGTTCTATATCTGTACATTCTTTCTGTTGCACTATTCCTCATCTTACGATGGATGGGTGTTACCCATTGTGTTGCTCTACGGTGTCCGGACTTTCCTCATTTAAAAAAACGCGATGGGACATTTTACTTTTTATTTTCATATAATGAATTAGAATAAATATTTTTTACATCATCATTCATATTAAGACGATTAACTAAATTCAAAATTCCTGTTTTTTTTTCTTCTGAAAGAAATTTAATAATTTGTTTTGGAATATATTGAATTTTGTATTCATAAAGTATTTTAAATTTTTCAAAATTTTTTTTTATAGGTCTAAAATTTTTAAAATCTATGTATAAATAGATCATGTCTTGATCTATTTTTAAATCTTTAGCTCCAAAATCTATTATCATAAGTTCAAAATCTTCTATTGAAAAGTGAACATCTTTTTTTTTTATATAAAAAACACCCATTTTTTTAAAAAAATGAATTAATTCACCATTATGACATAGTCTTCCTCCATTTTTGTTAAATAATGTTCTAATATTGGAAATTGTTCGAATATTGTTATCTGTCATACATTCTACAATTATACTAACTCCATAAATCAATCCTTCCAAAATTAAATTTTTATAATTATCTGTTTTGATTTGTAAAGCTTTTTTTATAGCTTTTTCTATAGTATTTTTAGGAATATTTATTGATTTTGCGTTTGAAATAGCATTTCTAAAATGAAAATTTTTTGTTCCTGATTTTTTTACGGCTGTAGATATTTCTTTAATAACTTTAGAAAATTTTTTAGATTTTTTGAAATCTTGATTCGATTTTCTATGTTGTATATTTGCCCATTTGCTGTGTCCTGACATGAAATGTTTTTATATTTTTTTTTGATAAATGTATTATATTGTCATTTTATTAATTTATTAAAAAAAATTGTATATGTCAAAAATTTGTGAATTGACAGGAAAAAGAGTAATGATAGGAAATAGAGTATCTCATGCAAATAATAAAAAAAAACGGAGATTTAATATTAATTTATGTAAAAAACGTTTTTTTTTAATACAAAAAAAAAAGTGGATTACTTTAAAAATTTGTGCTTCTACTGTGAAACTTATTAATAAAATAGGAATAGAAAAAGTTTTAAAACGTTTTAAGTATAAATATTAAAAAAATAATGGGAAGAAAAGGAAATAGAATACAAGTTATATTAGAATGTACTGAACAAAGAAAAACAGGAATCGCTGGTTGTTCTAGATATGTGACAACGAAAAATAAGAAAAATACTCCGAATAGAATTGAATTAAAAAAATATAATCCAATATTAAAAAAATATACAATTCATAAGGAAATCAAACAATAAAAATTACACAATAAATAAATGTATAAAAAAGGAGGAGAAAATAAAAAAAAAGAAGAGAATAAAAAAAAAAAGATTTCTAAAAAAATGACTTTAGCCATAAAAGTAGTTAAATCTAAAAAATCAGGTTATTATACCTTTGAAAACAAAATGATTTCTAATGAAGAAATAGAAACTTTTTTTAAAAAAAAAAATGAATCATGATGTTTCTTTCCAATAAAAATAATAAAGAAAAAAATAAAGTATTCAATCATAAATTAAAAAAAACTGGAGGATTTTTTTTTGAAAAAATCAAAAATCTTTTTTTAAAAAAATCAAAAATTGATATTCACCTTCTTGATTACATAGAAGAAATATTATTGTCTGCAGATATAGGAACAAAAACTACTATAAAAATTATTAATAATTTAGAAAAAAGAGTTCAAAAAGAAAAGTACAGAAATTCGCAAGTTATCTTTAATTTTCTTAAAGAAGAGATTGAAAATCTTTTTATAGATATTGAAAATGTTTGTTTAGAAACAAAAATCAGAAATAATAAAAAAAAACCATATGTAATCTTAATAGTAGGAGTGAATGGAGTCGGAAAAACAACTACAATAGGAAAATTAGCTTTTTTTTTAAAAAAAAAAGGATTTCATATTGTTATAGGTGCTGCAGATACATTTAGAGAGGCTGCTATTGATCAAATTAAAATATGGGCAGATCAAGCTGGAGTTCCTTTAATAAAACAACATATGAATTCGGATCCAGCTTCTGTAGTTTATGATACTTTGCAGTCTGCAAAATCTAAGGAAAAAGATGTAGTTATAATTGATACTGCTGGTAGATTACAAAATAGAATTAATCTTATGAAAGAACTTTCTAAAATAAGCAAGGTCATAAATAAGATAACATTTTCTCCTCCTCATGAAATTATTCTAATTTTAGACGCAACAACTGGTCAAAATGCTTTTGAACAAGTTCGGAAGTTTAGTTCTTTTGTTAAAATTTCTTCTATTATTTTAACAAAAATAGAAGGGACAGCTAAAGGAGGTGTATTAATAGGAATTATGGATCAATTTAAAATCCCTATTCAATATTTAGGAGTAGGAGAAAAAATACAAGATTTAAAAGTGTTTGATGGAAAAAAATTTGTAAATTGTTTTTTTTAAATGAGGATCAAACTGAATCTAAATCTATCTAATTTATATATTATTATTAATAATAATATGTAAGTCTCCGTAAAATAAAATTGAGGGAATAAAATAATATTCTTATAAATATATGTTATGAATATGAATAAAATTAATGTTACTTCAGATAATATTTTTCCTATCATTAAAAAATTTCTTTATTCAGATCAAGAAATTTTTTTACGTGAATTAGTTTCTAACGCGATAGATGCTATTGTAAAATTACAAACTCTAATAAAATTAGAAAATTTATCTGATATTATTGATGATGATTTCAAAGTTAAAATTATTGTAGATAATTTTAATAAAACGCTTCATATTCTGGATAATGGAATAGGAATGACTAAAGAAGAAGTAGACAAGTATATTAATCAAATTGCTTTTTCTGGAGCCGAAGAATTTATTCAAAAATATAAAAATATATCTAAAACGGATTCTTCTCATAATCCTACTACTAATATTATTGGACATTTTGGTTTAGGTTTTTATTCTTCTTTTATGGTTGCTAATAAAGTATCAATATTCACTCAATCTTATAAAAAAATGGCTCCATCTATATTTTGGTCTTGCAAAGGAGATCCTAATTTTATTATGAATGAAATTGAAAAAAGAGATAGAGGAACAGAAATTATTTTATATTTGAATAATGAAGAAAACAAAGAATTTTTAGAATATGATCGTATTTTAAAATTATTGAAAAAATATTGTAAATTCATGCCCATTACAATTTCTTTATCTTCAAAATCAAAAGAAAATGATAAAGAAAAAGAAATTATAATCAATAATATTAATCCTGCTTGGAAAAAAAATCCATTTCAATTAAATGATAAAAATTATTTAGATTTCTATCATGAGTTATATCCAAATCAACTAGAAAATCCTTTATTTTGGGTTCATTTAAATATAGATCATCCTTTTCATCTGACAGGAATTCTCTATTTTCCTAAAATAGAAAAAAGAATAGATGTAGTACAAAAAGACAAAATCCATTTATATCAAAATCAGGTTTATATCACGGATAATTTGGAGGGAATTGTTCCAGATTTTCTTAGTTTATTAAGAGGAGTTATAGACTCTATAGATATTCCTCTTAACGTATCACGTTCTCATTTACAATCTGATACATCTGTTAAAAATATATCTAAATATATAACAAGAAAAGTAGCGGATAAGCTAGATTTTATGTTTAGAAAAAATAGAGATAATTTTCAAAAAAAATGGGATAGTTTTAAAATCATAATAGAATATGGAATGATTAGTACGCAAAATTTCTTTGAGAAAGCTATTAATTTTTTCATTTTTTCTACTATAGATAAAAGTTTTTTTACATTGAAAGAACTTAGAGAAAAAATCAAAGAAACCCAAAAAAATAAAGAAGGAAAAATTGTTTTTATTTATTCTTCAGATCAAAAGAAACAATATAGTTTTATCAAAGAAGCTATAGACAGACAATATGTAGTTTTAATTTTTGATAGTCCATTATCTGTTCATTTAATACAGAAACTAGAATTATCTTATCAAGATATTTGTTTTGTCCGGGTAGATTCAGATCATATTGATAATTTAATTGATTTCAAAAAAAAGGAAAAACCCCATTCAGAACTCTCTGAACAAGAAAAAAAAATTTTAAAAAACCTTATTCAGCATCATATCATAGAAGATATGAATTTTTCCATACAATTAGAAGATTTATCCAAAAAAGACTATCCTTTTTTGATTATCATTCCAGAATTTTTAAGAAGAATTAAAGAAATGAATTCTACTACTATAGAAAAAGATATAGTAGGAAAAAACAAATATTATCAATTAATAGTCAATACAAATCACATTTTTATGAAAAAAATATTAAAGGAAACATCAGAGGAAAAAAGAAAAGAATTTATACAAGAAGTTTTAAACTTAACTCTTTTATCCAAAGATTTATTACATGGAAAAAAATTAACAGATTTTATATCAAAAAGATTGAAAGATCTTATTAAGAATAAAAATTGAATAATTAAAGAAAAATAAAAAATATGTTTATATTATTTATCCATTAAATTTTCTTAATTTTATTTCTGTTAATATTTTTTTTGTATATAATGGAAAATCTGAATTTTGTATCCATCCATAATAATTCGGATATTTCTCAAATATTTCGAAAACTTTTTCTCCTTTATACTTTCCAAAATTGAAAACTTCATTTCCTTCTTCATCTATTTTTATAAATCCAGCAAGATCTGCTATGTTTTTTTGATGGGAAAATTGATTTAGACTTTTTACATCTTCTTTTAAGTTCTTATATTTTTCTAATTGTGCTAATAGTATTTCATATGTGGCAAACGTATCTTCTCTAGAACTATGAGCTTTTATGATATTTTTACTACAATAGTATTTGTAAGCAGCAGAAAGAGTTCTGGGTTCCATTTTATGAAAAATAACTTGAACATCTATAGTTCTGTGTTTTTTAATGTCAAAAGACATTCCTGCACGAAGCATTTCTTCTGCTAAAATTGGAATATCAAATCTATTAGAGTTATAACCTGCTAAATCTGTATTTTCAATCATTTTAAAAATATAATAAGCTATATCTTTAAATTTCATCTTTCCTACTACATCTTCATCTTTAATTCCATGAATTGCCGTTGATTGTGGAGGAATAGGAATTCCAGGATATATTAACCAAGTTTTATCTTCTTGTTCTCCATGAGGAAATATTTTTAATATAGATATTTCTATAATCCTATCTTTTCCTATATTAATTCCTGTTGCTTCTATATCAAAAAAACAAATAGGACGATGAAGTTTTAATTTCATGTTTTTTATTTAATATTGATTTTTTTAATCTTATAAAAATAAATTGAGATTATAATATAAAAAATAATAATGCATGGCAAAGCGACTATATGTAAAGTTAATAAAAGAAATGTACTAATCAATAAAAAAATATAACGTGTTTTATTTTTTTTATAAGAAAAATTTTCAAACTTAAAAGAAAACATTGGTATTTGAGATACCAAAAGGTAACATGATAAGAATATTATAAAAAACATTGCAATGATATATATAATTCCTTTTTTTATAAGAAAAAAAGGAATTATATTATTTGTAATTATAATAGATAGAGAAGAAAAAAATAAGGTATTTATAGGAGTAGTTAATCCTATAACATGATTTTTATTATTAGAAGAAATATTAAATCTAGCTAAACGACATGCAGAAAAAATGGAAATTAAAAAAGACAAATATTCAATAAATGGAATTTGACTTTTGTTTTTCAATAAAAAAAAAACTATTATGGATGGAACTACTCCAAAAGAAACCATATCTGCTAGAGAATCTAATTCTTTTCCAAAGATATTTTTTATTTTCATACATCTAGAAAAATAACCATCCAAAAAATCAAAAATTATTGAAAATAAAGTAAAAACGTAAGAATAATTAAAATTTCTAGATTGAAGAAGTATAATAGAAATGCATCCACAAAATAAATTTATTAAAGTGAATATATTAGGAATTATTTTTTTCATTGTAAAATGTATAATATATAAAAAAATTTTTTTAAAATAAATAGAAAATATTATTTTATAATGATTAATTTTTTTTATGAAATATCTGATTTTCACATTAAAAATGATTCTTTTTTAATTAAAGAAATTTGTATTTTACTAAACAATGAAAGTATATATATTGGAAATGTTAATTATATTTTTTGTAATGATCATTTTCTTTTAGATTTAAATCAGAGATATTTAAAAAATAATTTTTATACAGATGTGCTTGCATTTAATTATTCTATCAATGGATCTATATCTGGAGATATATTTATTAGTATAGATCGTATTTATGAAAATTCTAAGCGATGGAATCAATTTTTCATGCTTGAGTTGAAACGTGTAATGATACATGCTGTTCTACATCTTTTAGGATATGATGACCATAATCATACAGATAAAAAGATTATGAAAAAAAAAGAAGAGTTTTATTTAATTTTATTTCAATTTTAGAAAATTATGTTTCTAGATATATACGATGTAATTGTAGTTGGAGGAGGACATGCGGGGATTGAAGCTGCTTCTGCATCTTCTAATATGGGATCTAAAACTCTACTTATTACCACTAATTTTCAAACTATAGGTCAAATGTCATGTAATCCGGCTATAGGAGGAATCGCAAAAGGTCAAATAATTAGAGAAATTGATGCCTTAGGTGGAAATTCTGGAAGAATTTCAGATTATAGTACAATTCAATTTAGAATGTTAAATAAATCTAAAGGACCTGCCATGTGGAGCCCTAGATCTCAATGTGATAGAAAATTATTCTCCTATTATTGGAGGTTTTTTTTAGAAAAAAATTATAAATTAGATTTATACCAGGATACAGTATCGTCTTTAATAATAGAACAACATAAAGTAAAAGGAGTCAAAACTATCTTTGGTTTAAAAATTAAAGGAAGGTCAGTAATACTTACAAATGGTACTTTTTTAAATGGAAAAATACATATTGGGAGAAAAAAGATTAATGGAGGAAGAATATCAGAACAAGAAACAAAAGGAATTACAGAACAATTAACTAAAAACTTTGGATTTAAGTCTGGAAGAATGAAAACAGGAACATCGCCAAGAGTAGATGGACGTTCTTTAAATTATGAGAAAATGAAATCTCAAAATGGAGATATAGATCCGAAAAAATTTTCTTTTTTTTATAAAACAAAAAAACTAAAACAACAAAGAAAATGTTACATAACTTATACTAATCAAAAAGTACATGATTTTATACGAAGTAAATTTAATCAATCTCCAGTTTATACAGGAGCTATTCAAGGGATTAGTCCTAGATATTGTCCTTCTATAGAAGAAAAAATTTCACGATTTTCGGATAAAAAAGAACATACGATTTTTGTTGAACCGGAAGGATGGAATACTGTAGAAGTATATGTTAATGGTTTTTCAACTTCTTTTTCAGAAAAAATACAATATCAATCTTTGAAACAAGTTTCAGGATTTGAAAAAGTAAAAATATTAAAACCTGGATATGCCATTGAATATGATTATTTTCCACCAGAACAATTAAAGGCGACATTGGAAAGTAAAATTATAGAGAATCTTTTTTTTGCTGGACAAATTAATGGAACAACTGGATATGAAGAAGCAGCAGCACAAGGTTTAATGGCAGGAATTAATGTTCATTTAAAAATTCGTAAAAAAGAACCATTTATTCTTAAAAGAAGTCAGGCTTATATTGGGGTTTTAATAGATGATTTAGTAACAAAAGGAACAAAAGAGCCTTATAGAATGTTTACTTCAAGAGCAGAATATAGAATGTTATTACGACAAGATAATGCTGATGAAAGATTAACTCCTATGGGATACAATATAGGTTTAATTTCAGAAAATAAAATGAGAATATTAGATAGAAAAAAATCTAAAATAGAAAAATGTATGTATTTATTTCAGAATAAAAATTTCGATCCAAAGACTATAAATCCTGTATTATCTGCTAAAAAATCTCCTATAATAGATCATAATAAAAAAATAGAAACTATTTTGTCTCGTTCTGAAATTGATATTCAAGATATCACGTCCATTCCATTTTTAATAGAAGAAATTAAAAAAAATGGTTTTACTCATGAAATATTGGAACAAGTTTTTATTAGGATTAAATATAAAGGATATATAGATAGAGAAAAAAAAAATGCAAAAAAATTATTGAAATTAGAAAATCTTAAAATTCCAAATAATTTTGATTATAAATCAATTAAATCTCTTTCTTCAGAAGCAAAAGAAAAATTAAATTACTATCGTCCAATATCATTAGCTCAAGCTTCAAGAATTAGTGGAATTTCTCCTTCAGATTTAAGTGTTTTACTTATTTATATGGGACGTTAAATTCTTGTTTTTTCGATTTTTTTTCTTTATAGATATAATAAATAAGTCTTCATCTTCTTTTTTCATGTAAAATTTTTCTCTTGCTAATTTTTCAAGATACATAGAATCTGTAGTTAGTTTTTTTAATTGAATTCCTTCTAATAAAATTTTTTTTCTTAAAAAATCTCTATTGGATGTCATTTCTTGAATACTATTTCGAAATTTATAGTGTAACATAAAAGAATTAGAATCAAAAAAAGACATCCATATAAAGAAAAAGATACTAATCCAAAAATATTTATTTTTTAGTAGGATTTTGTATTTTTTTTTTATCATATTTTAAATAGGTTATAAACATTATTGAAAATATACTTATCATCCAATAAACACTAAAAAAAGATAAAAAAATTATACACCAAAAACCAGATATAGTTATAAGAAAAAAAAACAAAAATCCTATAAATTTAATAATCATAAAGATTAATTCTAATTTTATTTATTATTATATAATTTCGTAAAAAAATAGAAAAATGACACATTCTAGAATAGAAAAAGATACTTTAGGAGTTGTTAGAGTTCCTATCAATAAATATTGGGGTGCACAAACAGAAAGATCTAGAAAAAATTTTAAAATTGGTCCAGAAGCTTCTATGCCTATAGAAATTATTCATGCATTTGGTTTTTTGAAAAAAGCGGCTGCTCATGTTAATTTTGAGTTTGGTTTTTTATCCAAAAAAAAGAAAGATATGATATCCTTAGTTTGTGACGAAATTATAAACGAAAAACTAAATGATCAATTTCCTTTAGTTATATGGCAAACAGGATCAGGAACTCATACTAATATGAATATTAATGAAGTTATCTCTAATAGAGCTCATGTTTTGATGGGTAAAGAATTAGGAAAATTTCAACCTCTTATTCATCCTAATGATGATGTGAACATGTCTCAATCATCTAATGATACTTTTTCTACAGCAATGCATATTGCTGCTTATCAAAAACTAGTAAAAAAAACTATTCCTTCAATTCAAGAATTAAAAAAAAATTTTGAAAAAAAATCTAAATTTTTTCAAAATATTATAAAAATAGGAAGAACTCATCTTATGGATGCAACTCCTATTACTTTAGGACAAGAATTTTCAGGATATGTTTCTCAAATAGATCATGGATTAAATGTTATAGAAAAAACTTTAGATCATCTTTCTGAATTAGCAATAGGAGGGACAGCTGTAGGAACAGGGTTAAACACTCCTAAAGGATATGATAAAAAAATAACTGAATATATATGTGAATTAACTGGTTTTCCTTTTAAAGTAGCAAAAAATAAATTTGAAGCAATATCATCTCATGATGCTATAGTAGAATCTCATAGTGCTATTAAACAAATAGCTGTTTCCTTGATTAAAATATCAAATGATATTCGTTTTTTATCTTCTGGTCCGCGTTCAGGAATTGGAGAAATTTATATCCCTGAAAATGAACCTGGATCATCTATGATGCCTGGAAAAGTAAATCCTACTCAATGCGAAGCTATTATTATGGTTTGCACTCAAATTATAGGGAATGATATGTCTATTTCTATGGCTGGATCTTCAGGAAATTATGAACTAAATGTATCTAAACCATTAATGGCATATAATTTTTTGCAATCTGCTCAACTTCTTGCAGATGCTTGTGTTTCTTTTTCTTCTTTTTGCGTAATGGGGATACAACCTAATTATAAAAGAATTAAAGAATTTTTGGATAAATCCTTGATGCTAGTTACAGCATTAAATACTCATATTGGATATGAAAAATCAGCAGAAATTGCAAAATTTGCTTATAAAAATAATACTACATTGAAAGAAGAAGCAATTCGATTAGGATATTTAACTATTGAAGAATTTGAAAAATTTGTGAACCCATCTAAAATGGTGTGAAAAATAATTCTTCTACATTCCAATGAATGATATCGGCTATTTTATCTTCTGACATAGAATAAATTTTTGATAATTTTCTTAAAATTATTCTTAAATTTTTTGGTTCATTTCTTTTTCCTCTCAAAGGATGTGGAGAAAGATAAGGAGAATCGGTTTCTAATACTAAATGATTCAAACTTATTTCATGTAAAAATTTACTAATATCACTATTTTTAAAAGTAATTATTCCTCCAATACCTAGCTTAATTCCAAAATCAATAATTTTTCTCGCTTGTTCTAGGGTTCCTGAAAAACAATGAAAAACTCCTTTAAGGAAGGAGTTTTTTTCTTTTGATAAAATATGAAAAACTTGATCAAAAGCTTTTCTACAATGTATAATTATAGGAAGTTTTCTTTGTTTAGCCCATTTTATTTGAGTTTGAAAAGCGTATTCTTGTTCATAAATAAATTTATTTTCTAATAAATCCATTCCAATTTCTCCTATAGAAATAAAAGAATGTTTGTATAACCATGTTTTTATATTTTGTAATTCTTTTTCTAAACTATATGGGTTTACTTTATTAGGATGTAATCCTATCATGGAAAAACATATATTGGGATATTTTTTTTCTAATTTTAATATATTAGGAATATTAGAACTATCTATAGAAGGAAGTAAAAATCTATTTATTCCTTTATGAAAGGCATTTTGTATTACATAATTAATATCTTCATCAAATTCTTTCATATATAAATGAGTATGAGTATCAGTAATTTTCATGTAAAAAATGAATTTTTAATTTTTAAATCAAAATATTTTTATGAAAGCTTATCTATTTCCTGGTCAAGGATCTCAATTTGTAGGAATGGGAAAAGATTTATACAAAAATTCTCATTTAGCAAAAAAATTATTTCAATTATCTGATGATATTCTAGGTTTTAGAATTACATCTATCATGTTTGATGGAACTATAGAAACCTTAAAAAATACAAAATATACACAATTAGCAATTTATATATATTCAGTTATAAAAGCAAAAACATTAAATAATTTTGATCCTGATATGGTAGCTGGACATTCTCTTGGCGAACTATCTGCTTTAGCTGCAATTAATGTATTTTCTTTTGAAGATGGTTTAAAATTAGTAAATCAAAGAGCATCAATAATGCAAAATATTTGTGAGAAAACTCACGGAGGAATGGCTGTTATATTTGGATTAGAAGATTCTATTATAGAAAATGTTTGTAAAAACGATCATGGAGTTATAGTTCCATCTAATTACAATTGTCCTAAACAATTAGTTATTTCTGGAGAAACAAAAGCCCTGAAAAGAGTTTGTTTTTTTCTAAAAAAAATAGGTGCTAAAAAAATATTTATTCTTCCCGTTCATGGAGCCTTTCATTCTCCAATTATGAAACCAGCTCAAAAAAAATTTCAAAATATTATAAATCAAATTTTTTTTAAAGATTCTAAATATCCAATATACCAAAATGTAACGGCTTTACCTGCTATAAAATCTTATGATATAAAAAAGAATCTAGTCAAACAATTGACTTATCCAGTTAAATGGAAACAATCTATAAGAAATATGATTTCTCATGGAGCTGTTTCATTTACAGAAATAGGACCAGGAAATATTTTACAAGGGTTAATTAAAAAAATTTCAAAGAATTTTTCCTAAAAAAATATAAATCCATAATGGATCGACATAGACGTTTTTTTTATTATAGTCATGGAAAACTATTGTTAACAGGAGAATATTTTATTCTCTGTGGAGCTTGTGGATTAGCTCTTCCGACAATTAAAGGGCAATCATTAACTATTTTTAGACATAATCTATCTTCTGTTTTACATTGGAAAAGTTATGATGAAATCAATCAACTTTGGTTTGAAGGAATTTTTAAACTTCCTTCCTTAGATATTTGTTATGAAACAGAAAGAAAAACAGCTCTTAAATTAAGAGATTTATTATTGAAATCTAAAAAAATTCAAAAAAATTTTTTTCCTAATTCATTAGGAATGAACGTAAAAACAAAATTAGAATTTCCAAGAAATTGGGGATTAGGTAGTAGTTCTACATTAATTAATAACATAGCAAAATGGGCTAAAATAGATCCTTATTTGTTATTAGGAAATAATTTTCAAGGTAGTGGATATGATATTGCTTGTGTTTCTATTTCGAAACCTATAATTTATAAATTATGGAATAAAAAACCTCATATTATTCCCATAGAATTTAATCCACCTTTTAAAAATCAACTTTTTTTTCTGCATCTTAATAAAAAACAAAATACTTGTAATGAAATACGATATTTTCGATCTAATATATCTAATATATCTAGTGAAAATATTAATACTATATCTTACATAACTCAAAAAATTCCTTTTTGTAAAACATTAAAAGAATTTGAAGAATTGTTATTAAAACATGAAAAAATTATATCAAAAATATTAAATCTTCCTACTATTAAAGAAACACATTTTCCAGATTATCTAGGGATTGTTAAAAGTTTAGGTGCTTGGGGAGGGGATTTTGTTTTGATAAGTTCTAGAAAAGGAATGAAAAATTACTTTTCTAATAAAGGATTTGATACTCTTATTTCATTTGATGAAATGATTTTTAAAAAATAAAAGTAACATTTTATTTATATTATTATATTATATTTAATAATAAAAATTATTTATTATGTGCAGTTTCGTGAATTTTAATATTAATGGATCCCATTATAAACTTCCTGTTATTTATGGAACTTTTTATGAAAAAGCTATTAATATTTCTAAATTAAGGGAAAGTACAGGGTTGATTACATTTGATCCAGGATTAAAAAATACAGGAATTACTAAAAGTTCTATTAGTTTTATAGATGGAGAAAAAGGAGAACTATTATATAGAGGATATCCTATTGAACAAATTATCAATCAATGTTCGTTTATAGAAACAAGTTACCTTATTTTAAATGGAGAACTACCTAATACTGCACAATTAAAATCTTTTTCTGAAAAAGTAAAAAAATTTAGTTTTATTCATCATAAGGATATAAATAAAATACTTGATAACATTCCAGTTTTTTATCATCCAATGGGAATTTTATCTTCTTTAACCTATATTTTAGATGCATTTATGAATTCTATACAGGAAGAAGATCTATATCTTCATTTGTTAGCTAAATTACCTATTTTAGCAGCTTTAACTTATAGAAAAAGAATGGGGTTACCTCCTGTTTGTGCAGATCCTTATCTTGATTATACTTCAAATTTGTTAAAAATGTTTTTTTCTGTTCCCAATAAATCTTATGAACCAAATCCAATTATTTCGGATACTTTGAATAAGATTTTAATATTACATGCTGATCATGAGCAAAATTGTTCTACAACTACCGTTCGTTTATTGGGATCTGTTCATGTTGGATTATTTTCATCTATTTCTGCAGGAATGAGTGCTCTTTGGGGTAAATTACATGGAGGAGCAAATCAAGCTGTAATTGAAATGTTAGAAGATATTTTAAAAAGTGGGGGAAATATAAAAAAATGGATAGAGAAAGCAAAAAATAAAAAAGATCCATTTCGACTTATGGGTTTTGGACATAGGATTTATAAAAATTTCGATCCTAGAGCTAAAATAGCTAAAAAAGTAGCTGAAAATGTAATTCAAAAATTAGGAATTTCTGATCCAATATTGAAATTGGCAAAAAATGTTGAAAAAAAAGCTCTTCAGGATTCTTATTTTTTAGAAAAAAAACTTTATCCTAATATTGATTTTTATTCCGGAATTATTTATCAAGCTATAGGTATTCCAAAAGATATGTTTACTGTTATGTTTGCTTTAGGAAGATTACCGGGGTGGATGGCTCATTGGAAAGAAATGAAATTAAATAAAGAACCAATAGGTAGACCTAGACAAGTTTATACAGGATATAAAAAAAGAAATATAAAATAATTAGTGCGGGCGAAGGGATTCGAACCCTTATGCCTAAATAGGCATCAGATCCTAATTCTGACGTGTATACCGGTTTCACCACGCCCACTTATCTTTTTTTTGAAAGTTATAATAAATTTTAATGAAAATAAAAAGAAGATAATAAGATTTCGTGATTTTTATTTAAAAACTTATATTCTGTATATCTAAATGAATCTTTTGGAATTATTTTAATCCATTTTTTATATTTCAATAACCATTTTTGTTGAATAGAAGGAAAACCTTTTTTTAAAAAAGCTGATACAAAAGAATGAATATGTAATTGGATTCCTTTATGATTTTTATTCTTTATAATAGTTTCTATAACAAATTCTAAATGATGAATATAATCTTCAGGATAATTTTGATATTTTTTATTGTTTATATTTATTTTTTTTAATTCAGGTCTTATTCTACGACGAGTAAATTGAACTAATCCAAATTTATTGGGGGGCAAAATTTGATGTCTTGCTCTATCATTTTTCATTTTTTCTTTTAAATGTTCATACAACTTTTTTTTTTGTATGGAATCATACATATCTATAAAGTCTACTACAATTATACCTCCCATATCTCTTAATCTAAGCTGTCTTGCAATTTCTGTTGCTGCTATTAAATTAATTTTAAATATATTATTAATTCTTTCTGATTTTGTACAATCTTTCATCATATGATTAATCATTCCGCTGTTTACATCTATAACATGTAAAGCTTCAGTATGTTCTATAATAAGATAAGCTCCATTTTCAAGAGGTACATTCTTACCTAAAAAAATTTGTATTTGTTTTTCTATCCCATATTTTTCAAATATGGGAATATTTCCTTTATAATATTTAATTATATTGGTTTTTTTGGGAAAAATGAAAGATAAATATGAATGAATTTCTTTGCAAAGAAATTCATTATTACAAAGAATAGATTTAAAATCATCATTGAATATATCTCTTAATAAACAATAAATTTTATTATTTTCATTCAATACACAAACTGGTGGAATAAATTTTATTAAATTATTTAATGTTTTTTTCCATTTTTTTATTAAAAAAAGAAGCTCTTCATTTAAAACTTTTTCCATTTCGTTATGAGCAGCTGTACGGATAATTATTCCATATTTATTTGGAATGATTTTTTTTATGTAAGAAATCAATCTATTTTTTTCTTTTATATTTTTGATTTTCTTAGAAATAGAAATTTTTTCTGAAAAAGGTATAAGTATTAAATTTCTACCTGGAATACAAATTTTTGTAGTAAGTTTTGGTCCTTTATTAGAAATAGGTTCTTTAGAAATTTGAACTAATATTCTTTGTCCAATATGTAGTATATGATTTATAGAATTTTTTTTTTCTTGATTTTCGGAATTGTCCGATTTTTTTTTAAGATGATTATAAGATGATATTAAATCTAACATTTGATCAATTTGAAATCCAATATCATCATAATGTAAAAAAGCACCTTTTGAATATCCTATATCTATGATAGCAGCATTTAATCCATATAAAATTTTTTTAACTATTCCAAAATAAATATCTCCTACGGAGAATTTTTTATTCATAATATCTATATGAAGTTCAAGTAATTGTCCTTTTTCCAAAAGAGCTATTTTTACTTCTTTTTCTTCTACATCTATAATTAACTCTTTATTCATATATAAAAAAAACAAGGAATTAAGTTATAATTCACATTTTTTTAGAAATTATTATTTCTTTTTATGTCTATTTTTTCTATTTCTTTTTTTTCTTTTATGAGTTGCTATTTTACGTCTTTTTCTTTTTTTTCCGTTTGGCATAATTTTAAACGATTAATGATTAATTCATTGTATTTCCATTTTTATTTATAGGAACATTTTTCTTTACTAATTCCGTAAAAGATTTTGAAGGTTTAAATGCTGGTATATTATGTGCAGGAATTACAATAGACATATCTTTGGATATATGACGTCCAAGTTTTTTCGCTCGATATTTAATAATAAATGATCCAAATCCTCTTAAATAAACATTTTCTCCCGATGTTAAACTTTTCTTTATTTTTTCCATAAATGTTTCTATCACCTTTTGCGTATCAATTCTCTCAGATCCAGTTTCTGATATGATTTCTGTTATTATATCTGCTTTTGTCATGTTAAATCATTATAATATCGAATAACAAAATTCGGTTTCTTAAATATACCCATTTTTTATAAAATTGCTTAAAAATTAAAATCATATGAATTTTTCCAAAAAAATAATAAATTGGTATAAAAAAAACTATAGAAAACTTCCTTGGAGAGAAACTAAAAATCCATATTATATTTTAGTTTCGGAATTTATGTTACAACAAACAAAAGTTTCAAAAACAACTATAAGATATTATTTAAACTTTATAAAAAAATTTCCGAGTTTAGAAAAACTTGCTGAAGCAAAAGAAAAAGATGTATTGAAAAAATGGGAAGGATTGGGTTATTATTTTAGAGCAAAATACTTGCATTCTTTTGCTAAAAAATTAAAAAATGATAAAAAATCTTTTCCAAAAAAGTATAAAGAATTAATAAAATATAAAGGGATTGGTCCGTATACAGGAGCAGCTATGGCTTCTATATGTTTTCATGAAGCTATTCCTGCCATTGATGGAAATGCTTGTAGAGTATTTTCTAGATATTTTGGGGTTTTCAATGATAGTACATCTACTACTATAAAAGATAAATTACGAATAATGGTTTCAAGAATAATGGATTTTGAACATCCAGGAACTTTTAATCAAGCAATTATGGATTTAGGTTCTATTTTATGTACTTCAAAAAATCCTAAATGTTTATTATGTCCAGTTCAAGATACTTGTTTTTCGATTAAAAATGGAACTGTATATAAATTACCTATAAGAAAAATAAAAAAATTTATAAAACATAGATTTTTTTATTATCTTTTTATATATGATCGTAATAAAAATATTTGTTTAAATAAAAGATCAACAGAAGATATATGGAAAGGTCTTTATGATTTTCCTTTAATAGAATCAAAACAAAATCTTTTAATTCATGAAATTATAGATAAAATTTTTAAAAAGTTTAGAGTGAAAGCTAATAATATTTTAGTTTATAAAATAAAACAAAAACTTACTCATCAAATTTTATCAATTCAATTTTTTAATTGTGAGATTTTACAAGATTTTAAGAAATCCATATTTTTTAATAATTTTATCTTTATACCTACAAATCATATAAAAAAATACCCCTTTCCTCGTCCTATTGTTTTATTTTTGAAACATGAAAAAATTATTTAGTTTATTCCCGATAATAAATTAATTCTAATATAATATGAATTTTAGATTTATTTTTGATCATATCAATTTTTATATTTTCTTTTCTAAAAATTATTATCAAAATTTAATCTATTGGAAAAAGAATCTTCGACGAATATTTTTTTAGAAAAAACTTTATATTTAGTTTTTTATCTTGTCTTAATAATAATATTGTTGTTATTTTCTGCATTAATATCTGGATCAGAGACTGCTTTTTTTTGTATTGAAAAAAAAACTCTTGATAAAGAAAGAAAAAAAAATTCCTATAAAGGAAATATTGTATTTCAAATTTTAAGAGAGAAAAAAAAACTGTTAGCTACAATATTAATATCTAATAATTTTTCTAATACTGGAATTGTTATATTAAGTTCTTATTTAATAACAGAATTTTTTCAAAAAAAAAATTTATTTATTTATAAACAATTTCATCTTCCTATTCATTTTCTTTTAGAAGTAGTGGTTCTTACCTTTATTTTACTTTTATTTGGAGAAATAATTCCTAAAATATATGCTAGTAAAAATAACTTTCGTTTTGCTATTTTTATGGCAAAACACTTATTATTTCTTAGTAAAATATTAAGTCCAATTAGTAGAATTATAATTTTAATTTCAAAATCTATAGATGAAAAAATAAAAAAAAAAAAGAATGTTATTTCTGTAAATCAATTATCAAAGGCTTTAAAAATTACATCTTCGAATCCAAAAAATGTTAAAGAACGTAATTTTTTACAAAGAATTGTTGATTTTGGAAATACAGAAACACATCAAATTATGACTCCAAGAATAGATATGTTTTCTTTAAATAAAAATATAAAATTTTCTAATGTTTTAGAATTAGTTCGTGATCAAGGATATTCTCGTATTCCTATTTATAAGAATAGTATTGATGATATAGAGGGGGTTCTTTTTTCTAAAGATCTTCTTCCATTTATTTATCATAAACATTTTCAATGGAATAGACTTATACATCCTCCTTTTTTTGTTCCAGAAAAAAAAAAGATAGATAATCTATTAAGTGATTTTAAAAAAAGAAAAATACATTTAGCAATTGTAGTAGATGAATATGGAGGAACATGTGGATTAGTTACTCTTGAAGATGTAATTGAAGAAATAGTAGGAGATATTATTGATGAATTTGATAAAGAAGATATGTCTTATTCTAAATTGAACCAAAATAATTATTTATTTGATGGAAAAACATCTTTAATTAATTTCTATCGTATTATGGATGTTGAAGAAGAGGTTTTTTTTGAAAATAAAAAAGGAGATGCAGATACTTTAGGGGGATTTATTATGGAAATAAATAAAGAGTTTCCTAAGAAAAAACAAAAAATTAATTTTTTAAATTATTCTTTTATTATAAAAAATATTGATCATAAAAGGATAAAAATTGTAGAAGTAATAAGAAAAAAATGAATTATATCTTGATTTTTTAAAGAAATCAAATGAATTTAATAAATTTATTGTAGAAAAAATAAAATAAATATTATAGCATGAAAAAAAAATTAATTTTTTTTTCTATTACATTAATAATTATATCATATATATCATATTTTTTTTTCAAGAAATTATTTTTGTATCCATCAGAAGAAAAATCTATGAAAGAATTAAGTTATGCTCAACAATATCTTTCTCAAGGAGAGATAGATAAAGCCTTAAATAAAAAAAATATTAAAGTTAATTTAGGATTTTCAGGAATAGCTTCTAAATATCCTTTTACTAAAGCAGGTAATATATCTAAATTTTATGCAGGAATTTGCTATTATAAATTAGGAGATTACAAAAAATCCATAAAAATAATGAATAGTTTTTCTGCGAAAGATGAATTTTTATCCTCTATAAAATACGGAATTATAGGTGACGCTTTTAGTCAAATGAAAAAAAAAAAAGAAGCCTTGAAAAATTATGTTATAGCAGCAAATGTAACGGAAAATGAAATCACAACACCTCTTTATTATTATAAAGCAGCATTATTGAATTTTTATATGAAAAAATATAGTAATTCTAAATTTTTTTTAAAAAAAATAGAAAAAAAATACCCTTCTTTTTTATATAAAAAAAACGTTGAAAAATATATTACGTTTATTGAAAATAAATTATAAATTATCTTTTATGAAGAAAAATCCTGTTTATTCATTAGATTCAAAAAAAATAAAAAATGAAAATTTAAAAATTGCTATTCTTGTTTCTTTATGGAACAAAGAAATTACAAATAGATTATATAAAGGAGCTTATAATACCTTAATTCAATTAGGTATATTAAAAGATAAAATTAAAACTTGGGAAGTTCCTGGAAGTTATGAATTAATTTATTCTTCTAAAAAAATAGCTCATTATTACGATTTTGATTCAATTATCGCGATTGGATCCTTGATACAAGGAGAAACTCCTCATTTTGAATATTTATGCCAAGCAATTTCGCATGGAATTAAAGATATCAATATAATATATGATGTTCCTGTTATATTTTGTGTTTTATCCGATAAAAATAAGCAACAGTCTTTTGATAGATCAGGTGGAAAAAATGGAAATAAAGGAATAGAATGTGCTAAAACAGCTATATATATGTCTTTATTTAGAAAATCTATAAAATGAAAAATGTTATTCAATTTTTACCTGAAAAAGTGATTCATCAAATAGCTGCAGGAGAAGTTATACAACGTCCTTCTTCTGTTTTAAGAGAACTTTTAGAAAATGCTATAGATGCAAACGCAAAAATGATTGATATTTTTATAAAAGATTCAGGAAAAATATTAATTCAATTGATAGATGATGGAACAGGAATGAATATTGATGATGCTAAAATGAGTATTCAAAAACATGCTACTTCTAAAATTAAACATATTGATGATATTTTCAAAATTAAAACAAAAGGATTTAGAGGAGAAGCTTTATCTTCTATAGCATCTATTTCTCAATTAGAAATACAAACTAAAAATAGAGAAAATGCAGTAGGAATACATCTTTTTGTGGAAGAAGGAAAAATACAAAAAAAAGTTCCTATAAATATGCTTCAAGGAACAAGAATTTCTGTTAAAAATATTTTTTATAAATATCCTGTTAGAAGACAATTCTTAAAATCTTCTAGAATAGAATTCCAACATATCATTTATGAATTTTATAAAATTGTTTTAGCACATAGAAATATAACATATCGTTTTTATCACAATGATAAAATTTTATTTTATTTCAAAAAAACATCTTTAATAGAAAGAATCAAAGAAATTTTTAAAAATGAAAAAAAAAATTTAGTTCCTATCCTGATAAAAAAAAATAATTTTTTTGTAGAAGGTTTTGTTAGTATTCCCGATATTTCTATAAAAAAAGGAGATCAATTTTTATTTGTTAATCAACGTTGTATTACTCATTTTTCTTTACATAAAAAAATTACTCATGCTTATGATGGTTTTTTGAAAAGTTTCAAAACTGCTTCTTATTTTATTTTTATTTTTTTAGATTCTAGTTTAATAAATTGGAATATACATCCAACTAAAAAAGAAGTAAAAATAGAAGAAGAAGAGAAAATTGGCGTTATGATTCAACAAGAAATTAAAAGTGTTCTATTTTCTCAATATAAAATAAAAAATAGAGATTTAAAAAATTATGATGTTCTTCTTTCCTGTAAATCAATCAAAACAAATTACTTATCAAATAATTTGTATGATAAACTTTATCATAAAGATAAAGATAAAATTATTCAACTAGAAAATTTTTATCAAAAATTCAATAGTTATGATCCATTATTCAATAATATTAACAATAAAAGTAATTTTCAATTATTAAAAAATGAACTATATCGTTTTGTTTATCATAAGACAAAAATGAATGTTTTTCAGATTAGGAGAAAATATATAATTTGTATTTTGAATAATAAGCATACGATATTAGTGGATCAACATAGAGCACATCAAAATATATTATTTGAATTTTTTTCTAGAAAAAAAAATTTAATCAGTCAACAATTTCTTTTTCCTATAAAAGTAAATCTTTTAAAAGAAGAATCTATTTCTTTAAAAAATATAAAAAATGATTTAACCAATTTTGGTTTTCATTTATATTTTTGTAAAAAATCGGTTTATTTATATTCTGTTCCTGAAAATATACAAAAAAATATGTTGATTGAAATTATTCAAAAAATTATAACATATAATTTTATTAAAGGAGAAAAAAATAATAAAAAAAAACTTATTCAAGTTATATCTAAATACGCATCTATAAAATATGGAATAAAATTATATCCTGAAAAAATGAAGTGTATAATAAAAGATTTATTTTCTTGTCATAATCCAAATTATACATATTCAGGAGATCCCATATTTTTTGTTTTAAACAAAAAATTTTTTTAAAAAGTGAATTTTTGTAAAAATTTCAATTCAGACGCCGTAAAACATTTAATTAGTATTAATATACTTGTGTATACAGCTACTTTTGTTTTTTCACAATATAAAATAGATAGTTTGCTTTCTTTATATCATCCTTTAGACGAGCGGTTTGAGTTATATCAAATTTTTACTCATATGTTTGTACATTCCAAACGACTTTTTTTACATATTATTTTTAATATGTTAGCTTTATTTATGTTTGGAGGACAAATAGAAACTTTATTAGGAGTTAAAAAATTTATAATTATATATTTTTTATCAGGAGTTTTGGCCGCGCTATTTCAAATTATTTTTAATACCGGTGTTTTGTATTATTTTGTTAAAACTTTAGATTTTTCACAAGCATATAAAATATTAGATTATTTAAATGAAGAACAAAAAATGAATCTTTATAGTTCTATGTATTCTCCTATGATGGGTTCTTCCGGAGCCGTAAGTGGAATATTAGGGGTTTTTGCTAAATTTTTTCCAAATCATAAAATTTTCATTCTTCCTTTTCCTTTTCCAATAGCAGTTCGAAAAGCTCTTGTTATTTTTATTTTTGGAAGTTTTATTTCTTCTATTTTTAATTTAGCACCTGGAGTAGCTCACTTTGCCCATATTGGAGGAGTTTTATCTGGTTATTTTATAGGAAGTTTTTTTATGAGAAATAAAAAAAATATTTTTTATTGATTTATTGAACTGATGATTTCTTTTCAGCTTTAAATAAAAAATAAATTAAATATACAAATGAAAATAAAAAAAATAAGGATAAATAAGAATGTTTTCCTTCTATTGTTTTCATTATTCTATCCCAACGAAATTTCCAACTAAATATATTTATAGGATTTTTTCTATCCCAATTTATACTCATCCATATAAATATAGGTTTTCCTACTATATGATCTTCTGGAACAAAACCCCAATAACGAGAGTCATATGAATTATGTCTATTATCTCCCATCATGAAATAATAATTTTTTTTTACTTTATAATATTTTTTTAAAGAAATATCAAATTTTTTAGTTTTCTCATAATTGAAAATTTCATTATAAATGTGAATATTTTTTGAATTTAATTTAATGAATTCTCCTTTTTTAGGAATGTGTAATGGTCCAAAAAAATCTCTATTCCAATTAGAATGATTAGGAAATATATAACGTTCTTTAAAATGAATAGGAAGGATACTTTTTTCTATAAAAATTATATTTTCAAATAAATTTTTTATAGAAACAGCTTTTTTTTCATTTAACATAATTTGATAAAAATATTCATTATTTTTTTCTCCAAAATATTCAATATCTTTGATATCCATATTTTTTTCAAGATATTCTGTATTTAAAGGAATATTTTTTGTTTTAATAAAATAAGCTTGTTGTTTTTCTAAAAAAGGTTTTTCTTTTTTATGATTTACAAATAAGATCCCTTTTTTAATAGAAACTAAATCTCCTGGTAATCCTACACAACGTTTGATATAATGATTTTTTCGATCTATTATTTTATGATTAGAATCTTTAGGAAAATTAAAAACAACTATATCATTTCTTTTTATAGATTGTATAGGAGAAAAACGAAAGTAAGGCCATTGAAAAATAGAAATATAAGATTTTATATTTCCAATAATATTATTATGAGTAAAAGGAATATATATTGGAGATATAGGCATTCGTAATCCATAATGAATTTTACTAACTAGTATAAAATCTCCTACTAGTAAATTTCTTTCCATAGAAGAAGTAGGGATAACAAAAGGTTGAACTATATAAGTATGAGTAATAAAAGAAAAAACCATAGCTAAAAAAATTCCTATATTTTTTTCTTTCTTTTTTAAATCTTCAATTTTAAAAATTGGAATTTTTTTAAAAAAATTTATATAAAAAATATATAATCCGGCAGATAAAAAAAATAAAATAAAAATTCTTTTATTTTTTTTAAAAAAAATATGGATTAAATCCATCCATAAAGTAAAAATTAACATGATACTAGTTAATGGTATGAGTAATAGAAAAATCCACCATATAGATCTTTTATAAATTTTTAAAAGAATAAAAATATTATATATAGGAAGAAGAATCTTCCAGGATTTTATACCAAATTTTTTATAAAAATTCCATGTTCCTAAAACATGAATAACATGTTCAAAAAATAAGAAAATTACACTAAATATAAAATATTGATACATAAAAATATGTTATATTCCTAAAACTTCTTTCATAGAAAAAATACCTTTTTTATTTTGAATCCATTCTGCTGCAATAACAGCTCCTAAAGCAAATCCTTCTCTACTATAAGCTTGATGTTTAATTTTTATTTCCTCTATTTGAGATTTATATTTTACGATATGTATTCCTGGCACATGATCGAGTCTTTTTGATAAAATCAAAATTTGATTTTTTGTTTTTTTCTCATCTAAAATCCATGTTTTTTTCATTTTATTATTTACTATATCTTTTGCTAGAGATATAGCTGTTCCACTAGGTTTATCTATTTTTTCTTTGTGATGAATTTCCTCTATTGTTACTTCATAATCTTTAGAGTATAATTGTAATAGTTTAGATAATTTTTTATTGATTTCGAAAAAAATATTCATTCCAATACTAAAGTTAGAAGAATATAAAAAAGATCCATTTTTTTTTTTACAGATTTCTTTAATAATTTGGATTTTTTCAATCCATCCTGTAGTTCCACTTACAATAGGAATGTTATTTTCTATACAAATTTTTACATTTTTGAATGCAGAATTAGGTAGACTAAATTCTATCGCTACATCTGAATTTGAATTTTTCAATAAATGTAAAGAAGGAGTTTTATCAGAACATAATGAAATTTTATGGTTTCTAATTTCTGCAATTTTTTTTACAGATTTTCCCATTTTTCCATATCCTATTATTGCTATATTCATATTATTTTAATTTGAATAGAATTCATAATTCATTCAAAAAAAGATAGTTTATATTTTTTTTTGATGAAATATCAATTAATTTTATATTTGAATAAAAAAATGAATATAAAAAAAATAATTTCAATTAAATAAATTATATATATAATTGTTATCATATGAAAACAATAAAATAAAAAAGAATAGATAATTATTATATAAGCCCACGTGGTGGAAAAGGTAGACACGCCACTTTGAGGGGGTGGTATCCGGTATAGGATGTGCTGGTTCAAATCCAGTCGTGGGTACAAAATTTTTTCATATGAGAATACGAAATAAATCTGGATTTTTATTTAAATATTGAAAATGAACTTTATATTTTTTCATTCTTCCTAACAATCCAGAAAATTCGTTTTTATCTGCTAATTCGATTCCTATTATTGCAGGACCTTCTTCTTTAGAAGTTTTTTTAGAATATTCAAAATAAGTAACGTCATCTTTAGGTCCTAATATATTGTTTACAAACTCTTTTAAAGAGCCAGCCCTTTGAGGAAATTTTACAATAAAATAATGTTTTTTTTTTTCATACAGAAGGGATCTTTCTCTAATTTCTTCCGTTCTTGTAATATCATTGTTTCCTCCACTTAAAATACATACAATAGTTTTTCCTTTTATTTTATCAGAATAAAAATCTAAGGCAGATATTGAAAGAGCTCCAGCAGGTTCTGCTACAATAGCATCTGAATTATATAAGTCTAAAATTGTTGTGCAAACTTTTCCTTCTGGAATGGTTATAATATCAAATAATATTTGATGACATATATTAAAATTTAATTTTCCTACTTTTTTTACTGAAGCACCATCAATAAATCTGTCTATTGTTTTTAATTCAACAATTTTTCCTTTTTTTAAAGAAAAACTCATGGATGAAGCTCCTTTAGGTTCTACTCCTATAATTTTAGTTTTAGGGCTAATTTCTTGAAAATAACTTCCTACACCAGAAGCTAACCCTCCTCCTCCAATAGGAATAAAAATGTAATCTATCTCTGAAATAGATTGTTGTAAAATTTCTAAGCCAACAGTGGCTTGCCCTTCTATAATTTTAATATCATCAAAAGGATGAATAAAAATTTTTTCATTTTTTTTACAATCTTTTATTGCTTCATAACTAGCTGCATCAAAAGTATCTCCGATCAATAAAATTTCTGTATATTCTTTTCCAAACATTTTTACTCTTTCTATTTTTTGTTTGGGTGTAGTATTCGGCATATAGATTTTACCCGGTATTTTTAGGATATTGCAAGAATAAGCAACTCCTTGTGCATGATTTCCTGCACTAGCACAAATGATTCCTTTTTTTAGATTTTCTAAATGAGATAAACTTTTTAATTTATTATAAGCTCCTCTAATTTTATATGAACGTATAATTTGTAAATCTTCTCTTTTAAGAAAAACACTTGCTTTATACTTTTCTGATAAAATGAAATTTTTTTGTAATGGAGTTTCATAAATAATATTTTTTAATATATTTTTAGCTTTAATTATTTCTTTAGAAGAAGGAAAGTATCCTTTAAATTCATTTTTCAATCTTTTAAAATAAATTATTGAATAAATATTATAAGTTAATTTTGTCTTTTTTTTTCAGGTCTAAGATTTCGAATTTTAGATCCTACTTTCCATAATTCACTTTTTCTAAGATCCTGTAATTCTTTTTGTAATTTTTTTCTATAATCTATGTCACTATTGGATTTAATAATTCTTTTTGCTTCATTTCCAGAAGAAACTTCATGATATAATTCTTGAAATACTGGAAGAGTAGCATCTCTAAATTTTTTCCACCAATCTAAAGCACCTCTTTGTGCCGTAGTAGAACAATTAGCATACATCCAGTCCATTCCGTTTTCCGATACTAAAGGCATCAAACTTTGAGTTAATTCTTCTACAGTTTCATTGAAAGATTCTGAAGGAGAATGTCCTTTTTCTCTTAATATTTGATATTGTGCTGAAAAAATTCCTTGTATAGCTCCCATCAAAGTTCCTCTTTCTCCGACTAAGTCAGAATACACTTCATTTTTAAAATTTGTTTCAAATAAATATCCCGATCCTATTCCAATTCCAATTGATAAAGTTTTTTCTAAACTATTTCCACTATAATCCTGATAAATAGCATAGCTAGAGTTAATTCCTTTTCCTTTTTTAAAAAGTTTTCTTAAACTGGTTCCTGATCCTTTAGGTGCTACTAAAAAAATATCTATTTTTTTAGATGGAGAAATTTTTGTTTGATGACAAAAAGTTAATCCAAATCCATGTGAAAAATATAAAGATTTTCCTTCAGTTAAATATTTTATAAGAATAGGCCAAAAAGAGATTTGACCTGCATCTGATAATAAATACATAAGTATACTCCCTTTTTCAGAGGCTTCTTCTAAAGAAAAAAGATTTTTACCTTCTATCCATCCATCTTTTAATGCTTTTTCCCAAGAAAGAGAATGTTTTCTTTGTCCTACTATAACTTTAAAACCATTATCTCTTAAATTAAGAGATTGTCCAGGACCTTGAATTCCATATCCCAAAACAGAAATAGTTTCTTTTTTTAAAATTTCTATAGCTTTAGATAATGGAAATTCGTCTCTTGTAATGATAGTTTCTTCTATTGATCCGAATTTAATTTTCATAATTTTTATTATTTAATTTTAATATGTTGTATCTAATGGTAAATCCATTTTTTTTCATAAATTTTTTCTTTTAATTTGTAAGAATAAACATGAATAATACCAATTAATTTTTCAATTAATTTTTTGATTTTAAATAATTGATCTTCTTTACATTTTAAGTCTATAACATATTGGTTATTAGTATCAATGGGTTTTTTTTTATTTTTATTAGATATATTAATGTGATCAGTTTTAATGTTTTTTCGATTGAAAATAATAAGAATCCTACTTAATAATCTTGTTTCTTTTTCTCCTAAAATTATTATTCTGAATTTATTTTTCATAATATTTTTTTATATATTATTTTTATATTTTATTTATAATTATCATTAATTCATGTTAAACGAATTTCATCTACAGATGCTCCTGAAGGAATCATAGGAAACACGTTATCTTCTTTTTCAATTATAACTTCTAATAAAAAAGCTTTTTTATGATTTAATGCTTTTTTTACTGAGTTTTCTAGCTCTTCTCTTTTATTTACTTTTTTTGCTTTTATATTATAAGCTTGAGCTAGTTTTATAAAATTTGGATTCACTAATTCTGTACATGAATAACGTTTATCAAAAAAAAGCTGTTGCCACTGACGTACCATTCCTAAAAAATTATTATTTAATAATACAATTTTAATAGGAATTTTATATTCTAAGATAGATCCCATTTCTTGAATTGTCATTTGAAAACCTCCATCACCTACAATACAAAGAATTTGTCTATTTTTAGCTCCTAATTGAGCTCCTATAGAAGCCGGTAAAGCAAAACCCATAGTTCCTAATCCTCCAGAAGTTATTTGACTTTTTTTACAAGTAAAATTGAAATATCTTGAAGCTATCATTTGGTGTTGTCCTACGTCAGTTACAAGAACTGCATTTTTTTTTTTATATTGGTTTATCCATTTTACTACTTCACCCATGGTGATTCCTTTTTTTTTTGGATAAAGATCTCTTTGTATTACTATAGTTTTTTCTTTTCTTTTAAGTTGAAAGAATTTATCTTTCCATTTTGTATGAATAGATTCATTAACATAGAAAATCAATTTTTTTAAAGATAATTTACAATCTCCCAAAATTGGGACATGACATAAGATATTTTTATTGATTTCGGAAGAATCTATTTCTAAATGAATAACTTTAGCTTGCTTAGCATATTTTTTAATATCTCCAGTTACACGATCGTCAAATCGCATTCCTACTGCAATAAGAATATCACATTGATTAGTTAAAATATTAGGAGCATAGTTTCCATGCATTCCTAACATTCCTACATATAAATGATGATTACTATTTAACACTCCTAATCCTAATAGAGTACTAGCTACTGGAATTCCTGTTTTTTCAACAAATTTTTTAAATTCATTTTCTGCTTCTGCTAAAATTACTCCTTGACCTACAAGTACCAAGGGTTTTTTAGCCGAATTAATTAATTTTGCCGCTTCCATAATTTTTTTGTTTTCTATGCAAGGATATGGATGAAAATTTTTTATATATTTACAACGTGTATAATGAAATACAGTTTTTTGAAGTTGAGCATCTTTAGTAATATCTATTAATACAGGTCCTGGTCTTCCTTGTTTAGCTATAAAGAATCCTTTTTGGATTGATTTACAGATATTTTTAGCTTTTAAAACTTGAATATTCCATTTTGTTACAGGAATAGATATATCTATAATATTTGTTTCTTGAAAGGCGTCAGTTCCTAATAAATGAGAGGAAACCTGTCCAGTAATGCAAACAATAGGTGTGCTATCTATTAAAGCATCTGCTAATCCGGTAATTAAATTAGTAGCTCCTGGACCCGAAGTTGTAAAACATACACCGATTTTTCCAGTTGTTCTGGCGTAACCTTGTGCTGCATGAATTAATCCTTGTTCGTGACGCATAAGAATATGCGAAATGGAATTTAAGTAATCGTGTAAGGAATTATATATCGGCATAATCGCTCCTCCTGGATATCCAAATATATATTCTACTTTTTCGTATAAAAGTGCTTTTATTACTATTTCTGAACCATAGAATAACTTTTTTTCCATACTAAAATCAAAAAAAAACTAGAATTAATCTGTAATACATCCTTCAGAAGCTGAAGATACCGTTTTTGCATATTTATATAAATATCCTTTTTTAACTTTTAATAAAGGAGGAATCCATATTCTTCTTCTTTTTTGGATTTCTTCGTTTTTTACTTCAAGAGTAATAATATTATTTTCCGTATCTATTTTGATAAAATCATCATTTTGTACTAAAGAAATTAATCCTCCAGATTGTGCTTCTGGAGTAATATGTCCTACGACAAAACCATGTGATCCTCCTGAAAATCTACCATCTGTAATAAGAGCGACTTTTTTGCCTAAACCAGATCCCATAATGTACGATGTTGGTTTTAACATTTCTGGCATTCCTGGTCCTCCTATTGGTCCTACGTATCGTATTACAATAACAACTCCAGGTAAAACTTCATTATTTATAATAGCTGAATTTGCTTCTTTTTCCGAATTAAAAACACGAGCTTTTCCTCTGAAAATTGTTCCTTCTTTTCCAGTAATTTTAGCTATAGCTCCTTCAGGAGCTAAATTTCCATACAAAATTCTGATATGGCTATTTTTTTTTATGGGTTTATCTAAAGAATGAATAATTTTTTGATTAAAAGTTATATTAGGAATATTTTTCATATTTTCATATAATGTTTTTCCAGTAACAGTTAAACAATCTCCATATAATATTCCTTCATTTAATAAATATTTTATAATAACAGGCATTCCTCCTATATATTTGTGAATATCTTCCATTAAGAATAAACCACTAGGTTTCAAATTTCCAATAAGAGGGACTTGATTGCTAATTTTTTGAAATTCTTTTAAAGAGAAATCAATATTTGCTGATTTAGCAATAGCTAAAAAATGTAAGACTAAATTAGTAGATCCACCTAAACACATTGCCAATTTCACTCCATTTTTTATAGAGTTTTTAGTTACTATATCTTTTGGTTTAATGTTTTTTTTTAATAGATTTTTAATATGTTTAGAAACTTCTTTACATTCTATTTTTTTATTTTCACTTGTTGAAGGAGAAGAAGAAGAATAAGGAAGCATCATTCCCATAGTTTCTAAGGCAGAAGCCATAGTATTTGCCGTATACATACCTCCACAAGCTCCTGGACCTGGACAAGAATTTTTTACGATATTTTTGTATTCATTTTCGGAAATTTGAAAAGTATTTTTTTTTCCTAAAGCTTCAAAAGAAGAAATTATATCTAATTTTTTTCCATTATAATTTCCAGAAGAAATACTTCCTCCATATACGATAATAGATGGTCTATTCAATCTCAGTAAAGCAATCATAACTCCTGGTATATTTTTATCACATCCAGGTATAGCTATTACTCCATCATAATGATGAGAATCTACTACAGTTTCTATACTATCTGCTATTAATTCTCTAGAAGGAAGTGAATACCTCATTCCTGAAGTTCCCATGGTAATTCCATCGCTTACTCCAATAGTAGAAAATTGAAATCCTACTAGATCTTTAGTTATAACCGATGATTTTATTTTTTCGGATAATTTATATAAATGCATATTACAAGGATTTCCTTCATACCAATTACTAACAATTCCTATTTGGGCCTTACAAAAATCTAATTCTTTTAATCCTGTAGCATATAACATAGCATGTGCTGCTGGTAAATTAGATTCTTTTGTAATTTTTTGGCTAAAATTGTTAATTTTTTTTTTCATGAATTTTTATTAAAAATAAAAGATCACTCCGAGCTATAAAAAGTGGGGATAAAAAAACCGAATTTGAATAGCTTTATGAGAGTGAATTCTGAAATTTTTTTTAATTATGTAATATGCAAAAATATGAAAAAAATAGATTATATAAAAGAGGATTTTATGTTTTTATTTTAAAATATTATTATTTTTTCAATTTATTAATAAATATATTATAAAGTTTATAATAATAAAAATATAATAAATTATTGTGGATATATATTTTCAATTTAAAAAATTAAGGAATATAAAATCATAGAGATGATTCCTGATCCGATTAATTCTTTTCCAAGATACCAAACAGCAAATTGCCCCTCCGTTATAGCACATTGCATATTTTCAAATTCGATAAACATTCCTTTTTTTATTTTATATAATTTTGATTTTTGTAATGGCTGTCTATAACGAATTCTACAAAGAACATTCATTTTTTCTCCTTCGAAAATTGAAAGGTCTTTTCGAACCCAATGAATATTATTTTCCTGAATAAACAAAGATTTTCTATATAATCCTGGATGTTTTTTTCCCATTCCTGTATAAACGATATTTTTTTTTACATCAGTATCTATAACAAAAAGAGGTTCTTTATAGCCTCCTAATGCTATTCCCTTACGTTGTCCTTTAGTAAAATAATAGGCACCTTGATGATAACCAATTATTTTTCCATCTGATTTTTTATATATTTTTTTTTTCGATAGAAAAAATAATTCTTCTTCTTTAGAAAAAAAATTTTTTTTTTCATGATATACTGAAGCAGTAGAATTAATATATATTATTTCTCCCTTTTTTGGAGTGATTTTTTTTTTAAGAAAATTAAATAAATGAATTTTACCTACAAAACATAATCCTTGAGATTCTTTTTTATGAGCATTCCATAATTTATGCACTTCTGCTATTTTTCTTACTTGGTTTTTAGTTAATAAACCTAATGGAAATAGGGATTTTTTTAACTGATATTGTGTTAATTGACATAAAAAATATGATTGATCTTTATTAAAGTCTTTTCCAATCAAAAGACGATAAATTATTTTTCTGTTTTTTATAATTTTTTCTTTATTAACATAGTGTCCTGTAGCAATAAAATTAGCTCCTAAATTAAGAGATTTTTTCAAAAAAATGTTAAATTTTATTTTTTTGTTACATAAAATATCTGGATTAGGAGTTTTTCCTAAACTATATTCATTAAACATATAATTTATAATATGTTTTTTGTATTCATTTTTCATATCGATTATTTGAAAAGGAATATCTAATTGCTTAGCTACTAACATAGCGTCAATGCTATCTTCTTTCCAAGAACATTTATGATGATGATTAAAATCATCTTCCTCCCAATTATGCATAAATAAACCAATAACTTCATAACCCTTATTTTTTAGGATTAATGCAGCAACACTTGAATCTACGCCACCTGAAAGGCCAACTACTACTTTTTGCATCATAATAAAAATTGATAAAATAATAAAGAATCTTATTAAAATAAAAATAGAATTGTAGAGGAACTAATAATTATTCAATAAATGAAAAAATAAAGGATTTTTTAAGAAAACATTTCTCTTACATGATCAAAAAATGATTTTTCTGAATTTCCGGGATGGGGAAGAAAATTTTCATTTTTTCTTATTTTTTCAAAGAATTTTCTTTGTTCCTCATTAATTTTTTTTGGAGTCCAAACATTAACATGAATAAAAAGGCTTCCATATCCATATCCTTCAATATTAGGTAATCCTTTATTTTTTAATCTAAGAGTTTTTCCTGATTGTGTTCCTGAATCTATTTTTATTCTTGCTTTTCCATTAATAGTTGGAACCTCTTTTAAAGCTCCTAATATTGCGTCTGGAAATGATATATACAAATCATAATGAAGATTACACCCTTCTCTTTTTAATTTAGGATGAGGAATCTCCTCAATTAATACAATCAAGTCTCCAGAAATTCCACCAAATGGGGCTTCATTTCCTTTCTCAGATACTTTTAATTGAATTCCTTCTGTAAGACCTGCTGGAATCTTAATATTCACTAATTCTTCCTCTTTAATTAATCCATGTTTATTGGCTCCATAAGGAATATTTCCTATAATTTTTCCAGTTCCATTACATATCCCGCATTGTGAAGTAGTTTGCATTCTTCCTAAAATAGTATTAGTGATTCGGATTATTTGACCAGTTCCATTACAAGATGAACAATTTTTAAATTTGATTCCTTTAGAAACTTTTAATCTTTTAACTTTAACTTTTTTTTCTATTCCATTAGCTATTTCTTCTAATGAAAGTTTTACTCTTATTCTTAAATCACTTCCCTTGATAGTTCTGTGTCTACTTGATTTTCCAAATCCAAAACTAGAAAATCCTTCACCAAATGCATCTGCAAAAATATCTCCAAAATTATCAAAGATATCTTCCATATTCATTCCTGAACCCGAACTACTTCCTTTTATTCCGGAATGTCCAAATTTATCATAACGTTGTCTTTTTTCTGAATTACTTAATACTTCGTAAGCTTCAGCCGCTTCTTTAAATTTTTCTTCTGCTTCCTTTTTATTATCTAAATTTTTATCTGGATGATATTTTATTGCTAGTTTTCTATAAGCTTTTTTTATTTCTTCTGGAGAAGCATTTTTAGAAACTCCTAATACTTCGTAATAATCTTTTTTCATCATGAAGATAAAATTAATTATTTTCCTATAATGACTTTAGCGTGTCGTATGACTTTTCCTTTTAGAATATATCCCGCTTCTATGATTTCTATAATTTTTCCTTTTAAATCTTCCGTAACAGCTGGAATTTGTGTTATAGCTTCATGAAAATCTGTATTAAAATCATCTCCTTTTTTTATCTTTATTTTATTTAATTCTTTTTCCTTTAAAATATTAATGAATTTCTCTTGTATCAAAAAAATTCCTTTTACTGGATGTTCTTCTTGATATTTTTTTAATTCTTTAATTCCTCTTTCAAAATCATCTAAAATTGGAATTAAATCTATAAGAATTTGTTCATGAACATCTCTAAAAATATCAAATCTTTCTTTTTGGATCCGTTTTTTGTAATTTTCGAATTCTGCAAAAAGACGTAAGAATTTATCTTTTTCTTTTTCGAATTCTTTTTTCAGAAATTCAATTTCTTTTTTCAATGGATCATAAGTTTCTTTTTTTTTACAAAAAGAAGGTTTTATCTTATTTATTTCATTAGTAGAATATGGTTTTGACTGTTCTTCAGTATTTTTTTGATTAATGTTCATAATATAAAAATATTTTCAAAATAATTCTATGGACTGTAATTAGCAAAAGATTTGCCAAAAATTATAATTGTGTCATAATGACAAAAAATATTTGATAAATCAAATTATAGGATTGAATTTTAAATGTTTTCTAATGAAATTTAATCTTTCTTCAGCTATTTTTTTTGCTTTTTTAGCACCTGAATCTAAAATATGATCCAATAAAGATTTATTTTTTATGAAAGAAAAAAATTTTTTTCTTTCCGACGAAAATTTATGAATGATGTATTCATATAATGCAATTTTTGCCTCGAAATAGCTATATCCTCCTTTCATATATTTTTTTTTCATAATCTCTATTTTATCTACAGGAGCTATCAAACTATATAAAGAAATAATATAATCAGTTTCTGGGTTTTTTTTCTCTTTTACAGACTTACTATCTGTACGAATACTCATAATTTGTTTTTTCAAAATTTCATCTGAAGAAAAAATATTAATACAGTTTTTCTTAGATTTGCTCATTTTTGTTCCATCTGTTCCTATTACAAACATTTTTTTTTGTAAAAAAGCATTAGGTAATACAAATAATTGTTTTCCTATTTTTTTATTAAAATAATAGGCAATACGACGAGCTATTTCTATATGTTGTAATTGATCTTTTCCTACTGGAATAAGTTTTGCGTTATAAAGTAAAATATCAGCAGCCATTAAAATAGGGTAAGTAAATAAACCAACACTTATTTTTTTTTTATCTATTTCTTTTATTTCTTTTTTAAAAGCATGTGCTAATGTAAGTCTTTTATATGGATAAAAACAATTAAAATACCAAGCTAATTCGGTAACGGAAGAAATATCTGATTGTCTATAAAATAAACAATTATCTATGTTTAATCCAAAAGCTAACCATGCTGCTGCAATTTGATAAGTATAATTTTTAATGGTACTTATACTTTCTTTTTCCATTTGAATCATAGAATGTAAATCCGCTATAAATATAAATGAAGAATGTTTTGCATTTTTATTAGCTATAGATACAGATGGAATAATAACACTTAAAATATTTCCTAAATGAGGAGTTCCTGTACTTCTAATTCCTGTTAACATTATTTTTTTTTCCATAAAAAAATTATGTGATATTTCGTTCAAAATGTTTTATTTTCTTTAATTTAATTTAAAGATTCTAATCCGCTTATAATTTCAAGTATTTCTTTAGTAATGGCAGTTTGTCTTTCTTTATTATAATTTAATATTAGATCTTGTTTAAGATCGGAAGCGTTTTCTGTTGCTTTATGCATAGATATCATACGGGATGTATGTTCTGCTATGATAGATTCAAAAAAAATTTTTAATAATTTTGTATTTAAAAATTTTGGAATTATAAAATTAATTATTTCTTCTTGAGAAGGTTCTAGAATATAGGAAAATTCTAGTGTTTTTTTTCTAAAATTTTTGAAATCGATTGGTAAAAATTTTTCTATTACTACTTCTTGTAGAAATGATTTTTTCAAATGATTATATATTAAATAAATAGAAGAAAATTTTCTTTTTAAAAAATTAAAAATTAACTCTGATACTAAAAATTGTACTTTTTTATAGAATAAATTACTTTCTATCCAATTTTGATCGTATATATTATATTTTTTGTTTTTACATAAAAAATCAAAACCTTTTTTTCCAATAGGAAAAAATAAACATTCATTATGTAATTTTTCTTCTCTTTTAAAAAGAGAATTAATTTTTGAAAAAATTAAAGAATTAAAAGTTCCACATAATCCACGATCAGAGGTAAATACAATAAATAATTTTATTTTTCCTTTTTTTGAAAAAAATTGATTTTTTTCAATATTTTTTTTATTTTCTATCAATAGAAGATCGAAAAAAATTGATTTTATGGAATCTAAATAATTTCTTACCTTTTCTAGCGATTTTTTTGTTTTTCGTAATTCTACTATAGAAATCATTTTCATTGCTTCTGTAGTCTTTATAACTGATTCTGTAGATAATATTCTTCTCTTGATTTCTTTTGGATTAGACATAAAATAAAAATTAAGAAACGTATTTATCATTTAATTTTAAGGCTACTGTTTCTAAAATATCAGATATTTTTTTATCAAAAATTCCATTTCTTATAGAATTTAAAACACTTTCATATTTTTCGTTTAAATAAAAAAGATATTCTTTTTCAAAATCTGAAATTTTATTAAAAGGAATATTTTTAAGTAAATTTTTAGTTCCAGCATAAATAATCGCTATTTGATCTGCTATATCATAAGGAGTATGAGGGGTTTGTTTTAAGATCTCTATATTAATTCTTCCTTTTTTTAGAATATTCATAGTAGATGAATCTAGTTCAGCCCCAAATTTTGAAAAAGATTCTAATTCTCTAAATTGAGCTTGATCTAATTTTAGAGTTCCAGATATTTTTCTCATAGATTGAATTTGTGCAGCCCCTCCTACACGAGAAACAGATATACTTTCATTAATTGCAGGACGAATTCCAGAGTGGAATAAGTCTTTTTCTAAGAAAATTTGACCATCTGTAATAGAAATAACATTAGTAGGAATATAAGAAGATATATCTCCAGATTGAGTTTCAATAATAGGTAAAGCGGTTAAAGAACCTCCACCTTTTATTTTTTTTCTAATAGAAAGTGGAATGTCATTCATTTTTTCAGCCATTTTTTGATCTTTTATAATTTTAGCTGATCTTTCTAAAAGACGAGAATGTAAATAAAAAACATCTCCTGGATAGGCTTCTCTACCAGGTGGACGTCTTAACAATAGGGACATTTCTCTATAAGAAACTGCTTGTTTTGAAAGATCATCATATATTATTAAAGAAGAACGACCTGTATCCCGAAAGTATTCTCCGATTGCAGTTCCAGAAAAAGGAGCAAAAATTTGCATAGAAGCGGGATCAGAAGAAGTAGAAGAAACTATAATTGTATAAGGCATAGCTCCTTTTTCTTGTAATATTTTTGAAATCCTTGCTATAGTAGAACCTTTTTGACTAATAGCTACATAAATACAATAAACAGGATGATTTTTTTCAAAAAATCTTTTTTGATTAATAATTGTATCAATAGCTATGGTTGTTTTTCCAGTTTGTCTATCTCCAATAATTAATTCTCTTTGTCCTTTTCCTATAGGAATCATAGAATCTATAAACTTTATTCCTGTTTGAAGAGGTTCTTGAACCGGTTCTCTATAAATTACTCCTGGAGCTTTTCTTTCCAACGGCATTTCAAATAATTTTCCTTCTATAGGTCCTTTTCCATCTATAGGATTTCCTAATACATCTACAACACGTCCTAACATATTTTCTCCTACTTTAATCGAAAAAATTTTTCCAGTTCTTTTTACGGTATCTCCTTCTTTCAATTTTTTTGATGAACTAAATAAAACAATGCTAACATGATCTTCTTCTAAGTTTAGAACCATTCCTTTAATTCCAAAATGGAATTCCACTAGTTCTCCATAAAAAGCGGAATTTAATCCAAAGGCCCGAACAATTCCATCTCCTATTTGAACAATAATACCAGATTCAGTTAATTTTGATTCAAATTGAAAATTTGATAATTCTTCCTTAAGAATTGAAGATATTTCAGAATATTTTAAATCTGACATATGAGGATAAAAACTTTAATTTTGTTTAACTAATTATATTTATGATTTTGAAATACGTATTTTTGAATACATAATAACTGTTCTTGAACACTGAAATTCCATTCTTTATATCCTATACGAAATATAAAACCTCCAATAATAGATTTATCTATTTTATTAATGATATAAAATTTTTTTTTGTTTTTTTTGTTATATAATTTATGTGCAATCATTTTTTTTGTTTCCTCTTTCAAGGGAAAAGCAGAAATTACGATAGATTTAACAAATCCTTTTCGATTTTCTTCGTATATCCTATTAAATTCTAAAAAAATTTCTTTTAAAAAAGATTCTCTCTTTTTTAGGATGAGAATTTTAGTAAATTTAAAAAGTAAAGCATCAAAATTATAGAATATTTTTTTGAAAATTTCTATTTTTTTTTCAGTATATAATAGATCTGTGTTAATAATTGTATGTATGTATGTATTTTTTTTTAAAAATGTAGATACTTTGTTTAGTTTTTGATAAAAAAATTCAATATTATTATCATTCATATTCGTAATAGAATATTCGAAAAAAACTCTTGCATAATGTTGAATGATTTTTTGATTTTTATTTGATAACATTTCAATAAAATTAGTATAATTTATCTACTAATTCTTTTATTAATTGATCTTGTTTATTGTATTGATCTAATTCTTTTTTTAATATTTTTTCGGATATTTGAATAGAAATATCTCCTATTTTCTTTTTTAATTGAAGTATAGCTACTTTTTTTTCTATTTGAATAGTTTTTCTTGTTTCTTCTATAATTTTTTTCTTTTCTATCATTCCTTCATTTTTTGCTTTTGATTTTATTTTTTCTCTAATTTGAATAGCTTCTTTCAGGATGATATCTCTTTTTACATAAGCATTTTTTAAAATTTTATTTTTTTGATCTTCTATCGATTCCAATTTTTTTTTCACTTGGTCAGCTTTTTCAATAGAAATTTTAATTTTTTCCTCTCTTTGATCAATAAAACTTATTATAGGTTTCCAAGCAAATTTTGAAAGAAAAAGCATAAGAATTATAAATATTATTGTATGCCAAACAATGAGTCCAATAGAAGGGGTTACTAAATCCATTGAAATTTTATTTAAATACAGCTAATAATGTAGTAACTATTCCAAATAACGCAGCTCCTTCGATCAAGGCAGAAGCTATGATCATAGTATTTTGTATTTTATTTGAAGCTTCAGGCTGTCTAGCAATGGCATCCATTGCAGAACTTCCAATCTTTCCAATCCCTAACCCTGCTCCTATTACTGCGAGCCCAGATCCTAAAGCAGCTAAACCTGAATATGTTAAATCTATATCCATATTATTATAATTTTAATGTATTTTATCATTGTCATAATCTTTAACAGACATTCCTATAAGTAAAGAAGACAAAGTTGTAAAAATAAAAGCTTGTAAAAAAGATACCATAATTTCTAGCATAGAAATAAAAAAACCAAAAATTATGGAAAAACCAGTTACGAAAAAATTTTTAAAGATAAAAATGAGACAAACAAAACTTAAAATAATTATATGTCCAGCAGTAATATTAGCAAATAATCGAATGCACAAAGTTAACGGACGAATAAAAATACCAATAAATTCTATAGGAGCTAATAATAATTTAATTCCTATTGGAACTCCTGGCATCCAAAAAATGTGTTTCCAATAACTCACATTTGCATTTATATTGGTTACAATAAATGTCATAGTAGCTAATACTAATGTTATATTTATATTTCCTGTTACATTTGGAAACCCTGGAATAATACCTATTAAATTATTAATTAATATAAAAAAAAAGGATGTTAACAAAAAAGGAAGAAATTTTTTATATTTTTTTCCAATATTAGGAATTGCAATTTCATTTCTTATAAATAAGATGAAAAATTCTAAAAAAATTCCTAGACGCCATTTTGTTTGATGATTTTTATAACTATGTTTCATCCGTATAAAAAGATAAGACAATAAAAAAGAGGATATGAAAATGGAGACCAAATTTTTGGTTATAGAAAGATCCAAAGGTTTATCATTTTTTGGATATCCTTTTGAATCCATATGTAATGATCCTATATTATTAGTTTTATATATTGTCTGCCTAAACATTTTATAATATCCATGTTTTCCTTTCACTACATTACCGTATGAAAAATTAGAGGAAAAAAAAAATTCAAATCCATTATTCCATAAAATAACTGGTAGAGGAAAAATAATTCCATGATTTGGAGTACCTGCAATATGCCATTCATGAGAATCACTGACATGATCCAAAATAGTATGAGCTATATCCATACTCTTTTTTTCATTTTTTATTTCACGATTTTTCTTTTTCTTATCAGAAGATTCTACAAAAAAAAAGAAAAATAAAAACAAAAAAAAGAATAATAAATATATTATTTTCTTTCTTGTATTCATTTTTATACTAATAGTAGAAAAATAGAAAACAAATTTATATTTTTTTCAAAAAAAATGTCTTTTCTTATAAAAAAAAATCCCAAAAATTGTATTTTCATTTTAAGTACATTTGTATACGATATTATATGAAATAAATCTTACAATGAAGGAAGAAACAAAAATTATTCAAAATATTTTATCTGATCCTCTTACAGGCGCTATTTCTACACCAATATATCAAACGTCAACTTATGTACAAGAATCTCCTGGTATACATAAAGGATTTGATTATACTAGAACTAATAATCCTACAAGAAAAATATTAGAAAAATTAATAACTAATTTGGAATACGGTTATGCTAGTTTAGCATTTTCTTCTGGATTAGCATCCGTAGATGCCGTATTAAAATTACTAAAAATTGGAGATGAAATCATAGCTGTGGATGATATTTATGGAGGAACATTCCGTTTACTTAATTTATACAAAAAATTAGGAATTAGTACTAATTTTGTAGATACGACAGATATAGAAAAAACTATATCCTCTATTTCTGATAATACAAAATTAATTTGGTTAGAATCACCAACTAATCCTACATTAAAAATATCTGATATAGAATTTATTAGTAATAAATCAAAAAAGAAAAATCCAACTGTTTTAGTTGTTGTAGATAATACATTTGCTTCTCCTGCTATTCAAAATCCTTTAAAACTAGGAGCAGATATAGTTGTTCACAGTGCAACAAAATATTTATCAGGACATTCGGATGTATTAGCTGGATTGATTACTGTGAAAAATATAGATTTATATGAAAAACTAAAGTATATTCAAAATGCAACAGGAGGTGTTTTATCTCCTATCGATTGTTGGTTGACTATAAGAGGAGTCCAAACGTTATACTTACGTATTAAAAAACAATCTAAAAGTGCATATAAAATCGCTTCTTTTTTAAAGGATAAAAAAAATAGTGATAAAATAGATAAAATTTATTATCCTGGATTATCTCATCATAAAAACCATTTTATTGCAGTAAAACAACAACGATATTTTGGAGGGATTATTTCTTTTAGTTTAAAAAAAAATACAATAGAATCCGCAAAACAAGTTGTAACATCTACAAGATTATTTAAACTAGCAGAAAGTTTGGGAGGAACAAAAAGTTTAATTTGTCATCCGGTAACTATGACTCACAAATCAACTCCTTTAGATATCAGGATTAACGCAGGAATACAAGATTCTATGATTCGTTTATCTATTGGAATAGAAAATGTAGACGATCTTATAGAAGACCTCGATCAGGCTTTAAAAGCTCTATGAAGAAAATTTTTTATCATGTAATGAAATTCCTATATGATATAATTCTTTCCGAATTTTATCTGAAATGATCCAATGTTTTTGTTTTCTTGCTTCTATACGAATTTTAATTAATTTTTCTATAAGGGTTTTGAATTTTTTAGAATTTTCTTCATGATAATTGATTTCTTGAATTCCTAAAATATCAAAAACAAAATAAATCATATATTTTTTTAATAGATGAAAATGAGGTAAATTTTGAATGGAATTATTATTGATAATATATGTAGAAACTTGAAATAAATGAGTTATCAATAAAGGAATATTAAAATCATCATTAATAGCTTTATAACAAATATCTATCCAGTGATAAACATTAAAAGTATCACAATTTTCTGATATTTCAGGTTCTGAATTTTTTAATATTTTTATAGCTTTCATAATTTTATGATATCCTTTTTCAGCTTCTACTAGTCCTTTATTGGAAAAATTCATAATATTTCTATAATGAGTTTGTAAAATGTAAAATCTAAAAATACTAGGAAAAAAATTTTTATTACAAGTAATATCTTGTAATTCCAAAAAATTTCCTGTGGATTTGCTCATTTTTTTTCCATTTAAAGTAAGCATATTTGTGTGCATCCAATAATGAACAAAATCATTTTTTTCATAAATTCCTATAGCTTGTGCTAATTCACATTCATGATGAGGAAATTTTAGGTCTATTCCTCCACCATGAATATCAAAGGTTTCTCCTAAATATTTTGTACTCATTGTAGTACATTCTATATGCCAACCAGGAAATCCTTTTCCCCATGGAGAATTCCAATTCATAATATGATTAGAATGAGCTTTTTTCCAAAGAGAAAAATCATGAAATCCACGTTTTTCTTCAGTAAATTTTAATTTTTTATAAAAAAGTTGATCAACTTTATTTTTGCTTATTCTTCCATAAGAATGAAATTTTCTATATTCTGTTAAATTAAAATAAACAGAACCATTTATTTCATAGGCTAATTTTTTTTGAATTAATTTTTGAATCATATCTATTTGTTCTATAATATGACCTGTAGCCGTAGGTTCTATACTTGGAGGTAATAGATTTAAAACATTTAATAAATTGTGAAAAGAAATAGTATATTTTTGAACTATTTCCATTGGTTCAAGTCCTTCTATACGAGATTTTTTTGAAATTTTATCTTCTATGTCAAAATCTTCATTTTCTAAATGTCCAACATCTGTAATATTTCTCACATAACGTACTTTATATCCCAAATGTTTTAAATAACGAAAAACGATATCAAATGATATAAAAGTTCTGCAATTTCCTAAGTGTAAGGAATTATAAACTGTAGGTCCACATACATAAATTCCAACATATTTCTTATGAATTGGATAAAATAATTCTTTTTTTTCTGTTAAAGAGTTATATATTTTTAAATGATTTCTATTTTCTTTTTGGTAATTTTTTTCTTCCATTTTTTCCATTTAAGAAATTCCAATATGATGCAAAAATTCTTTTCTAATTTCTGAATCCTTTTTAAAGGCCCCTATTAACTCAGTAGTAATCGTACTACTGTCTGTATCTCTTATTCCACGAGAATTTACGCATAAATGTTTTGCTTCTATAATGCAAGCAACATCCTTTGTTTCTAACATCTTTTTTAAAGATTGAACAATTTGTATAGTTAAACGTTCTTGAACTTGTGGTCTTTTTGCATAAAAATTTACAATTCTATTAATTTTAGAAAGCCCAGCAACTTTTCCATTAGAAATATAACCTACATGTGCTTTTCCTATAATGGGAAGAAAATGATGTTCACAAGTAGAATAAACTGTTATATTTTTTTCTATTAACATTTGGTTGTATTTATATTTATTTTCAAAAATGGAAAAATTAGGTGTATTTTTTGGATCCAGTCCGCTAAATATTTCTCGTATAAACATTTTTGCAACTCGTTTTGGTGTTTTTCGTAAACTATCATCATTCATATCTAAACCTAAAATTTCCATAATATGAAAAAAATGTTTTTCTATTTTTTCAATTTTCTTTTCCTCACTCATAAATAAAAAAAATATTATTATGTAAAATAAGTTTTGGATTGTTAGTTGAATGATTTAAAATAGAATTATATTTTTGATTTAATTCTTTTTTTTTTAAAATTTTATTATGTTTTCCTTCCATCATAAAATGAACTTAATACATGAAAAACAAAGTTACAAAAACGATTTTGTTATGATTTATTATTTAATATTTTAATAATAGTATTTTTAATTTTTTTTTATACTATCAGGTATTTTACATATAGGAATAGGAATCATTTTATGTCTATTTTTTTTATGTAATTTTTTATATTTATTTAAAATTTTATATTCTATTTCAGAAAAAGCATATTTTTTTTTCTCCACAAAATTCATTGCCCATTCTAATTCTTCATAAGTTATTCCTAATTGCTCTTCATCTGATCTTTGATCTTCCCAAAGTCCATCCGTTGGTTTTGCCTTTTGAATTTCATCAATAATATTTAATTTTTTAGCCAAAATACGGACTTCGCTTTTAGTCAAATCGGCTATAGGGTGTAAATCTACAGCTCCATCTCCATATTTTGTAAAAAAACCGACTCCAAAATCTTCCACTTTATTTCCAGTTCCAACAACAAGATAATTTTTGATATTAGCATAATAATATAAAGTTAACATACGAATACGGGATTTTACATTAGCTAATGCTAAAGGAAGATTCGATTTTTTTTGAATATCATTTGTTGTATTACAAAAAGTTTTGAATAAAATAGACAAATCATTTTCAAAATAATGGACGTTCGAAAATTTTTTTTTCAAAAAGTTTGCATGTTTTATAGGTAAAAAATTTTTTTTTTTTTCTATAATGGGCATTTCTAATATAATAGTGGGATATTTTGTCATAGCTACTAAGAAAGAAGTGACTGAAGAATCAATTCCTCCAGATATTCCAATGATAAAACCATTAGATTGAGATCTTCGAATATATTTTTTCAACCAAGAAACAATATATCTAATTATTTTTTCTATTTTATCATTTGATTGATATGAATACATTATTTAAATAAAATTTTTTAATATGTCTTTAATCCTAAATTTAGAAACTTCTACTAAAAATTGTTCAGTTAGTATTGCTAAAAATGGAATATGTTTAACTTCTGTAGAAGAATCTTCAGAAGATTATTTTCATTCCGAAAAATTGCATGCGTTTATACAATATGTTATAAATATTTCCGGAATTCATCTTAAAGATTTAAAATCTGTTTGTGTTAACAAAGGACCAGGATCCTATACTTCTTTGAGAATAGGGGCATCGGCGGCTAGAGGTTTGTGTTCTGCTTTAAATATTCCCTTGTTATCTGTAGATACGTTGACAATAATGGTCATGGGTTATAATTTTATAAAAAAAGGATTTTTGATACCTATGGTACATGCTAAATCTGATTTTTTCTACATTTCATTATTTAATGAATCAAAAAAAAGAATAAATCCTATCAAAATAAAAAAACTAGATGACGATTTTTTTAAATCTATCTCAAAAAAATATAAAAAAGTTCATTTCATAGGAAATACTTTTTCTCTCAAAAAAAAATTTTTTTCTACAAAAAAAAATAATTTTTTTTACAAAAATCCATCTGCAATGGATATGTCTCTTATTTCTTATAAAAAATTTTGTAAAAAAAGTTTTTCTAATATGGAAAAATTTATTCCTTTTTACTTATAAAAAAGAAATACATAATTTTTTAAAAAAAACTATATAGTAAAAAAATCCTACGACATAACTTAGGAAAAGTATTACATTTTTTATATGGTTGATAAGATTTTATATAAAAAAACCTTTTCTTATATTATTAATATTTGTGATTATATAATAAAGAAATTTTTTTTGTTTCAAAATATTTTTTATTTTTTGTATAGTCTATTCATAGAAAGAAAATAGAAAAAAATTTATCATATAAAACCATGATCCAAATTAAATTTAAAAATTTTTTGGATATGTTTACTCCAATTATATTCATTTATATAATTCTTTCTTTAGGATGGAAAAGTTTTCGATTTTTTAATGTAGAAATCCTTTTAGGAATTGTATCAATAACAAGTATATTACACTTTTTTATTTTTTTTAATAAAAATCTTGAAAAAGGTTATAGATCCATGATTTTTTTATCTTTTTTTGTTCTTATATTCTCTCTTATACTTTCATTTCTAAAAATATTCATTTTTTCTTATTATAATGAAAGAGTTATTTCAGATATTAAAATTTATACACTCATTAGTTTAATTTTATATATTCTAATTCGTATTACTTATTTTATACGAATAGTATATGTTAAAATTCATAATCCTGCTTTTATATTTATTACAAGTTTTGTTTTTTTATCCTTTTTAGGTTCTATCTTGTTAATGCTACCAGCATCTACAGTAAAAAAAATATCATTTGTAGATGCTTTATTTACTTCTACTAGCGCTGTATGTGTAACAGGTTTAGTCGTATTAGATACGGCTAAAGATTTTACATATTTAGGTAAAATTTTTATACTTATTCTAATAGAATTGGGGGGATTGGGTATTTTAACTATTACTTCCTTTTTTAGTTATTTTTTTAGAGATGGATTTTCTTTTAAAGAAGCCATTTTTATTAGTAATTTTTTAAATACAAAAACGACAAATAACGTTCTTAGTTTAGCCGTAAAAGTAGTTATGTTTACTTTAACAGTAGAATTTATAGGAACTTTGTTAATTTATTTTTCTATTGAAAATAATGCAAATACAATAGAATCTGATAATCTTTTATTTTTTTCTATTTTTCATTCTATATCCGCTTTTTGTAATAGTGGTTTTTCTACTTTAAGTCAAGGACTATATTCAAAATCTGTTAGATTTAATTATTTATTTCAATTAATTATTGCTTTTTTATTAATATTGGGAGGAATAGGTTTTAATATTTTATTTAATTTTTTTGCATATATATGGTTAGTTATCAAGAAATATTTTTTCAGAATTTTTAAAGATGAGGATCTTAGATGCCCTGCACATGTAGTAACTTTAAATACAAAAATTGTTATTTTAACAACTTTTTATTTACTTTTTTTTGGAACTATTTTTTATTATGCTAGTGAATATTATGGTTCTCTTTCCGAACATTCTTCCTTTCATGGAAAGTGGATTGTTTCATTCTTTTCTTCAGCTACAACTAGAACAGCTGGGTTTCATGTATTAAATATGAACACTTTAGCTCCAATTACTATTTTTTTTACTATTTTTTTGATGTGGATAGGAGCTTCTCCGGCTTCTACTGGGGGAGGAATAAAAACAAGTACTTTTGCATTAGCATTAATGAATATTATTTCATTATCTATAGGAAAAAATAGATTAGAAATACAAAGAAAAGAAATACCTTCTGAATTGATTCGATTATCTTTTTCTATTATTATGCTATCTATAATGGTTATATACATAAGTGTTTTAATCATAATTTTTTTGGATCCAAAAAAAGATATTTTATCGATTATTTTCGAGGTTTTTTCTGCCTTTTCTACAGCAGGATTATCTTTAGGGATAACTTCTAATTTATCAAATGGAAGCAAATTAATTTTAATTTTTATAATGTTGTTAGGAAGAATAGGAGTTTTGAATGTTATGATCGGTTTATTGAGAAGAAATAAAATTGGTTCCCATCATTATTACAGATTTCCTAAAGGGAATATTCTTATTAATTAAAAAAAGAATAAGTAAACAGAAAATATGAAAATTATAATTATTGGATTAGGAAATTTTGGAAGATCTTTAGCACTTAACTTAACAGATAATGGACATGAAGTTTTTGGGATAGACCATAAAATGGAAAAAATAGATCTCTTGAAAGATCATATAGCGAATGTAGTATGTATGGATGCAAATAATGAAGCAGCTTACAAAGTATTGCCTATTCAACAAGCGGATTTAGGGATTGTAGCAATTGGAGAAAACGAAGGATCATCAATAGTAACAACAGCTATACTTAAGAAGTATAAACATTTGAGAATTGTAAGTAGATCTTTATCTAAAATACATGATACAATATTAGAAGCTATGGGGATTAATGATGTAATTCATCCAGAACAAGATGCTGCGTTCCGATTAACTAAACAAATATCTTTTAATTATGCTTTAGATTATTTTAGAATAGATAATAAACATTCTATAGCAGAAGTTTTTTCTCCTTCTTCTTTTAGTGGAAAATCTGTTAGAAGTTTAAAATTGACACAAAAATATTCTGTTTCTTTAATTACTGTAATACGAGATACGCATCATCCATTATCATCTAAAGAAACTCATACAAGAAAAGTCATAGGATTAGTTACAGGAGATACTGTTTTACAACAGGGGGATATTTTAACTCTTTTTGGTTCTAATAAATCCATTATGAATTTTATAAAAGATAAAAAATAGATTTATTTTTCAATATAAAAATTATCTTTATTACAAAACATAAATTGACATTTTTTCTTGAAAAGAAAGTTAAATATATAATATTTACATATAAGGATATGTATAATTTTTGCTTTCCTGAAAAAAAGGATTTCCTTCAGAAGAATTAAGTTTTCTTTTACTAAAATTTGAAAATAAAATATAAATAAAAAAAGCTCCTATGATTAATATAGAACCTATGATTTCAAGTATACAGATATTTACATTTTTACTAAAAATATCTGGTGCAATTAAATTATATATATCAATATAATGACCTATTAATAATATTAAAGAAATTGAAAAAACTATTTTGTAATTTGATTTATTTTTACTACTCATTAAACAAAAAAAAGGAATTAAAAAATTAGGAATCAGCATCCAAAAATGAATAGAATAATAAATTTCTTCTCTCTTTACAAAATATGTAATTTCCTCTGGAATATTTCCATACCAATATAAAAAAAATTGTGAAAACCATAAATAAGTCCATAATAAACTACCGGAAAATAAATATTTACTAAGGTCATGTAGATGACTTTTTCTAAATAAAGGAAATAATCCTTTTTTATTCAAAAAGATAGCGATTATTGTAACAGTACTTATTCCTGTTATTATGAAACTACTCAAAACATACCAACTCAATAAAGTACTTAACCAATGTGGATTTAAAAACATAACCCAATCCCATATCATAAATATGGAAATAACAGAAAAAAATATAATAAAAATAATAGATACGAAATATAATTTTTTATAATCATTTAACGAATGTGTTATATATAATCTACAAGATATTTTTTTTATTTTTGAATAAAAAAAACTGCATATTAATATATAAAGAACACTTCTTACTAAGAAAAATGGAGTATTCAAAAAAAATCTCTTACTAGAAACAATTTTATCATTATTTAAATAAATAGGGTTATACAAATCTAAATTCATCCAATGAAATATATGAACAATATCCATTGTATTTAATAGAAAAATAATAAGGATCATAATTCCTCCATATGGAATAAAAGAAGAGATTTCTTCCATTATAGGATGGATAATTACAGACCAACCTGATTTTGATACGTTCTGTATTCCTAAAAAAAATAATGTTCCTAAAGATATAGAAGTAAAATAAAAAATAGAAATATATAAAGCGATCCAAGGATTATGATTGTTTGTGATAGAAATATTTTTATTATAAAGAAATATTCTTTCTAAAAATAGAAAAAAAAAACCTACGATAATCATTATTAAAATGATGAATTTTTTTTTATTCATTGCATAAAATTGATACATATTTATTTATTTTTTAAAAACATAACATATTCTGAAACCCTCCATCTGTCTATTTCATTTAATTGTGAAGCATAAGAATTCATATTATTCTTTCCATATGTAATAACATAATAAATACTACCAACGGTTAGATCTCTATCTTTATAATTAGGGATTCCAAAAATTTTTTCGTTTTTAACCAAATCTCCTTGTCCATCTCCATTTTTACCATGACATATAGAACAACTGATTTGATATAATTTTTTTCCTTTTTTTATTATAATTTCTTTTTTTTCGTAATGATTGTTAATAAGTGGATTTTGAATAATGTTTTTTGAATAATTCAATCCTTTATTTTTGATATTTTTAAAATTAGGAAACGAATTATTTCTAGAAATTGTTCCTTCTACTGGAGATAGTGAAGAAGTTTTTTCTTTTGAAAATAAAGGAATTTTAATATTTTTTTCTTTTTTATTATTGTAATTAGAATAAGGATCTGAATAAGGTTCATATGCTTCTGAGTAATACATATCTGGCATGTATACTATATTTGGTTTTTTTTTATCAAACCAACAAGATTCTACTATAGATAGAAATAAAATCATATTTAAAATAATAATAAATTCGTAGAAATATTTTTTTTTCATAAAATATTTAATTGGATTTATAATTTTTTATCGAAACTTCTATTGCTCCATTTTTTTTCAATAGATTTACTAATTTTTTGATATGTTTTTCAGTATGAATTTCTATTAAAAACATATTATCGGTAGTTCTTAAATCTGGATTTTTTGATACACGACCTGGATATAATCCACATTGAATGAGATAAGTAATACACATAAAATGTGCAGAAAAAAAAATTGAAAATTCAAATATAACAGGAATAAAAGAAGGAAGATTTATAATCCAAGAAAAAGAAGGTTTTCCTCCAATATTTTGAGGCCAATCCCAAATCATAGTATACCAAGTTAATACACAAGCTATGAAAAATCCTAATAATCCATATATAAAAGATAAAAAGGATAAATTCGTATTCTTTAGTTTTAACACTTTAGTTAAATTATGAATGGGAAAAGGAGAATAAACTTCATATATGTTATAATTATGATTTTGTATAATTTTTATATTATTTATTAATGTATGATCATTATCATATAATGCACGTACATAACATATATTCTTCATTATTACTATTTTTTTTCTGGATTCAATATTGTTTTTAATTCTGATTGTGAAATAACAGGAAAAACACGTATGTATAACAAGTAAAGAATAAAAAACAAACCAATGGTTCCTATAAAGATACCAACATCTACAAATGAAGGAATAAAACCTGCCCAAGAAGAAGGAAGATAATCATGACTTAGATTTAAAACAATAATGTCAAATCTTTCAAACCACATTCCAATATTTATGAAAATAGCTATGAGATAAGACCAAAAAAAGCTTCTTCGTACATATTTAATCCATAAAAATTGAGGAATAATGACATTACAAATAATTAATGCCCAAAAAGCCCACCAAAATGGGCCTTTAGATGCTTCTACAGAAAAATAAATAAATTTTTCGAAAGGATCTCCTGAATACCAGGCAAGAATAAATTCTGAAATATAAGCTAATAAAACAATCCCTCCTGTTAACAAAATGATCATATTCATATATTCGATATGATTTCTTGTAATATAATCCTCTAAAGAAAGAACTTTTCTTGCTACACCTAGTAAAGTTTGTACCATAGCAAAACCAGAAAATATAGCTCCTGCAACAAAATAAGGAGGAAAAATCGTGCTATGCCACCCCTTAATTACAGAAGTAGAAAAATCAAAAGAAACTATGGTATGAACAGAAAATACTAATGGAGTACATAAACCAGCTAAAATTAAAGATAATTCTTCAAATCTTTGCCAATCTTTTGATGTTCCTCCCCATCCAAAACTAAGAATATTATATATTTTTTTTTGAAAAGGATTTGAAATACGATCTCGTATCATTGCAAAATCTGGAATTAAACCCATGAACCAAAAAACAGTAGAAACAGAAAAATAAGTACTAATTGCAAAAACATCCCATAACAAAGGGGAATTAAAATTCGGCCATAGAGATCCAAATTGATTAGGAATGGGTAAAACCCAATGCGCATTCCATGGTCTTCCCATATGAATAATAGGAAACAATCCAGCTTGGATTACGGCAAAAATTGTCATTGCTTCTGCTGAACGATTAATAGATAAACGCCATTTTTGACGAAATAATAATAAAACAGCTGAAATTAAAGTTCCAGCATGACCAATTCCAACCCACCAAACAAAATTTGTAATATCCCATGCCCAATTAATTGTTTTATTCAAACCCCATACACCTATACCTGTTCCAATTGTATAAAAAATACATCCTATCCCCCACAAAAAAGCTAAAATAGAAATTAATAAAGAAATCCACCATAGATTTCCTGCTTTATTTTTTATAGGATTAAGTATATCATTGGTAATATTTTTCAATGTTTTTTTTCCTAAAATTAAGGGAGGTCTTATAGGGGATTCATAATGATTTAACATAATTTTTTCTTTTTCATTTTTTCCATTTCATTTTTTATTTTTATTTCTAATTTTCAGTTGATAAGATACATTAGGTCTTACTCCTATAAACTCTAATAGTTTATAAGATCTAGAATTTTTTACTTTTTTAGAAATAATGCTAGTAGGATCGTTTATATCACCAAAAGTGATAGCTTTAGTAGGACAAGAGATACTACAAGCTGTTTCAAATTCTTTATCTTGAACTTTTCTATTTTCTTTTTTTGCAATTCCTATGACATATTGTGTTCTTTGTATGCATAAAGAACACTTCTCCATAACCCCTCTAGTTCTGATAACTACATCTGGATTTAGCATCATTTTTCCTAAAGAATTATTCATGTTGAAATCAAATTTTTGATTATTAACATAATTAAACCAATTAAATCGTCTTACTTTATAAGGACAATTGTTTGCACAATAACGTGTTCCTATACAACGATTATAAGTCATCATATTTTGTCCTTGTTTTCCATGAGAAGTGGCTCCAACTGGACACACAGATTCACAAGGTGCATTATCACAATGTTGACACATAATAGGTTGAAAAACTACTTTTGGATTCTCATAAATGTTATCTTCATTTTTTTTTGTTTTTTCTTTAGATGAATCATCTGGAAAATAATATCTATCTACACGTAACCAATGCATATCTCTATATTTTTCTATTTCTTCTTTTCCAACTACAGGAACATTATTTTCAGAATGACATGCAATAATACAAGCCCCACATCCAATACAAGCATTTAAATCTATGGATAAATTAAAATGATGCCCGTTTCTTTTTTCGTTTTTTTTATAATTTTGATTCCAAATAGAAATTTTATCTGGAGAAAGCATTCCTTTATGAGTTGAAATTTTTTCTTTTTCATTCCAAACTTCTTTTGGATTATTTAAAAATAAATTTAAATCTGTTTCTTTCACCAAATTTCTTCCTACCATCGTGTGGTGTAATTGCACGCAAGAAAACTTATGTATTTTATTTACTTTTCTAAGTTGTATATTATTTTGTATTACGAAAAAATTTTCATAGCTTCTGTAAGCATTTGTTCCTTGAGTAATTTTAGTTAATTTTCCTTTTTCTTGACCATAACCAAAAGAAAAACCTAAAGATCCTATAGCTTGACCAGGTTGAATAAAAACAGGAATATCATGTATGATTGTTTGATTATTCTTGATTAAATCAACACAATTTCCATTTAAAGATCCATCTCCAGAATTCCAATTTTTTAATTCCATTTTATTTGCATCAAAGTATGATATAGTTAAATAATTTTCCCAAGTAGTACGTGTAATCGGATCTGGAAGTTCTTGTAACCAAGGATTATTATATTGATTTCCATCTCCCATACTAATTTTAGTATATAATTTAAGTTCAAAATTTTTTTCTATTTTTTTTGGATAAATTATTTTTTTTTCATATTTCCTTATTTTTTGGTTTATTTTTTTTGAAAGATTATTTAAAATAGGTTTATGATTTTTAGTCTTTACTACACCATGAAATAAAGCTTCATTAAAAGAAGAAACATTGGATTTTGGAATAATATTTTTTTCCCAAATTTTTTTCAAATACTCGTAATAATTTTTTTCTTGAATCCCACTCCAAATTACTAAAGAATCTTGAAATTGTCTCGTATTAAAAATACATTGAATTGTAGGCTGAATTAATGTATAAATATTAGTAATAGGATAAGTGTCTCCCCAACTTTCTAACCAATGAGGAATAGGCGCTATTATATCCATATTTTCATTAGTTTCATTTTTATTCATAGAAAACGAAACTGTTAGAGGGATTTTTTTTATAAATTCCTTTACTTTTTTAGAAAGAGACAATGGAAGACTATAAATAGGATTAACATTATGAATAAATAAACCTCCAATATTTTCGTTTTCTAAATCTTTCAAGAAACTTTTGAAGTCCTTATCATTACTTTCTTTTGAAAAAATAAATTTATCATTTTGAAGTGCGTTACTATTAATTTTTTTATTAATTAAAAAAGATAATTCATAGGACTCTTGATCTCCGTCTGCAAGAATTACACTTTTAGATCCTATTTTTTTTATTAATGAAACTATTTTTTCAGAATTTTTATCTTTTATCTGCTTTCCTAAACAAATATTTTGAAAAATTTCAAGCAACATTTTTTTTATATCAGAAGGTTTTTTAGATAAACGAATATCTGCATTTGCTCCACTTATCGTCATATTACTTTCTATTTGAATATGTTGCATCATTTTTTTTTCGGGATTTCTATTAAGAACGTAAGATTTAGCCATATTCTCTGGACTCCAGTCTCCCAAAAAATCAGCATCAAATGAAATTATTAATTTTGATTTATTTAAATCAAAGAATGGAAAACCACGAATTCCGAATATCTCTTCTGAAGCATCCAAAACTTTGGAATAAGAAATAGGATCATAAGTAACCCATTTTGTACAAGGATATTTTTTTTTGAAATCTTGGATTAATTTTTTTGTAGAAAAACTTGGAAAAGAATAAGAAAGAAAAACTATATTTTTTTTTATTTTAGATAAAAATTTCAAATTTTGAATAATATAATTATCTATTTCTTTCCAAGAACTTTTTTTTCCTTTAAATATAGGATTTTTTAATCTTTCTTCGTCGTAAAGAGAAAATAAAGAAGATTGGATTCTTGCAGAAGTTGTATTAAAAAAATCGGAAGAAGAATTAGGTTCTATTTTTATAGGACGACCTTCTCTCGTTTTTACTAAAACACTTCCTATATCGAAAGTATCAATCATAGTTGATGCATAATAATTTGGAATTCCTGGAGTAATATCTTCTGGTTTAACTACATAAGGAATAGATTTTATAACTGGACCTTTACAAGCAGCTAAAGTTACCGAAGCAGTACTAAATCCTATCCACTTAAGAAAATCACGTCTAGATGTTTTCCCTTGAAATAGATTTTTGATTGGATTATAATTTTTATATATTTTTTTAGTTTTTTCTGATTTCATATTTATTTCATAATAATTTTATTAATAATCACTTTCGTTTTCATTTCTATTTCAATAATGACATTTAGCACATTCTGTACCTCCCGTCATATCAATAGTGATTTTATTTTTTATTTTATTCGGAAAATATTCTTTATAATATTTATTTTCTTTGTTTATTCCTACATTTTTATGACAAGATAAACACCATTCCATAGTAAAATCATTAGACATTTCTACTGTATCCATTTTTTGAACTTCTCCATGACAAGCACTACAAACTAAATTTACTTTTTTTAATTTTTTAATTTCTTTCTCTCCCGTTATGATGTGTTGAGAATGATCAAAATAGACAAAATCCGGCATATTATGAATTCGTATCCATTGAATAGGATGTATTTTTTTAGAATATTTTCTTGTTTCCGGATCCCATCCAATAGCCTTATATATTTTTTGAATTTCTTGATTATATTCATCTCTACTTTTTCCTTTTTCCAAATAATTTCCATTATATTCATAAATAGTTATATGACAGTTCATACAAACATTTGCTGAAGGAATTCCAGATACCTTGCTATATTTCGCAGAAGAATGACAATATTGACAATCAATTTTATTAATTTCAGAATGGATTTTGTGAGAAAAATAAATAGGTTGTTTAGGTTTATATCCTCTATTTACATCTATTTTCATTAAATAAAACCAAGTTTCATATACTCCAAATAACATAAAAAGACCTGTAAAACAAGAAAGTAAATACCACTTTTTTTTATCATTTCCTAATATTTTTTTGTATAAAATATTTATTATAAAATCCCATTTCTTAAAAGTATAAACTTCCGTTTTTTCTTTTTTATTAATTAACCTGATTAGAATTTGTATTCTATATAAAATCCAAAGTAGAATTAAAGACAAAATTCCAAAACAAAAAATAATAAATTTGACTAAAAATTTATTTTCTTCTTTATCATTTTCGTAATTATTATTAAATTCATTATTATTTATTTCATGATTTTCTTTTTTTTTTAAAATTGGATTTTTTATAAAAGACAGTATATCATCTATTTCTTTTTCAGATAAATGCAAAAATGGATTCATTTCTACATTTCCATATTCTTTATAAATTTCTAACGCTTCTTTATCTCCACTCTCTCTTAAAGATTTATTATTTTTAATCCATTGATGTAACCATTTACGAGTTCTTTTTTCAGTTACTCCACTTAAAGGAGGTCCTATCATTTTTTTTTCTAAATCTATGGAATGACATGCTGTGCAATTCTTTTTAAAAAGTTCCATTCCATTTTCAACATTTTCTTTATCAGCTTTTAATTTTCTCCCTTCTAAATCTAAAAAAATAGAAAGAAAAATGAAGATAAAAAATAAAATTTTTCTCATACTTTTTTAATGAATATATATTATGAATTCATATATTTTCCAGTTATTATAATAAAAATAATCAGAAGTAAAAGAAAAAATCCCTTATTTTTAGAAAAAAAAATTTGTAAATTTCTTTTTTGAATCTTTAACTTTGTTTCATGAAATGAATAATAGGATTTACTTTTTTTTATTATTAATGTTTATAACTATGATACTGAATAATAATTTGAATTCTAAAAATTTTAATCGTTCTAAAAAATTGTATCAAATTAAGTTTTTCGAAGAAAAACTATCAAATGGACTGCATGTTATTTTACATCAAGATAAAACAAATCCTTTAGTTTCTGTTTCTGTTTTATATCATGTAGGAAGCAAAAATGAAATTCCTGGAAAATCAGGTTTTGCTCATTTTTTTGAACATCTTATGTTTGAAGGATCTAAAAATGTTAAAAAAGGAGAATATTTCAAGTATATTGCTTCTAATGGAGGAAAAAATAATGCTTATACAAACCATGATGAAACTTGTTATTATGAAATTCTACCATCAGATCGTCTTCCATTAGCTTTGTGGTTAGAATCGGAAAGAATGCTTCATGCTAAAGTGGATGAAGAAAGCATTAATATACAAAGAGAAGTGGTTAAAGAAGAAAAAAAAATGCGTGTAGAAAATCAACCATATGTAAAAGCTATTTCTGAAATTATTCCTTCTTTATTATTTAAAAAACATCCATACAAATATCCAATTATTGGATTATATCAAGATTTAGATAATGCTACAGAAGCAGATTACAGAGAATTTTACAAAACTTATTATGTTCCAAATAATGCGATTTTAGTTGTTTCAGGAGATTTTGATATGGATGAAGCTAGGAAACTGATTAAAAAATATTTTTCATCTATTCCTAAAGGAAAAAGGAATTTTAGAATGAAAAAAATAGAAGAAGAGCCAATGAAAAAAGAGATATTTTATACTTATATAGATAAGAATACAAAAGTTCCTGGAGTTTTTTTATCATATAGAGTTCCAAAACTTACAAGCAAGGATTCTTATGTATTAAAGATGATTGACCATGTATTTTCTTCTGGAGAAAGTTCTAGAATTATGAAAAATATTGTAAATACAAAACAATCAGCATCTTATGCTGGTTCATCTTTAGATACAATGGAAGATTATGGTATTTTTATGATATATGGATTGATCAATCCAGGAGTTTCATTAGATGAATTAACAAAAATAATAGATGATGAAATAGATCTTTTGAAAGAAAAAGGTGTAACAAAATATGAATTGGAAAAACAAAAAAACTATTTTGAAAAAAAATTTATTTCAGATAACTATTCTATGAGTGGAATTACCGCGAATTTATCTTATTATTCATTATATTACCATGATGCTGATTTAATTAATACGGATATAGAAAAATATAAAAATATTTCTCCAGAAGACATAAAAAAAGTTGCTAATAAATATTTAAATAAAAATAATAGAGTTCGTTTATATAATGTTCCGGATAACGATCATACAAATAATAAATAATTTTTTTTTCAAAACAATCTTTTTAGGAATAATTTTTTTTCATACAACAATTATGTTTGCTCATATATTTAATCGAAATTTACCCCCTAAATCTCTCAAAAGAAAAACTACTATAAATATTGAAAATCCTAATTTTTTTCAGATGAAAAACGGATTAAAGGTTCTTATTGTGGAGAATCATAAACTTCCTTTAGTTAGAATTGGATTAGAATTGAATTATAAACCTTTTTTGGAAAAAGACAAAGCTGGAATCAAAAAAATTTTTGGTCAAATGCTTCGTTCTGGAACAAAAAATTATACAAAAGAAGAATTAGATGATATAATTGATTATATGGGATGTAGTTTATATACTTCTTTTTCTGAAACATCCATTTTCACTATGAAAAAATATTTAGATAAATCTATATCTATAATGAGTGATATTTTGATGAATAGTAAATTTGATAACTCAAAAGAGTTGAATAAAATCATAAAACAAAGAATTATAGATATTAGTCTTTCAGAAAAAGATCCCAATTCTATTTTACAAATAGTACGAAATGTTTTATATTTTGGAAAAAATCATCCTTATGGAGAATATGAAACTCATGATACAATTAAAAATATAACTCTTCATGATTTAAAAAAATTATATGATAAATATTATATACCAAATATATCTTATCTTTCTTTTATTGGAGATATATCTCAAAAAGAAGCAGAAAAATTATGTAACCTTTATTTTTCCGAATGGAAAAGAAAATCGTATAAAGAAGATCCGGTTATTAAAGAGTATGTAATTCCATCTAAAATAGAAATAGATATAGTAGATATTCCTTCTTTAACTCAATCTACTATTTGTTTTGGAGGACCAATTTGTTTGAAAAAAAATGATCCTGAATATTTTTCTTCTATGTTAGCAAATGGAATTTTAGGAGGAGGGCCTCAAAGTCGTTTATTTTTGAATCTTAGAGAAAAAAAAGCTTATACATATGGAGCATATTCTATTTTAAGATCTGATAGAAATATTGGTTGTTTTTCAGTTTATACTCAAGTAAGAAATGAAGTAACAGAAAAAGCAATTAAGGATATTATAAAAGAAATTTTTGAAATAACGAAAAATAAAATTTCTTTAGAAGAATTAGATATTAAGAAAAAAGAAATTAGTGGCCAATTTATTCTTGATTTTGAAGATCCTAATAGAATCAATGATCTTTTTATATGTGAATTAAAAAATAATCTCCCAAGTGGATTTTATAAGAATTTTTTAAATAAACTAGAGTTAGTAACAATAGACGATATTTATCGATCATGTCAAAAATTTTTTTTTCAAAAAAATGGGAGAATCATAATTGTCGGAAAAGCTCATGATATACTACCTAATATAAAAAAATTAGGTTATCCTATCCGTTATTTTGATAGATTTGGATCTTTAATCAATAAAAAAAATGAATAATAAAAGTCCTTCTTTAGAAGATCGTATTATTTTTGTATTGAAAAGTATTTTTGATCCAGAAATTTCAGTAGATATTTATGAATTAGGGCTGATTTATGATGTTAAGATTTATGAAAAAGACAAAGTGAAAATAGTAATGACTTTAACAACACCTAATTGTCCAGTAGCAGATAGTTTACCATTAGAAGTTAAAAGAAAAGTCCAATCTATACAAGAAATAAAAGAAGTAGATGTAATTTTAACATTTGATCCGCCTTGGAGTAGGGAATTTATGAGTGATGAAGCGCGTTTAGAATTAGGATTGTTATAAATTTTTTGAATATGAGTATTTTCAGTTTATTATTTTATGTAATATTAGTTCTTTTGATATTATCTATTTTTTCTAGTTTTATTTTTACAATAAACCAGGAAACCGCTGCTATTCTTGAGAGAATGGGGAAATTTCATAGTATCCGTTATGCTGGTTTGAATTTTAAAATTCCTGTTATGGATAATATAGTGGGAAAACTTACATTAAAAATTCAACAATTGGATGTATTAGTAGATACAAAAACAAAAGATAATGTTTTTGTAAAAGTAAAAGTATCAGTTCAATTTAAGGTAATTAAAGATAAAGTATATGATGCATTTTATAAATTAGATAATTCTCATGCTCAAATTACTTCTTATATATTTGATGTTGTTAGAGCGGAAGTTCCAAAAATGCGTTTAGATGATGTTTTTGAAAGAAAAGATCATATAGCCCTTGCTGTTAAAGGAGAATTGCAAGGATCTATGTTAAACTATGGATATTCTATAATTAAAGCGTTAGTTACAGATCTTGATCCAGATGAACAAGTAAAACAAGCGATGAATCGTATTAATACAGCTGAAAGAGAAAAAGTTGCCGCTGAATATAAAGCAGAAGCTGATAGAATTAAAATTGTAGCTAAAGCAAAAGCAGAAGCTGAAAGTAAAAAATTACAAGGAAAAGGTACGGCTGATCAACGAAGAGAGATTGCTAGAGGAATTTTAGATTCTGTAGAAGTTTTAAATAATGTAGGAATTAATTCACAAGAAGCTTCTGCATTAATTGTTGTAACACAACATTATGATACTCTTCAATCTATGGGAGAAAGTGGAAATACTAATTTAATTTTATTGCCTAATTCACCGGGATCAGCTAATGAAATGTTAAATAATATGATTACTTCATTTAATATCTCTAGTCAAATTGGAGAAACTATTAAAAAAAAGAATAACAGTAAAAAAAAATAAATTTTAATTTCCATGGAAATCATAGGAATAGTCAAAAAATTATTTGATACTCAAAAATTTGATAGCGGATTTCAAAAAAGAGAAATAGTTCTTACTACTGAAGAACCATATTCTCAAAATATATTGATTGAATTTATTCAAGATAAAGTAGATTTATTAGAAAATATAAAATTAAAAGATAAAGTAAAAATATTTATTAATCTTCGAGGAAGAGAATGGAAGAATCCTGAAGGAATTATTAGATATTTTAATTCTGTTCAAGGATGGAAAATTGAATATTTTTCAACAGAAAAATCTTCAAATAAACTTTCTTCTACTCCATCTTCTCCTTTATCTCCTGATGATTTTGATGATTTACCTTTTTAAAAATTATATATTATTTAATTTTTATTAATTCTTGATAGATAAGATCTTTTTTTAAATTCCATTTTCTAGAGGGAGAATATTTTTTAGCATAAAAAATAATTTGAAGATGTAATTTTTTCCAATTTTCTTTTTTGAAAAAACGTTTTGCATCTTTTTCTGTTTGTTGAACATTTTTTCCGTTACTTAATTTCCAACGAATCATCATTCTATGAATATGGGTATCTACAGGAAATACGGGAATATTGGATACATAAGATAAGAAAACAGATGCCGTCTTATGTCCTATTCCAGGTAAACTTTTTAATTCCGAAATGTTTTTCGGAATTAGTTCATTATATTTTTTAATTAAAATAACAGATAAATCATAAATATTTTTAGATTTTTTTTTGTAAATTCCTATATTTTTTATAATATTTTCCATATTTTTAATGGAAAGACACACTGTATCTGTGGGTTTTTTTATTTTTTTAAATAAAATTTTTGTAATTTCGTTTACTTTTTTTTCTTGAGTTCTAGAACTTAATAAAATAGAAATCAATAAAGTATATTCGTTAGTATAATATAAAGTAGGAATTGGGTTGGGATATAAAAAATTCAATGTTTTTTCAATAATTTGAATTTTTTTTTTAAAATAGAATTCATTTTATTGATGAATAAATATTTCTACGTTGTCATTATTTATGTTCATTTTTAATAAAATTTTATCTCCTTTTTTTAATTTTTCATTTATTATATATTCCGATATAGGATTTTTTATAAATTTTTCTATTCCTCTTTTCAAAGGACGTGCTCCATATTCTTGATCAAACCCTATTTTTTGAATAAAATCTATTACTTCAGGAAATAATACTAATTCATAGCCTAGATTAGAAAGATGAAGAATTATTTTATTCAACTCAATATGAGTTATTTTTAATATATTTTCTTTTGTTAAAGAATTAAAAATAATAACATCATCTATTCTATTTAAGAATTCAGGAGAAAAAGTCCGTTTTAAAGCTTGTTCTAGTACATTTTTGATGTAATTATTTAATTTTCTTGCTTGAGTATGAAATCCTATTCCCTGTCCAAATTCTTTTAATTGTTTTGTACCTATATTTGAAGTAAAAATAATTACAGTATTTTTAAAATTTATTTTTCTTCCAATACTATCTGTAACACATCCATAATCTAACATTTGTAATAAAACATTAAATACTTCATGATGTGCTTTTTCTATTTCATCTAATAATATTACAGAATAAGGGTTACGACGTATAATTTCCGTTAATTGTCCTCCTTCTTCGTAACCTACATAACCTGGAGGAGCTCCTATTAATCTAGATACAGAAAATTTTTCCATATATTCACTCATATCTATACGAATTAATGATTCTTCTGAATCAAATAATTCTTTAGAAAAAATTTTTGCTAAAAAAGTTTTTCCTACTCCTGTTTGTCCTAAAAAAATAAAAGATCCTATAGGAGAATTAGGATCTTTTAATCCAGCTCTATTTCTTTGAACTGCTTTTACTATTTTTTCTATGGCTTCGTCCTGTCCTACTATTTTTTCTTTTAAAACATCTATCATTTTGCTCAATTTTTTCATTTCAGCTTGAGAAATTTTGTTTATTGGAACACCACTCATCATTGATACCACTTCTTCAACATTTTCTTCGGATACAATTTCTTTATTTTTTTTAGAAGACTCTTCCCACTCTTTTTGGGCTTTTATTAATTCTTTTTCTATGCGTTTTTCTGTATCACGTAAACGTGCTGCTTCTTCGTATTTTTGACTTTTAACAACTCTAGATTTTTCTTTTCGAATACTTTCAATTTCTTTTTCTAAAAGAACTATTTTTTGTGGAACTTTTATGTTTTTAATATGAACACGAGATCCAGCTTCATCTAAAGCATCAATCGCTTTATCTGGTAAAAAACGATCTACAATATATCGAACAGTAAGTTTTACACAAGCCTTTATTGCTTTTTCTGTATAAATAACATTGTGATGACTTTCATATTTTCCTTTTATTTTTCCTAAAATTTCTATAGTTTCTTTTTCAGAAGAAGGTTGAACTATGATTTTTTGGAATCTCCTTTCTAAGGCTCCATCTTTTTCTATATATTGTCTATATTCATTTAATGTTGTTGCTCCAATACATTGAATATAACCTCTTGCTAAAGCCGGTTTAAAAATATTAGAAGCATCTAAAGATCCAGTAGTTCCTCCTGCTCCAATCATAGTATGAATTTCATCTATGAAAAGAATTAGACCTTCATTTTTTTCTGATTCGTTTATAATGGCTTTTATTCTTTCTTCAAATTGACCTCTATATTTAGTTCCAGCAACTAAACTTGCCAAATCTAAAACAACTATTCTTTTATTGTATAAAACTCTTGAAACTTTTTTTTGTACAATACGTAATGCTAATCCTTCAGCAATAGCAGATTTTCCTACTCCAGGTTCTCCTATAAGAAGAGGGTTATTTTTTTTTCTTCTACTCAATATTTGAGAAACACGTTCAACTTCTTTATCTCTTCCTACAACGGGATCTAATTTTCCTTCCATAGCTATGGAATTTAAGTCTCTTCCAAAATTATCCAAAACAGGAGTTTTACTTTTTATCCCTCCATAGTAACCAGAACCTGTTCCGCCAGATCCGTAAGAATAGGAAGAACTTTCATTTTCAATATCTTCATCGGAATAACTAGAAGAGAAAAAAATTTTTTTTATACTGTTTGATGAATAATGATAAATCATAAATTAAAATCATTAAAATATTTTATAAATCAAAAAAAATAAAATCTCTATTCCATTTTTATAAATTATAATAATTTGAATAAAAAATAAATTTTATACAAGAAAAAAATTATATACAAGAATTTTTTTTTTCTTGTATTTTATAACAAGATATTTTTAAATTTAACCGTTCTATTAATGTTTCTATTAATTTATTTTTCTGATATAAAAGATTATATTTTTTTATTGTACTTGAATTTTTTTTTATAATTTCAAATTCTAAATGTGGATAATTGAATTTTTTTTTAAAATATTTAAAAAAATATGTTTGAATTAAAAAAAAACTGCGATTTCCTAATTTAGATGGAATAACGAAAAATATTTTATTTTTTTTAATTTGAAATTGGATTTCATTTTTCAAAAAATATAAATAAACAGGGTTTATTTTACCAGAATAATTCTGTAAATATTCTATCCAATTTTTTTGTAAAAATTTAATTTTTTCATTTTTTTTATCTTCTTTTATTAAAAAAGAATCCTCATTTTTTTTATCTTCTTTTATTAAAAAAGAATCCTCATTTTTTTTATTATCAAATAGATATGCTAACTGCATTAAATAAATTTCGATTGTTAATCTATAATTTTGACTTAATTTTTCATATTCTTTTTTCAATTTAAGACAAATGGTCAAAGCATTCATTAAAAAAAAATTAGAAATTTTTTTTGATTGAACAATGTAAGAAAATATTATTTCTTTTTTAAATTTCAAAATCGAAATTGTTTCATAATTTTTAGATAAAAATAAATTTCTAAAATGTTTGATTAGTCCTAAAATTAATTCGTAAGAATTAACTTTTTTTTGTAAAATTTTATCCAATAAAATGAATATTTTATGTATTTTTTTATCTAAAAGATAATCTACTATTATAAAATAATATTTAAGGTCAATAATTCCTAATTTTTGAATTAGGAATTCTTTAGATATTTTTTTATTTTTATATAAAATCAATCTATCAAATAAATAAAGTGCTTCACTAATAGATCCTTTTACATGTTTTGATAAAATCAATAAGGCTTCATTTTCTATTTCTATATTTTCTTTTTCAGAAATCATTCTTAAATGTAAAAAAATTTTTTTTGTAGGAATTTTTTTAAATTCAAAAACTTGACAACGTGATAAAATAAATTTTGGAATTTTTTTTTCTTCTCTACTACAAAAAATAAATAAAACATGTGAATGTCCTTCTTCTATAAATTCTAGAAATACATTGAAAAAACATTGAGAAAACATATGTACATTATTGATTATAAATATATTATATTTTCCTAATTTGGGATAGAAACGAAATTGACTAATAATTTTATAAATATATTCTAATGAATTATTAAAATATCCATTGATTTCAAATTTATTCAAAGAATAATATTTTTCATCTGAAAAGGAATTTAATTTATTGGATAAAATTTGTGCACATATATTCTTTCCTACGCCTTTTGGACCAAAAAAGAATAAAAATTGAGATAAACGATTTTCCTGTATTGCTTTTTTTAAAATTAAAATTACATCTTCTTGTCCTACTACTTCACTCCATTTTAAAGGTTTGTATTTTTCAGATAATACAGAAAAAACTTTATTCATATAAAAATAAATTTTATTTCAAATACAAAATTTTTTGAATTTTATCAGCTGCTTCTTTTAAAGTATCAGTAGAATAGATAGGTAATAAACTTTTTTTAATCAAATCTTTTGCAATTTTATCATTTGTTCCTTGCAAACGAACAACAATAGGAATTTTTTTTAAATCTTTATGAAGATTGGAAAAAGAATTTATAATTCCTTTTGCTACTGTATCACAACGTACGATTCCTCCGAATATATTGATTAATATTGTTTTCACATATTTATCCTTTAATATTAGATAAAAAGCTTTTTCTACACGTTCTACATCTGCAGAACCTCCTATATCTAAAAAATTAGCAGGAACCCCTCCACAAAATTTAATCATATCCATAGTAGCCATTGCTAATCCAGCGCCATTTACCATACATCCTACATTTCCTTCTAATTTTAAAAAATTTAATTTCGTTTTATATGCTTCTTTTTCAATTTTATTAACATCATTATCTTTACAACAGATCGTGTTATATTTTTTATGACGAAATAAAGCGTTATCATCTAAAATCACTTTTATGTCAACTGGTATAATTTTTTTATCAAACGTTCTTATCAAAGGATTGATTTCTAATAATAAAATATCAGAAGAGACATATGCTTTATATAGTGAAAATAAAAAAAAACTAAAATTTTTTAAAGATTCATTATCATAAATTCCTAAATTAAAACCAATTTTTTTTGTTTGAAATAATTGAAGTCCTAATATAGGGTCTATAATTTCTGTATACATTGAATTTTTTTTTGAAATATTTTCTACATTAACCCCTCCTTCTTTAGAATAAAGAATTATATTTTTTTCTATATCACGATTTAATAGTATGGATAAATAATACTCTATAGGAGAACTAAGTTCAGAAAAATAAATATCTTCAGATAACAAAACTTTTCGAACTAATTTTCCTTTTTTAGAAGTTTGAGGTGTTATTAAAAATTTTCCTAAAATATTTTTAGATTTTTCATAAACTTCTTCCAAATTTTTTGCTATTTGAATACCTCCAGCTTTTCCTCTTCCTCCAGCATGGATTTGAGCTTTAATAACTAAAGAATTTTTTTTAGTTTTTTTAAAAATAATTTTAGCAATTTTTACAGCTTCTTCAGGAGATGAAGCAATCTCTCCATAAGGAACTTTAATGGAAAAAGAATTTAATATTTCTCTACCTTGGTATTCATGTAAATTCATTGAATTAAATTTAATTAAAACTAAATTTAAACTAAAATTAGTTTAATTTCTTACAAAGAAGATTTTTCTAAAATTACAAAAAAATGATTCAGGCTAAAAATATTTATAAATTTTTTGGAGGAAAAAAAATTTTAAATGGAGTAAACATTATGGTAAAAAAAGGAAGTATAGCATGTATTTTAGGGGAATCTGGAGCAGGAAAAAGTACTTTATTACATATTTTAGGAACTTTAGAAAAACCGACTATAAATCAAAAAAAAACTATTATAAAAATAAATAAAAAAGAAATATTATCTCTTACTGAAAAAGAGCTTTCTATTTTGAGAAATCAAAAAATAGGTTTTATATTTCAAACTCCTAAACTTCTTCCTGAATTTACTGTGTTAGAAAATATCTGTTTACCAGGTTTTATTAAAAATGTTAATAAAAAAGAAGTAAAGAAAAAAGCTATAAACTTATTAAAAGAATTAAATTTATATAAATATGAAAATTCAAAAATAGAAGAACTATCTGGAGGTCAGAAACAGAGGGTTTCTATAGCGAGAGCTTTGATTAATGATCCAAAAATTATTTTTGCGGATGAACCTTCTGGAAATCTAGATGAAAAAAATGCAGAAAAATTGCATAATTTTTTTTATTTTTTGAATATTAAATTCAAACAAACTTTTTTAATCGTTACTCATAATTTGCAATTAGCAAATATGGCTAACGAAAAACTAAAAATAGAAAACGGAAAATTGTACAAAATTGATAAATAAATCAAAATATCTTATGTATTTATTCAAAAAAAAACTTTCTATTAAACATATTATAAGAAAACCTGTATATGGGAATGAAAATACTCTTTTTTTGATGATCCACGGATATGGTAGTAATGAAAAAGACCTTTTTTCTTTTCAAAAAGATATTCCAGAGGATTTTTTTATAATTAGTATTCAAGGTTTCTATTCTATTGGAACAAATAAATATTCTTGGTATGATATAGATTTCGATAATAAAAATAAATTCATTAATATAATACAAGCTAAAGAAACTATTGAAAAAATATCATATTTCATACATGAATCTATAGAAGAATATAAACTTAGAAAAAATCCAGTATGGATATGTGGATTTAGTCAAGGAGCTATTTTAAGTTATGCAATCGCATTAAAAAATTCTGATAAAATAAAAAGAGTAATTTCTTTAAGTGGATATTTAGAAAATAATATTTTTCCAAAAAATATAAATTATTATTCAGATTTAGAATTTTTTATATCTCATGGAAAATATGATTCCATAATTCCTATAAATTGGACAAAAAAAGGATTAAAATTTTTGAAAGAAAAACAAATACTTTTTTTTTATAAAGAATATGATTCTGGACATACTTTAAATCATTTAAATTATAAAGATCTTATTAAATGGATTAAAGAAAAACATTTCTAATAAAATAAATTAATTAAAATTTAGATTATGAGTAAATATTCAAAAATAGGATTATTTCTATTTATTTTTATAGGATCTGTTTTTTCATTTTTTCAAAAAAATTATTTATATGGATATATTTTACTTTTGTTAAGTATAATTCCTATTTTTTTTATTTTTAGAAATGAATTTTTATTATTAGCCTTTTTTAAAATACAAAAAAAGGATATGAAAGGAGTAAAAAAATATTTAAGATATATTAAAAAACCTAAACTACAGTTAACCAAAAACCAAATAGCTTATTATTATTTTTTAAATGGAATTTTATATTCAGAAAGTAATATTTTTCAATCAGAAAGTTATATGCATAAAGCCCTAGATTTAGGACTAAAATTTAAACCAAATATAGCTATAGCCAAATTAAATTTAGCTATAGCCTCTTTGTCAAGAGGAAACAAAAAAAAATCTGAATTTTTACTATCAGAAGCAAAAAAAATGGATGTTTCTGGTTTATTACATGATCAAATTCATATCATAAAAAACCAAATAAAAAAAATAAATATAGGAAATATAAATAGACCTAATCCTTATGTTAGAAAAAAATTATAATTCTAAGCTATTAGAAATATTTTCTTCATTTCCTCCCATTAAAAATTTTATAGGATTTTCTATAGATTCTTTCACAGATACTAGAAATCCTACAGATTCTCTTCCATCAATTATTCTATGATCATAAGACAAAGCTAAATACATAATAGGACGTATTTCAATAGATCCATTAATTACTATAGGTCTTTCCATAATTTTATGCATTCCTAATATGGCACTTTGTGGTGGATTTATAATCGGAGTAGATAACATAGAACCAAAAACACCTCCATTGGTAATAGTAAAAGTTCCTCCTTTCATCTCATCTATAGAAATTTTTCCATTATGAACTCGTGTTGATAATTTATATATTTCTTGTTCTATTTTCCGAAATGATAAATGTTCTGCATTTCTAATTACGGGGACCATTAATCCTTTAGGTCCAGATATAGCAATACTAATGTCATAATATTCAAAATTAATTTTGTCTTTTCCACTAATCATAGAATTGATATCTGGATAAAGTTTTAAACCTCTAATACAAGACATAGTAAAAAAAGACATGAACCCTAAATTTACCCCATGTTTTTTTTTAAAACGATCTTTATATTTTTTTCTAATAAGAAAAATTTCTAACATATCTACTTCATTAAATGTTGTGAGAGAAGCAGTTTGATTTTTTACATAAATTAACCTCTCGGAAAGTTTCCTTCTTAAAGAAGAAAGAGGAGTTTTTATTTTTGATCTTTTATTTGTTATTTCATTACAAATAGAATTATTCGAAGTAAAAGAAGATTTATTTTTTTTTAAATAAAAAATGCAATCTTTTTTTGTTATTCTTCCATGTTTTCCACTACCTTGAATAGATTCTATAGAAATATTTTTTTCCTTCAAAATTTTTTTTGATGCTGGAGAAGGAATTTTAATATTTTTATTCTCAGAAAAAATTTTTTCAACATTGTCTTTTTTTTCTTGCGAAGTTTTTTCTTTACTTTTTTTTATATTCTTTACGGAAGAATTAATAATACATAAAACATCTCCAACTTTTACTCTTTTTCCTTTTTCTACCATAAAAGTTATTATTCCATTTTCTTCTGAAGAAACTTCTAAAGTTGCTTTATCTGAATCTATTTCTGCTATCGCTTGACCTTTATGAACATAATCTCCGTTTTTTACGAGCCATGTAGATACTTCTACCTCTGTAATGGATTCTCCTGGAGAAGGGACTTTTATTTGTATTATCATAATTTAAATTTCAAAAAAAAGCTTTTTTTAATATTTTATTTTGGATTTTTAAAAAATCTATATAAGATCCTGTAGACGGACTAGAATTTTCAGATGGGGCTATTAAATTGAATGAAATCATATTTCCTAATTTTCTTAAAATAAAACTCCATAACCCCATGTTTTCTGGTTCTTCTTGTACCCAAAAAATTTCTTTTTTATTTTTATATTTTTCTAAAAGTTCCTTAATTTTTTCTATTTTTAATGGATAAATTTGTTCTATACGAATTAATGCGGTTTTTTCATCTTGAATAAATTCTTTTCTACTAAGCAATTCATAATAAATTTTTCCAGAACAAAAAATTAATTTCGTAATTTTTTTGAAATCTTTTACATAAGGATCATCCAATATTTCCTGGAAAGGACCTATAGAAAGATCTTTTATTGTAGATAAACATTTTGTATTTCTAAGCAAACTTTTAGGAGTGAAGACAATCATAGGCTTTCTATATTTTAATTTCATTTGCCTTCTTATAAGATGATAAAAATTAGCTGGAGTTGTACAATTTACTACAAATAAGTTATTATTAGCGCAAAGTTGTAAATAACGTTCAATACGTGCAGAAGAGTGTTCTGGTCCTTGTCCTTCATATCCATGAGGTAATAACAATACAATTCCATTTCTAATTTTCCATTTATTTTCACCAGAAGAAATATATTGATCTATTATGATTTGTCCCCCATTTACAAAATCTCCAAATTGAGCTTCCCATAAAGTTAAAACATGAGGAGAATACATGGCATATCCATAATCAAAGCCTAAAACTCCATATTCTGAAAGAGGGGAATTAAAAATTTGTATTTTTCCTTGTTTTTTAGAAATTTGATTAAGAAGAATAATTTCTTCTTCTTCTTCTGTTTTAACAATAGCATGACGTTGAGAAAATGTCCCTCTTGCTACGTCTTCTCCTGATAAACGGATATGAGTTCCTTCATATAAAAGAGTTCCATAAGCTATTAGTTCTGCCATACTCCAATCTACAATTTTCTTCTTAATCATTTCTAATCTTTTTTTAAAAATAAACTCCGTTTTCCTAAAAAAATTCTTTTTTTTAGGAAGAGAGAAAATTTTATTAGATATTTTTATAATTTTTTCTACGGAAAATTGTGTATCTACTTTTCTAAAAATTTCTTCATTTTTATATACTATAGGAAAATTTTTCCATTCCTCTTCTAAAAAAGAATTCAATGTATTCCATTTAATATTATTTGTTTCAATATATTTTAAATTAAGAATTTTTTCATATTCTTTTTCCATATTTCTTACATCATCATCATTAATAATTTTTTCTTTTTCTAATTTCTCTCTGTATAATTTGTAGGAATTAGAATGTTGAGAGATAGCTTTATATAAAGAAGGCTGAGTAAATCTAGGTTCGTCTCCTTCATTATGTCCATATTTTCTATATCCCAATAAATCTATAAAAATATCTTCATGGTAACGCATTCTAAAATCTACCGCAAAATAGATAGCTCGAATAACAGATTCGACATCATCTGCATTAACATGTAATACAGGAGACATTGTTATTTTTGCTATATCAGTACAATATATACTAGAACGACCTTCAGTATAATTTGTAGTAAATCCTATTTGATTATTCATTACAATATGAATGGTTCCTCCAGTTTTATATCCTTTTAATTGAGATAATTGAAGTACTTCATATACAATTCCTTGTCCGGATAATGCTGCATCTCCATGAATTAATATGGGAAGAATTTTTTCAGAATTACTATTTTGATTATATAAAATATCTATTTTAGCACGTGTAATTCCTTCTACGATAGCATCTACAGATTCTAAATGAGAAGGATTAGGTACTAAATTAATTTTAATATATTTATTTTTACGGGTTTTTCTATTTTTTGAAAATCCTAAATGATATTTTACATCACCAGAAAAAGTTTTTTCTTTATATTCTTTTCCTTGAAATTCGCTAAATATATAAGAATAATCTTTTCTAAAAAAATTAGAAAGTATATTTAAACGGCCTCTATGTGACATTCCAATTATAAAATCATCAGTAACATATTTATCGGATGCATATTCGATCATTTCTTCCAAAGCAGGTAACGTGGATTCATTTCCTTCTATAGAAAATCTTTTTTGACCTACAAATTTGGTATGAAGAAATTTTTCAAATGTGATTGCTTCATTTAATTTTTTCAAAAAAAACTTTTTTTCTTCTGGAAGAAATTGTATTTTTTTTTGAAAAAACCATTCTTCAATCCATTGAATTTTTTCAGGGTTAGGAATATATATGTATTCTATTCCTATGGATCCACAATAAATATTTTTTAAATGATTAATTATATTTCTTAATGAGGTTTTTCCTATTCCTATTAATTTTCCAACTTCAAAATATGTATCTAATTCCTTTTCAGATAATCCAAAATTTTTTAAATCTAAAGAAGGAAAATGCTTTCTTCTTTTTCGTATAGGATTCGTATTTGTAAAAAAATGGCCTCTTTTTCTATAATCGTAAATTAAATTAAATACTAAAAATTCTTTTTGTATGATATTATCATTATCCTCTAGTTTTAGAATATTTTTATAGTTTTTTGTTCCAAAATCGAATCCATAAAAAAAAGCACTCCAACTCGACTCTATTGAACTAGGATTTTTTTTGTATTGATTATATAGAAATTCTATATCTTTAAAGTGAATAGCATTTAGAAAAGAAAATCTATCATTCATAGATTATTTTTACTTCAAATTTAAACATTAAAAGTTTATTTTTTTTTAAAAAAAAATTAAAAATGAGATATATATGTATATCTGAGACTATTTTTTCATTTTTTACAAATTTTATAATCATAAAATATTTTATGAAAATCACGTAATTTTACGATTATTTTTTTCAAAATTTTATTATTTTTTTTCTTATTCTTAATTAAATTAAAATCAATTTTACATATACATAGTCTATTATTTTAACAGGATATCTTTATATAGTTTTTTAATATTTATTTTCATATTTTTTTGTTTTAATTTTTAAAATTTGAAAAATTTTTTATAGAAGAACCTGAATATTTCACTATATTTTTTATAAAGATTGATATTGATTACGAATAGATTTTAAATGTTGAATTGCATTTTTGTAAGTTATAGCTTTAATTCTACGTACTCCATGTGAGATAGAAGATTCTGACAATATTTCAAAAACTTGAATTTCTTTAGTATTTTTAACATGTGTTCCAATACATAATTCGGAAGATTTTCCAAAATTTACAATTCGTATTTCTTGTTTTTTTTTGTATTTTTTTTCAAAATTTTCACTAAAAAAAGCGTTAGAAGCATTTTTTTTAGCCTCATATAAAGAATGAAATATTTCTATTTTTAATATAAGATCAGAAAAAATTAATTCTTGAACAAAATCTTCGATTTTATGCAATTCTTGAGTTTTTATTTTTTGATAATGAGAAAAGTCGAATCTTAGATAATCATCTCCTACGTAAGAACCTTTTTGTTGAATATGATTTCCTAGAATTTGTTTTAGAGCAAAATTTAATAAATGAGTTGAAGTGTGATTTTTTTCTATCTTTTTTCTTCTATTTTGATCTACTATAGCTTTGAAATAAGAAAAAACATTTGAAGGTAATCTTTGAACACAATGTATAATAATAGAATTTTCTATTTTAGTATCAAAAATATCAATTTTATCAATTTCATTTTTTATAATCCCCGTATCTCCTAACTGACCACCTCTTTCAGGATAAAAGGGAGTTTTGGAAAATACTAGTTCATAATAATGAATGTTTTTGAGTTTATTTTCTACTTTTCTATATTTCAATATTAAAATATTACATTCTATCAATTCATATCCTACGAAATTTTGATTTTGATGAAAATTGTTATGCACTTTTATCCAATCTTTTTTTAAAATTGAATTTCTTTCTTTTTTGGATCTATCTTTTTGTTCCGATAATTTTTTTTGAAATGATTTTTCATCAATGAATAAGTTGTTTTTTTCAACTATTATTTTAGATAGATCCATAGGAAATCCATAAGTATCATATAATTGGAAAATTTTTTCTCCATGAATGATTTTTTCATTTTTTTCTTTATGTTCAGTAATTATATGTTGAATTTTTTTACTTCCTTTTTCAACAATACTGAAAAATGATAATTCTTCTTCTTTAATGATATTTTTAATATAATTTTTTTTATTTTCTAACTCCGAAAAAGAACTTTTCATTTCTCTTACTAAAGTATCTACTATTTTATAAATAAAAGGTTCTTTTTTTTGTAAAAAACGGATACATAAAATTACAGCTCTTCTAAGTATTTTTCTTATCACATAACCAGCCTCATTATTAGATGGTAATTGTCCATCTAAAATAGAAAAAACAATAGCTCTTAGATGATCTGCTATAATTTTTATAGATACATTTTGATCAAAATTTTTTTTATTATAAATATTTCCTAATTTTTCTTCTATATCTTGAATAATAGGATAAAAAATATCAGTTTCATAACTAGAATTTTTTCCTTGTAAAATCATACATAATCTTTCTAGTCCCATTCCTGTATCTACATGTTTTTTAGGAAGTTTTTCTAACGTTCCATCTGATTTACGTATAAATTCTATAAAAACAAGATTCCAAATTTCTATTACTTGAGGATGTTTTTTATTAATAAGGTATTTTCCAGATAATACTTTTTTTTCTTTTTCATTCCTTAAATCTATATGAATCTCTGAACAAGGACCACAAGGCCCTTCTATTCCCATTTCCCAAAAATTTTCTTTTTTTCCAAAAAAAAGAATATGACTTTCATCAAGAAAAGTCTTCCAATATTTAAATGCTTCCTTGTCCATGGACAATTCATCTTTTTTATCTCCAATAAAAATAGAAACATAAATATTTTGATTAGGAATATGATATATTTTAGTTAATAATTCCCAAGCCCATTCTATGGTTTCTTTTCTGGAGTAATCTCCAAAAGACCAATTTCCTAACATTTCGAACATGGTGTGATGATAATCATCATATCCTACATTTTCTAAATCATTGTGTTTTCCAGTTATTCTAAGACATTTTTGAACATTGGCTATTCTTGTATATTCAGGCTTTACATGTCCTAAAAAATAATCCTTGAAAGGATTCATTCCGGCATTAACAAAGAAAAGAGTGGAATCATCTTTAGAAAAAATAGGAAAAGAAGGAAGGATCTTATGTTTCTTTTTTTGAAAAAAATTAAGAAAAGTATCTTTTATAAATTTATATTTCATTTATTTTGAAATTTATGATTTATCTTTTTTATTATATTTTGGAGACTGTTCGATAGCATCCATAATTTTTTCCATGATAGAATCTGTTGTATCTTTTTTTAAATCTATCTGAATAGGTTCTTTAAATTTCATTTTTTGTAAAACTCCTTTTTTTTTAATACGTATTCCTTTTTTATCATAAGCTTTTTTAAATCCATCTATTACAATAGGAACAACAATAGGACTATATTTTTTTATAACATAAACAATTCCTCTTCGTCCAGGAGCAAAAGCTTGAGTTGTTCCTTGTGGAAAAGTAATCAACCAACCATCATTAAGCGCAATTCCCATGCGAGTAATATCAGATAGTATATTTATAGAACGATTGATTTTTTCATTATCTTCCTTCCAAATTCTTTTTACAGTAATTCCTCCTGAATAAATAAATAATTTAGTTAAAAAACCTTTATTCATCGTATTTTTTTCTGCTACATAATATAAATTAACTTTAGGATTTAAAAGATAAATAGGATTTTTAATACTATTTACAAAACCATTTTTTACACTACAAAATACATGAAACATAGCAAATACATCTGCAAAATAAGTTTGATGATTAGATACAAAAAGAACTTTTTTATCAGGTAAATCTCTTATATATTCAGTTCCTTCTAAATGTAATTGATTAAATCCATTATAACGATTATAAGAAATACAACCAAAAGTAAAAATTAAAAAACGTTTTATAAAATGAAAATTTCCAAAAGCATCTCTAAATAAAGTGCTTTTTTTTTTAAAGTTTTTTTTAAAAAAAAACGAATAAAAACTCACTGTTTATTGATGTATTTTATTTTATGAAATTTGAATGAATGATAAGATAAAATAGTGATAATAAATAAAACTAACAAGCTATAATACACCCAATTAGGAATAGAAATGGGCTCTCCTTTTGCATAAGAATGTAGTCCAGATAAATAATAATTTACTCCAAAATAAGTCATTAAAATACAACTTATAGATAAAATACTGAATAAATTAAAAATAAATATGTTTTTTTTAAAATACGGAATTAATCGTATATGTAATACAAAAGCATAAATCATTATGCTAATCAAAGCCCAAGTTTCTTTAGGATCCCAACTCCAATAACGTCCCCAACTATTATTAGCCCATACAGAACCTAAAAAAGTTCCTATAGTTAATAAAAAAAGCCCTATCGTCAAACACATTTCATTAATAATAGTTAGTTTTTCAATGTGAAAATGAATGATTTCACTATGTTTATGAAAACATGCTTTTAATATAAAAAAAATCAAGACTAAAAAACCTAAAAATGATCCTGTTAAAAAAAAACCATAACTTGATGTAATTGTTGCTACATGTATAATCAACCAATGAGATTTTAATACAGGTACTAAATTTGTTATTTCTGGATCCATAACATTTCCATGATGTGCAATCATCAGTAAAATGGAAGAAATTAAAGTTGTGATTCCTGAAACAAATTGATTTTTATAAAATAAAAAATTGATTCCGATCAAACACCAACTAATGAAAATAGCAGATTCATATCCATTAGTCCATGGAGCGTGCCCAGAGATATACCATCTTGTGACTAATCCAAAAAAATTTAGGATAAATAAAATAAATAAAATAAAAATAAATGTTTTAGATATGTATGTATATTTTTTTTTAAAAAAAATATTTAAGAAAGAATGGAAAATAAGAATGATCCCAAAGAAAAAATATATAAAAGATAGTACATAAAATATATTTAATTTATTATAAAGGATTTCTACAGATATTTTATTTTCTGAAGGTAAAATAGACTTTGCGTGCTTAATTTGGTATAATCGTATTTTTTGGATTTCTTTATCTGCAAGATTCCAATTTTTTTCATTTTGAGAAAATAATAAAGATTTAAGATAATTACTAAACATGGATAACCCTAAGGGATTTAATTTATTTGAATTGGAAATCCAACTTGACCAAGTTTGATTGATATCATGAGGAATAGGAAAAATACGAATATATTTTCCTTGAAAAATTTCATGTATTATTCCTATACGTTCACTAAGATTCAATACTGCTTTATCATATTCATCTCTTTGAAAAGGATTTTTAGAAAAAGCTCGTTCATAATCTTCTTGAAGAAGAAATTTTAGTTTTGAAGTTTTTGGGTCTATGATATATAGGTCCATAAGAGAAACATAATATTGTAGATTTGCTTTTATTTTATTTAAGAATTTATGTCCGCCTTTTTTATCAACTTTAATAAAAGGAATTTTTGCCCAAAAAATATTATCTTGATGTATTGATATAAACCATTGATTTGCATCTAAGTTTCCTATGGAATCTTTTTTATGTACTTTTCTAAGTAATTCAATAGCAATTGTGTTAATAGGTTTAATTCTTCCTTTTTGATCTTGTACTAATAACCGGCCAAAGTTATCTCCATGTTTTTTAGAAATATGAATTGCATCAAAAATATTTTCTAAAGGAATATTTTTGAATTCTTGTTTTTTTTGAGAAAAAACAGAATTCTGTATATTCCCTAGAAAATAAAATACAATGAACAATAATAATGAAAAATTTTTATGAGATAAATATTTTAGTTTTTTTCTGAGATAATTAAATCTAGTTCCTTTCCAAAATAAAGTTAAAAACATACCTATACTCATAAAAATATAACCAATATAGGAAAAATAAGTACCTAAATAATCGTTATTAACAGAAAAATGAGTCCCTTTTCCATCTGGATCGTATCCAGATTGAAAAAATCGAAATCCTTTATAATTCAAAACATGATTCATATAAATGAAATAGTTTTTTTTAATATTTTTATCTATTAATGTAACATAACTTGTAAAAGTAGATGGAAACTCAGAACCTGGATAGTTTTCCAATCTGAATTTTTTTAATTTTATGAAAAAAGGAAGATTAAAAAAAATTGAGCCATATCCAATGGATATTTTATAATCCTTAAAAAATAAAGGAGAACTCATGTTTGTTGCATTTTTTCCTCCTAAAAATGTAACTAATTTGGATTGATTTTGAAATGATATTATTGCCGTAATAGCACTTAATTTATTATTTTCTTCATAATCACATGATTTTACATATTTTAATTTTCCTTTAATGACCCCTTCAGGGATAACCCATTGTATAGTTTTATAATTTTTATGGATTTTAATTTGATATAAATGATTAAATTTTAATATATGATCAATTTTTTTTGAAAAAAAACTAACCTTTCTATTTATCATATTGATGCTTCTACCTGAAAAAGATGATTTTATATAAATCTTATGATTTTTTTCCAAAATTACAATTCCAAAAGGAATTCTTTTATTAAAAGAAAATAAAACTCCATTTATATTTATAATTTCTCCATTTTTAATAAAATGTTCTGTTCTTTCTTTTTGATTTGTTGAAACTATTTTTATAATTTTTTCTTCTGGATTTTTTTTTGATAAAAAAATCTTTGCACATGGTATATAATCTATAACTTTAACTTTAAAAGGTTTTTTTTTAAAAAAAAATACTCCTTTATATTTATTATGATGAAAATAAGAGAAAATATAAGGATCATGATAATATCTAATGTTAGATCCTTGATTTACTTTTAATTTTATATAACTTTTGTTAGAAAGTATTTTTCCATTTATTTCTCCTTCTCTTATAGACATTGTACCTTCAAAATTAAAATATCTAGAAAAAAGACCTCCAATAAAAATGAATATAAATGAAAAATGAAAGATGAATAGAGGGATTTTATTGTAATTCCATAATTTATATTTCCATATATTTCCTATTAGATTTATTATGATAAGTAATAAAAGAATTTCAAACCAAGTAGATTCGTAAATAAATATTTTTGCTACATCTGTAGTATATTTTTTTTCTATAAAAGTAGCTATAGCCATAGATAAAGCGAATGATAAGAATAAGAAAGAAGTAACTTTTGTGGAAAAAAGTATTTTTTTTATTTTTTGCATCTACCCGTATTTTTTAATATAGAATTTTACTTTATTATATAGGTTTTTTTATTTATTCATGTATAATTAATTGATCATAAGCTAAATGTACATTTTTAGGTAATTGTGTTTCAATTTTTTCATGGAATCCAAATGTATGGCTGATGTGCGTTAAATAAGTTTTTTTAGGACGAATTTTTTGAATAACATTCAAAGTTTCAGAAAGTAAGAAAGGAAAAGAATTTTTTACTACTTTTCTAAGTATATTTAATACTAATATGTTAATTCCTTTTAATTTTTCTATTGTTTGAATAGGAATACTACTAGCATCTGTGATATACGCAAAATTTTCTATACGAAATCCTAAAATAGGAAGATCTCCATGCCATATGAATAAAGGAATAATTTTAGAATTTTCTACAAAAAAAAATTTGTTATAATTATCTAATTCATGGACAGAAATTTTTGAAGTATTTGGTTTTTTGTTTTTCGAAAAAAGATGAAAAAATCTTTTTTTTAAATTTTCTATTGCTCTATGTAATCCATAAATAGGAATAGTTAATTGATTCATATTATTGATAGGTCTTATATCGTCTAATCCTCCTATATGATCTTGATGTTCATGTGTTATGAAAATAGCATCCAATTTTTCGTAATTATTTCTTATCATTTGATAACGAAAATCTGGTCCACAATCAATTAAAAAAAATTTTTGATTTTTTTCAATGAGAATAGAACTTCTTAATCTTTTATCTTTATAATTTTTCGATAAACATACCGGATGTTTAGATCCAATAACAGGAATTCCCTGAGATGTTCCAGTTCCTAAAAAAGTGATTTTCATATATTTTTATATATATTTTTTTGTATTTCATTTATAATATTTTCTTTTTTTTTTAAAAATTCTTTTACAGAATCTCTTCCTTGACCTAATTTAAGATCTCCATAACTAAACCAAGAAGAATTTTTTTTAAGGATTCCTAAATCTATTCCTATATCTAAAATTTCTCCAATTTTTGAAATACCTTCTCCGTACATAATATCAAATTCAGCAGTTCTAAAAGGAGGAGATAATTTATTTTTCACTACTTTTACTTTTGTTCTATTTCCTAATATTTTTTCTCCATTTTTAATTTGAACCCCTTTTCGGATATCTAATCGTATTGAAGAATAAAATTTTAAAGCATTTCCCCCTGTTGTGACTTCTGGATTTCCATAAACTCCTATTTTTTCTCTTAGTTGATTAATAAATATCAATATACTTTTAGATTTTCCTATACTAGAAGTTAGCTTTCTCAAAGCTTGAGACATTAATCTTGCTTGTAATCCGATTTTAGAATCACCCATTTCTCCTTCTATTTCACTTTTAGGTGTTAAAGCTGCTACAGAATCAACTACTATCATATCAATAACATCAGATCTAATTAATTTATCCACAATTTCTAGTGCTTGTTCTCCATTATCTGGTTGAGATATAATTAATTCTTTTATATTTACTCCTATTTTTTTAGCATAAATACGATCAAAAGCGTGTTCTGCGTCAATAAAACTAGCAAATCCTCCTAATTTTTGAGATTGATTTATAGCATGTAAAGCTAAAGTAGTTTTTCCAGAAGATTCCGGACCAAATATTTCAATAATACGACCTTTTGGAAATCCTTTTATTCCTAAAGCAATATCTAAACTTAAAGAACCAGAAGAAATAACTTCTAAATTTTTTATATGAGAATCTCCCATTTGCATTACAGTTCCCTTTCCATATATTTTATCCATTTTTTCCAATACAAGTTGTAAAGATTTTCTTTTTCGTTCAATTTTTTCGTTCATAGTTTTGAAATAAATTTTTCATTTAAGAAATTAATTTAATTCATAATACATATAAATATGTTTTTTATTATTTGGATATAAATATTATGAAAACAATTAATTTTTATGGATTTTTTTTCAAGAGAAATCTTTTCTTATTATTAAGAAATAAGATTTTATTTATTGGTAATCTTAATTTATTTCCTGAAGGAATAAGATCTACAAGATATTTTGGATTAAGAAAAATTAAATCTCGATAAAAAATATTTAAATTACAAGCATAAAATTTCAATGAAATTTTATGCTTAATAGGAATTAACATTGTTTCTTTGTATTTATATTTAAAATAAGAATAATGTTTATAAATATTATGTTCTTTATAATAATTCATTACATAATTTATGGCAATAAATTTTGGAATGTAATTTTGAGTTTCTTTTGGAAAAAATTCCCATAATTCCCAAAATTTATTTCTATTTTTAGAACTATAACGTTGTAGTATTTTATCGACTGTTTTAGGTCCCGCATTGTAAGCAGCTAAGACGAGTTCCCAGTTTCCTATTTTTTTATATAAAAATTTTAAATATCGACAAGCTGCTTCTGTAGATTTAATAGGGTCATTTCTTTCATCATAAATATGATTAATATCAAGATTATATATTTTTCCAGTTTCTGGCATAAATTGCCAAATCCCTTTTGCTCCTGCTTTAGAAGTTACAACAGGATTTAAACTAGATTCTACAATAGCTAAATATTTTAATTCTTTTGGAAGATGATGTTTTTCAAGTTTTTCTTCAAACATAGGAAAATAAAAATCTGATAATGAAATAATTTTTTCTATATATTTACTCATACGAAGATAACTTTCTACAGACGCATGTACAATACTATTATATTTTAGTATTTTAATTTGAGATCTCTGATTTAGAAAATTTAATCTTCGTTTCAATTCTTCCATATTAATATTAATAATAACAGTATTAGTATTAACGTTATTTTTTTTTTTATGAGAAATTTTTTTTCCAGATAAAGTTTTTTTTTTCCATCCTGACATTTTATTCCATAATTTTTCTGTATATATAAAATCTAATTTTGGATTATTATTAGTGTTTTTATGAAAGTTAATTGTATTTTTTTGTTTTAAAAATGGTTCTGATATTGTTTGAATAAACAAACTTTTTAAGATGAATACAAAAAACATAATATTTCTTATTTTTTTCGTTTCCATTATTTATTTGATGAGTTTGATTAGTTTCTAAAAATTTTTTAGAAAAGAAATAGAAAAAAAAAGAATAGATTTAATCAAAAAAAATGAATGTAAATCTCTTATTCTTTTTCTTTTTTAACTATTGAATCTGAATTTTTTTCTTCTTTTTCTTCTTCAGAAGCTTTTTTAAATTCTTTCAATCCGGTCCCCAATCCCCTCATTAATTCAGGAATTTTTTTACCTCCAAATAGTAAAAGTGCAAGAATGACAATAACCACGATTTCTGTGGTTCCAAAAGTACCAAGTGGTATAGAAAAAATAGAAACAAAATCCATGTACATGGAATTTTATTTCAAATATAAAAAAAATTATGGATTTTTAATTTTATATTATTTGAAAACGGAGTAATCACTCAAATTTACTTTTCTTTCTTTTTCTCCTATATAAATAGAATGGTTCCCTATTATTGAATGATTTAAATTAGCATGTTGAATGATTGTATAATTTTGAATTATAGATTTTTTAATCTTACTATTTTTTATTTTTGTGAATTTTCCTATTGAAACATAAGGACCTATAATGCTATTTTCAATATTTGTATTTTCTTCGATTGAACAAGGATTTATAATTAAACTGTTTTTTATAATAACTTTTTTATGAATTAATTCTGAATTTTTAGATTCAATAGATAATATTTTGGAATTCGAATAAATAATCCCTTTTTGATTTCCAAAATCCATCCATTCTTTAATTTGTTTAATAATGAATTTTTCTCCTTTTTTTCTCATACTTTCTAAAACCGACGTTAATTGATATTCTTCTTGTTCATTCTTAATATTATGATCTAATAAAAATTGTAATTCTTTTTTTAAAAAAAAACTATTTTTAAAATAATAAAGACCAACAATAGCAAGATTTGATATATAATTATTTGGTTTTTCTATAAAATGAGTAATAATCCCTGAGGAATCATGTTTTACAATACCAAATAAATGAGGATTTTTAACTTTTTTGGTCCATATAATGTTATCTACTTGGTGAGTAGTAATTTCTTTATCAAAAAAATTATGATAAAATAAAGAATCAGAAAAGGCAATAAGTACTGGTTCTCCTGTTAAAGAATTTTTAGCTTTTAACAAAGCATCTGCAGTTCCAAGAGGTTTTATTTGGTAGTATATAACAGGATGAATATTCATCTCATAAGAGAGTTTAATTAATTGTTTTTCTACTATTTCATTTTCAAAATTTTTTAAAATAAAAATAATTTCTTGTATAGAAAAAACTTGAATAATTTTTGATAAACTTTCCAAAAGTCTTTTCAAAATTGTTTTTCCTGCAATAGATATCAATGATTTAGGAGTATTTAAAGTATGTGGAAAAAGTCTCGATCCTTTTCCAGCCATAGGAATTATAATTTTCATATCATTTTATTTATTTTATGTTATAATATTCCAGTACTTCCAAAACTATTATCTCCTCTCATACTTATATTTAAAATAGAACACTTTTTCCATTTTATTTTTACATGTTTAACAACACCTAATACTCCTATTTTATTATTAGGTTCAATTATTATATTTTTTTCAGGAAAAACATTGATTATAATAATTTGAATTTCATCATAAAAGAAGTGTTTCTTCTTATTTTTCGTAATATGAATGATACAAACAGTTTTTATCATTTTTTTCTTTAAAAAAAAAGAGTATTTAGTATTTTCGTAAATAAAAAAAATACCAGTTGAAATCAACTTTCTTTCCAAAAAATTAATGGAAATAGATTTTTTAATATTGGAAATTAAAGTGGATTGATACATTTTTTTACGCAAAATTTATTTTATTTTATTTTATTAAATTTTTCAATCTATTTCTTTCTAAAAAAAGAATAATTATTAGATATAATATTTGTAATAAAAAATTCAATTTTATTTCTCTTTTTATCATAAAAACAATAAAAAGTGCAAATATAAAATGTATTATAATATTTGTAATTTTTTTATTACAAAATTGTAAAAAAAATTTTTTTCCCCAAATGTATAAAACTATAAGCATAGATCCATAAGATGTAAAAGTCCCCCAAGCCGGAATCATAAAACTATTATTAGTAGAAATAAAAATAAAAATAACATTAAACAAAAAAGTGATCAACATTCCGATTAACGATATATAAGTTCCAATAATGGGTTTATCTATTATTTTATAAAATATGGATAAATTAGTATAAATTCCCAAAAAAAGATTTCCCATCATTATTATGGGAATAATAGGAATAGCTATATGATATTTTTTTTCAATTAAAAACCTCATAAACATGTTAATATTTCCGCATATTAATACATAAAAAATTAATCCAAATAAAATAAATATATAAATGATTTCTTCATAATAATATATTGCATCGGAATCTTTGGATTTTTTAAAAAAAAAGGGTTCAATTCCTAATCTAAAAACCTTAATATATAAACTCATGAAAGAGGCAATTTTGTAGCAAGCGGAATAAGCTCCATTAATTTCATCTGAAATACATCTTTTAATCAAAATTTTATCTAAATTTTCATTGATAGAAAAAGAAATTGTTCCTATCATAATAGGAATACCATAACTTAACATTTTTATAGCAAGATCTTTATTAAATTTTTTTATAGTTACTTTTTTTAAAAAAATAGGAAAAATTAGAAATAAATTGATTAAAGAAGAAATCATGTTTGCAAAAAATATATAACCTATTTTATCTGTAAAAGAATTAATCCATCTCATAAAAAAAATAGAAAAAAATAAAGAGTTTTTACTATAGAGAAATAAAAATATTATTAAAAATGATTGTACCAATACATTTACAATATTTATTATGGAATATTGTATAGGTTTATCATTTACACGAAGCCAAGCCATAGGAAGAATACAAATTGTATCGAAAAAAATAATTAAAAAAAACATTAAAAAATATTCTGGATGATGATAATATCCAGCAATAGAAGATAAATTTTTTGTTAAAAATATAGAAATTATCAAAAAGAAAGAACTAATTAACAATTGTATTATCACTCCTGTTGAAAAAACAATCTCTTTGTTACAATTTTTCTTATATAAAAATCTAAAATAGGTATTTTCTAAACCAAAAGAAAGAAAGCCTATAACTATGAAAGATAACGCATACATATCTGTATAAAGAGAAAATTCTTCTCTTTTAAAAACAATAGTAAAAAATTTCAAAAAAACATAATTTATAATTTTAGGAAGTGCAAATCCTATCGAATATATAATCGTTTGTATTGCTAATTTTTTATACAAATTCAATATTTTTTTAGATTAAAAATTTATAATTTCTGTATTTTTTATGCATGTATAAATTTTTTTAATAAAATTTTATATATAAGAAAGTAACTTTGATGAAATTTTCAATATAAAAAAAATGGATAATCATAGAAACTCAAAAGAGTTTATGCTATACGCAAGGAAGCATAAAAAAATTAGTAGTTTAGCAATGAGCGATTACATTAAATTTATGACTCCCTATATTGTTGAAGAAAGAAAATTAAATATAGCTCAAATGGATGTTTTTTCTCGTTTAATGATGGATCGCGTTATTTTTTTAGGAACTTCAATAGAAGACCAAGTCGCAAATATAGTGCAAGCTCAGTTATTGTTTTTACAATCTGTTGATTCTATAAAGGATATACAAATATATATTAATTCTCCAGGAGGAGATGTTTATGCTGGATTGGGTATATATGATACAATGCAAATTATAAAACCAGATGTAGCAACTATTTGCACTGGAATGGCTGCATCTATGGCTGCTGTTTTACTTTGTGCAGGAGTAAAAAATAAAAGATCTGCATTGAAACATTCTAGAATAATGATTCATCAACCTATAGGATCAACACAAGGACAAGCTTCAGATATTGAAATAACAGTTCGTGAAATTTTAAAATTGAAAAAAGAACTTTATGAAATTATATCGAAACATTCAGGTTTACCTATTGAAAAAATAGAAAAAGATTCAGATAGAGACTATTGGATGGACTCTATAGAAGCAAAAAAATACGGTATGATAGATGAAGTATTAGAAGGAAAAAAATGATCACGACAGGACTCGAACCTGCAACCTACTGCTTAGAAGGCAGTAGCTCTATCCATTTGAGCTACGTGATCTTATAATAATATTATAATAAAATAAAAATATCGGGGTAGCAGGATTTGAACCTACGATCTCCTGGTCCCAAACCAGGCGCGATAACCAAACTACGCTATACCCCGTTTTTTTACCCGTTTTTTTATATAACGGAGAATGTGGGATTCGAACCCACGCAGTGTTTATACACCGACAGTTTAGCAAACTGTTCCGTTAACCACTCCGGCAATTCTCCAAAAAAATACAAATCTAAAATAGATCTATTAAATAACCAAATAATTTATTTTCTATTTATTTCATTATCATATATGAATTGAGAATTATAATGTACTATTTTATTTAGTATGATAAATATTTTTTAATTTCTTTTTTAGAACTTATTTTATTTTTTACTGTTTTTTTATAGTAATATCTTCATTTAAAGATTGATTTTCTATTTTTTTTTGTTCAATTATATTTTTTACTAATTTTTCAAAATTTTAAGTTGATGTATTTTTTATACTTTTTGAAGATGATTTTGTAGAATCAGTTATCATTACAATACTTGTTTTTTTTGGAAATAGTTTAGAACTAAAATATTGAAATTTTTTTATCTACTTTTAAATTTAGATTTATCTTTTTTTATTTTTTATAAAAAACAATACTATTTCTATGATAGAAATGTATAAAATCAGCAATAGGAGATCAGGTAAATGATATTTTTTTTTGCTATAGTTTAGCTCCTATTGGATTACATGTTTTAAAATAATTTTAGCACTTTTTTTGTACTTAATTTTTTATGAGGATTGAACTGATGTTTTTTTTATTTTCAATGAAAAAATTAGAATTTTTTATTTTTTCTATATCATGATAAATTAATCCTAATTTTTTGTTAACAACGAACTAACGCCAATTGTGTAACAGAAGGTTCTTATACTATATTTGAAACTGTTAAAATATGTCGTAAAGTACCTGGTATTTTTTTCAGAAAATAATCTTAATAAAGATAAGAGTATTGGGTTTAGATAATTTTAAGAACGAAATATCTGAAGTTGAATTTTATAATTTTTCAAAAGAAAATATTAATATACGAATAAATAAAGTCAAAAATCCACTAAGAAAAATAAATAAAAAGTATGCATGAAATTTTTTTTAACTATCCTTTATAGATTAAAGTAAATAAACTGATGAATAAAAATACTAAAATTAGAATTGAAAAAAGACCATTTATTTCCGGATGGAAAGGTTCCAAAATTGGAGTTATAATATTTTATTTTAATACTAAAGTGGTAATAAAAAATAATATATAATTAAAAAATTAATTTTTTTATTGCTTTTAAATATTTTGATTTCAAAATAAAAAATACATAGTATAAATATTAAATAAATAAAGTAAAAATTATAATAAAAAAATAACCTATAATAAGACAATAATATTTTTTTATTTCATGTCCTACTTTTATATTTTTTTTTAAAATAAAATGAAATTTGGATTTTTTTCTGATAATTTCATTACTATTGATATTAATAATATTATTTTCTTTTGTAAAGGAAATATTTTATTTTTTTATATATTAAATTTTTTTCAAAAAAAACTAGGTGTAGTATTAAGTATTAATTCTAAAATATATTATGTGATAATTTTTTTTGGATGAAATTGGAATCTATTTTTTTATCTTTTTTTAGAAAAAAATGTAAACGATAAAATTACAATGATTAAAATTTTATATACAACATTTTTATTATGGAAAAAATTAACCATTTTTTAAATAAAATTGGATTTATATCCCTTTTTTATATAGAAAATTTTACCTTTTAAAGTAAAAAAAAGAAACATATATATATATAAATGATAAAGAATAGAAAGGTCCAATTATATTATTTATTGTAATGTCTTTTTTTTATAATAAGAAGGTATTTTATTATTTTGTAAAATATTGGATAATAATCTATTTTCATCATTAATACTTTCTTCTAAACAAATAGTCGATTCTGTTCTGAGTACTCCTTTAATTTCTCCTATTTTAGAAATTACATCTCTTGCATCTAAAGGGTTTTTAGCAATAATTCTGCAAAATAAATTATATTTTCCTGAAGTGATATAAAGTTGTACTATATTCGGTATTTTTTTTAATTCTTCTTTTACTAATTTAGATTCATGAGAATCCGATAAAATTCCTACAAAAGCTATTAAATGAAACCCTAATGATTCGTATCCTATAATTAAAGTACTTCCCTTTATAATTCCTGCATCTTCTAATTTTTTTACTCTCACATGAATCGTTCCAACTGATAATGGTTTTATTTCTTTACTGATTTGTTTACTAATTTCAGTATAGGAGGTTCTAGCGTTTATATTTAATTTTCTAACAATAGTATTGTCAATTTCGTCTGTATTATATCTTAGAATCATTATTTTATGTTTTTATTTTCTATCAATTTTCTTGAATAAAGGTATTTAAATATCAAGATACAAAACTTTCTTTTGAAGAATTTTTAGTTAATTATAAATATTATAATTTTTTGATCTAAGATTAGAATTTTTTCTATAATTTTTTTATTTTTTATTTTAATAGGACTATTTATTCATTATTTAATAATGAGTCTTTCAATTTATTCAAAAAAAATTTATATATAAAAAAATAAAAAAAATTTTTTTTTGGTATAAATTTTCCTAAAACTAAAATAGATATAAATTGCATTGTTTTTTCTTCATCATTTTTTAATTTTTCTGATAATTTTTTTTGTATATTTTCCTTACTATCAGGAAGTAGAATATCCATATAGATATTTGGTTTTTTTATTTTACCATAGATATAAATTCTTAATTCTGTAAGAATCATATTTTTTGTATTTTTTTCGAAGAAAAAATTTCCTATATATTCAATAATATTATATGCATATTTAGTCTTACTAGCTATAAGATCAATATTAGATTGATCAAAGTTATTTATCCAAGAAATAGAACCTCTTGTTTTTATTTTAAATGTTTTTTTTAATTTGATTGGAATTTTATTTTTCTTATTATAATGAAAACTATAAAATCCATTTTTTACAAAATAGCTACCACTAGTTTTTATATTTTTTTTTAATGTTTTTTTTATTAAGAAAAAACCATCTCCTATAAATTCAATAGAATAAATTTTATTTAAAAGTATTGAAAGTTTTGTATTTTTATCGATAGTTGTATTTATATCTATTAATAAAGAATTATTTTCTTCTCTTTTTTTGAATTTTTTAAAATCGTTTAATTTTATTTTAGACACATCTTTTTTTCGATTTTCTAATATTTTAGATTTATAGTTAATGTATAGATGAGAAGAATTTAAAATTCTTCCATTTTTCATAGAAATCAGAGTCTGATTTTCTTTTTTTGTTATTTGAATTTTTCCATGAGTAAATATTTTCCCGAATAAAAAATTATTTTGTTTTTTTTTTAAATCTAAAACAATCAATCTTTTTGTATTAATAGATAACTTTATTAAGTTCCATTGAATAAGGTTTTTATGTAAAAAGAAACCATTGATATAACCTTTTGTATTATATTTAGTATCTACGAAACAAGAATTAGATAATGTACAAAACTCAGAAAAAATGTTAATATACGCGGGATTAATGATTTCATAATTTGTGTTTGCAGAATTTACTATGATTCCAAATTTTTGGATTTCTAATTTTCCTAAAAAATGAGGATCATTCAAATGACCAAAAATTTGTATTTTTCCTTTTATAGTCCCTCTTACTTTACTATTTATTTTTTTTAAATAAAAAGAAAAATTATTTATTTTCAGGTTTTGAATAATGATATTCAAATTAAGTTTATTTTGATTTTTTGATTCATTTTTAATAAATCCAAATACTTTTAAAATATCATAAGAATTCTTCCTAAGAAATCCATTTATTTCATAATATTTTTCGTTCTTCTTTGAAGAAAAAATAGAAAAATTTCCCAAAATTTTCTTTCCAATTGAAAAATTTTGAAAATTTATATTAATGTTAGGTTCAATTTGGTTATAAACATTTTTCCAATAAAAAAAACCATTTGCTAATCCATCTATATTTTTGTTAAATATGATTTTTTTTAATTGTAGATTCTTTAGATAAAATTGAAATATTTTCTGTTTGTTTTTAAAATAATTTGCATTAATAATAATTTTTTGATTATCGGAATAAAAAACAATATTATTAATAATGTATTTTTGATGGATTAAATCAATTTTAATAAATCCTAAGTTGTTATTAGGGTTGTTATTAGAATCAATTAACCAATTATATCCGTTTATATTTAATTTAGAAAAAAAAGGTTTACATATTATCAAATATTTTTCTTCTTTTTTACAAAAAAAATTTAATACTTGTTCTTCGTATTCTTGTCCTTTTCTTTTGAAAAGGAACTTAGAATTTATTATCCACAAGTTTTTTGGATTGAAAACGGATATATTTATTTTTTTTGAAAAAAATTTTTTATAAATAATTTTTTCTATATGAATCTTTAATTTTTTTTTCAAAGAAGAATCTATTCTTAGGAAAAATTGATTAAAAAAAATATTGTTGAATTGTATAAATTTTGTATAGAAAATCATTCTAAATATATTATCTTTTTTTTCTCCTGAAATTTGAATATCAGAAAATTTATTTTTGTTTTTTATAAAATCAAAAAAATATTTTTTAATCAAAAAATTAAATCTAAAATATTTGGTTTCTTTTTTATATGAATTTTTTAAACAAAAAAAATTGAATAAATTTTTTAAATCCATAGACTCATAAATATGACCAATGATCATATCATGAATATTTATTTTTATTTTTTGAAAAGGATGTTCCTTATTATTATTAATAAATATTATTTTAATATTTCTATTAGTTTTTTTTTTATTATTATATGTTATATTTATATATGCTTTTTGAATATTTTTAAATTTTTTTCCTGTAAAAAGGATTTTATATTTTGAATGAGAAAGTAGTATAGTTATAAAATAATTATAAAATTTTTCTTTAAAATTTAGAATAGATAAGTTTGATAAACTATTTAAAAATTGTATTTTATTTTCTTCTAAAGAATTTTTTTTTTTTAAAAAAAGGTATTTTTTATCTATAAAAATTTGACCTGTATATCGTTTATTAAAAAAATAAATATCAGTCAGTATTTTAACTGCAAAAAAACGGTTTTGAATGGTTCCTTTTATTTTTAAATTTTTTTTATCATTTTCAAATGAGGATAATAATAAATCTCCTTTATAAATAATAGGATTTTTCAAACTAAGAAATATTTTATCTAGTTTAAATTTAGAACTCAAACTGGATAAAATTGTTCTTTTATTATAATGAGGATGAATTTTAAAAAGAATTTTAAAAAATTTGATTTTTTTCCATTCTTTTTTTGAATTATAAATAATATGAATTTGATTTGCGATTAATTTATTTTTTTCTGATTCTTTTATCGAAATATTGTAAAGAAAAAATTTGTTTTTTTCAGGATTAAACTCCCCGTGAACAGTTCCTTTAATAAATATTCTTGAATAAGAATTCCATTTTTTATAAAACAAAATACCTAAATCTGAACCTAATTTTGATCCTTCTAAAATTTGACATTGTATGTTTTTTTCTGTAGAAAATTTTTTATTTTTTTTTGGATTTTGAAAAAAAATAAAATTTCCTTTTAATAAACTATTGGATGTTTTTATAAAAATGTTTTTTCCTTTTAGTTTTGAAATAAAAAAATAATATATTAAATCACAAGACAAATGTTTTATAATAAAAGGAATTTTATTTTCTTTTACTTTTATAAAATACTTATCAGATTGAAAAGATAAAATAGAAGCTTTTATTTTTTGATTATCAATTCGAATGTTTTTTATACAACTATAAAAATTTTTTTGAAAAATTTTTCTATTAAAACTTTTATTTTTATTTTGGTATTCTAAGTAAGATTTATTGATTATTAATTTAGAACAGGTAATATAATTATTATGAAATTTATTTAATTTTTTATGAATCAAAAAATCTCTAATGAAAAAAATAATATTATTTTCTTTTTCTTTAAAATATTTTTTTATAAAAAAATAGGAATTTTCAATGAAAATATTCTTTATTCTTAAAGAATCTGAATTTATAAAAATAAAATAAAGTAAATTATCAATAGATATTTTACATTTAGATAAACGAATGAAAGAAAAATAATGATGGTCTAATATTTTTACATCGTGTAAAATAAGTTCTTTTTCTAAAAAATTAATAGAAGCATGTTTGATAATAATTTTTTCATTCCAACGATTTTTTACTTTTTTCAAAAAAATTTTTAATAAAAATGTAGAAACTTTTTCTTTTATTTTTTTTTCATGATAAATAGAAAATAAAAGTAATCCTAACACTAAAAACAGTAGAATAAGGATTTTTTTTTTTTTAATTCTTGAAAAAATATTTTTCTCATTTTCAAAGATATCGATATTTTTTTATGAAAAAAAAACCGATAATTATTGGAATAGAATCATCATGTGATGATACAGGTGTTTCTATCATTCAAAATAGGAAAGTATTATCTAATATTATAATTCATCAAAAAATTCATAATAAATATGGAGGAGTAGTTCCTGAATTAGCTTCAAGATTACATGACCAAAATATTGCAAGAGCAGTCCAAAAAGCTATTTTTTCAGCAAAAATTCATCGATATCAAATTGATGCTGTTTCCTTTACTTTAGGACCTGGATTAATTGGCCCTTTGTTAGTAGGAGCTTCTTTTGCAAAATCTTTTTCTATGGGGTTAGATATTCCATTATTAACTGTAAATCATGTACAAGCTCATATTCTTTCCCATTTTATACAAAATTCTAACATCAATAACTCTTATCCAGAATTTCCATTTTTAGGTTTAGTGATGAGTGGTGGTCATACTCAAATTATAAAAGTAAATGATTTTTTTAAAATGGAGGTTTTGGGTTCTACTTTAGATGATTCTATAGGAGAATCTTTAGATAAAATAGCAAGAATGTTAGGTTTTTGTTATCCTGGTGGACCTATGGTAGACTTTTTTTCTAAAAATGGAAACGAAAAAAAATTCGTTTTTTCAAAACCTAAAGTAAATGGACTAAATTTTAGTTTTAGTGGATTCAAAAGCGATGTTTTACAATTTATAAAAAAAAAATTAAAAAGAGATAATTTTTTTTTAAAAAAAAATTTATCTGATATTTGCGCTTCTATACAAAATATTATAGCAGAAATTCTTTTAGATAAAATAGAAAAAGCTATTTTACAAACTGGTATTTTCAGAATAGTTTTAGCAGGAGGAGTATCTGCTAATCATAAAATTAGGAATTCATTTATTTCTTTTTCAAAAAAAAATAAAGAATTCGAAATTTTTATACCAAAAAAAGAATATACAACCGATAATGGAGCTATGATAGCCATAACAGGATTACTAAAATATGAAAGAAATTTATTTGATTCTATTCATATTACACCATATTCAAAATTTAAAACATTTTAAGAAAATAGAAATACAACTTACTTTTATATATATATTTATTTATTATTTTCTTCTTTCTAAAATTAATTAGAATCCATCTATACTTAGATACATGTACAGTTTAAGTTTCTATCTCCATATCCATCATCAATACGATTTACTGATGGCCAAAACTTTCTGTCTTTAATCCAATATAAAGGATAAGCTGCTTTTTCTCTATCATAAGGATAGATCCATTTGTTTTGAGTCAAATCCTCTATACTATGAGGAGCGTTTTTTAATACATTATTTTTTTTTGAAAATTTTCCATCTTCAATTTCCTTAATTTCCTTTCTTATGCTAATAAGAGTTTCGATAAAACGATCTAATTCTTCTTTAGATTCACTTTCTGTAGGTTCTATCATCATACATCCTTCTACAGGAAAAGATATAGTAGGAGCATGATATCCGTAATCCATCATTCTTTTGGCTATATCTATAACTTCTATATTTGTAGAATATTTAAAAATTCGACAATCTATAATTAATTCATGGGCTACCGCATTATTTTCTCCCACATATAATATGTTATAAAATTTATCTAATTTTTTTTTGATATAATTTGCATTTAATACAGATATTTCTGTACACTTTTTAAGACCATATGGTCCTAATAAACGAATATAAGCATAAGGAATTGTTAAAATTAAAGGAGATCCATATGGAGAAGAGGATATAGTTAATATTTTTTTATTTTTTTTATTATATTCTTGAATTTGAAAAGGATGATTAGGAAGAAAAGGTTTTAAATGTGAAGCTACACAAATAGGGCCCATTCCAGGTCCCCCTCCTCCATGAGGAATTGCAAAAGTTTTATGAAGGTTCAGATGACAAACATCTATACCTAAATGTGCAGGTTTAATTAATCCTACTTGGGCATTCATATTAGCTCCATCCATATAAACTTGACCTCCGTTTTCATGAATTATATCAATAATCCCTTGAATATCTTTTTCATAAATACCATAAGTAGAAGGATAAGTAACCATTAATACAGATAATAAGTCTTTATTTTCTTTAACTTTTTTTAATAAATCATTTTTATCAATAGCCCCACTACTGGTAGTATCTATTGATATAACTTTCATTCCTGCCATATTTGCTGATGCAGGATTCGTTCCATGAGAAGAAGAAGGAATTAATGCTATATTTCTTTTATATTCTTTTAATGAATGATAATAATGTTTTATGACCATGAGACCTGCGTATTCTCCTTGAGCGCCTGAATTCGGTTGTAAAGAAATTCCGGAAAATCCAGTAATTTCTTTTAAATATTTTTTTAATTGTTGAATAACAAAATAATATCCCATTGCTTGTTTTTTAGGTACAAAAGGATGAATATTTTTCCATTCATTTTGACTTAAAGAAAATAATTCAGAAGAAGCATTTAATTTCATAGTACATGATCCAAGTGGAATCATAGAATGAATTAAGGAAATATCTTTTTTTTCTAATCTCTTGATATAACGCATTAATTCATTTTCTGAATGAAATTTATGAAAATTTTTATGTTTCAAAAAATTAGAAGTTCTTTTTAAAAAACTAGGAAATCTATATTCATCATAAGTGTTTTTTATACGATATTTTATTTTTTTATATTTATTTTTATTATATGCTTCGTAAAAAATTGAGAGAATATGATTTATATCTTTTTTAGAAGTCGTTTCATCTAAAGTAATAGTTAAATGATTTTTATCAACATATCTAAAATTAGTTTTTTTACGTTCTGATATTTTTTTAATTTCATTTACAAAATCTGTTTTAATTCTTAGAGTATCAAAGTAAAAAGTATTTACTTGAAAAATAGAATTGATATTATTAATCAATAAAAATTCTAATTTTTTAGTGTATTCATGAATACATTTTGCTATTTCTATTAATCCATTTTTTCCATGATATAAAGCATACATAGAAGCCATTACTGCAGGAAGTGCTTGTGCTGTACAAATATTAGAAGTTGCTTTTTCTCTTTTAATATGTTGTTCTCTTGTTTGTAAAGCCATACGAAAAGCTTTTTTATTTTTTTTATCTACAGATATACCAATAATCCTTCCTGGTAAAAAACGTTTATATTGTTCGTGAGTAGAAAAAAAAGCCGCATGAGGTCCTCCATATCCCATAGGAATTCCAAAAGATTGACTGGATCCTATAACTACGTCTGCACCCCATTCTCCAGGAGGTTTTAATAAAGATAAAGACAAAAGATCTGTAGAAACTATAATTGATATATTGTGATTTTTTGCATATTTAACTGTTTCAGTATAGTCATATATTTCTCCTAGACTAGATGGATAAGATATTATTATTCCGAATATTTTTTTATTATTATATTTTTTTTTAAAATTTTTATGAGAGTCATTTATAATACGAATACCTAATCCAAAACATCTTGTTTTTAAAACGAAAAAAGTCTGTGGAAAAATTTCGTCTGAAATAAAAAAATAATAATTATTATCTATTTGTTTTTTTTTCATTTTTTCTTGATAAATCATAAACATAGCATCAGATGCAGCTGTTGATTCATCTAGCATAGAAGCATTACTAATTTTCATCCCGGTTAAATCCGAAATCATAGTTTGAAAATTAATTAAAGCCTCTAGACGTCCTTGAGATATTTCTGATTGATAAGGAGTATATGGAGTATACCAACTAGGATTTTCTAAAATATTTCTTTGAATTACACTTGGAGTTATGGTATTTTTATACCCTAATCCTATATAAGAACGATAAATTTTATTTCTTTTACTTATTTTATAAATATGATTTAGATATTGATATTCCGAAATAGAATTGGGAAGATTTAATTTTTTCTTTAAACGTATCTTTTTTGGAACAGTTTGATTAATAAAATCTCTAATAGAAGAATACTTTAATTCTTTCAACATATTATTAATTTCATAACAAGATGAACCTATATGTCTATGATAAAATTTTTTTTTCCTAATGTAACTCTTTTTCATAGAAATAAAATTGTATTTAACTTTACAGTTTCTTGATTGTTGTAAATTTAATTATAAATAAAAAAAGATGATCAATTATTATTGTAATAAAAACATTAATACTTTCAATATTCAATATTTTCATCGCATATAATAAATAAAAAAAAATGAAAATAACTATTATTGGGGCAGGAAATGTGGGGGCATCTTGTGCTAGTTTATTAGCGCAAAAAAATATCGTAAAAAAAATTGTTTTGTTAGATATCAGAGAAAAAATTTCGGAAGGAAAAAGTTTGGATATATCTCAAATGTTACCCATGGTGGAATCAAATACTGAAGTAATTGGAGTTACTAATGATTATTCTCAATCAAAAAATTCAGAAATTATTATTATTACTAGTGGACTCCCAAGAAGTCCTGGAATGACTAGAGATGATCTTCTTAAGAAAAATGCGGATATTATTTATACTGTAACTAAGAAATCTATTTTTTTCTCTCCAAAATCTAAATTTATCATAGTATCGAACCCATTGGATGTGATGTCATACGTAAGTTATATGACAGCAAAAGTAGATTCTTCTCGTATAATTGGTATGGCTGGAATATTAGATTCTATTAGATATCGTTTTTTTTTATCTAAAAAACTAAATGTATCTCCTATTGATATACAATGTTTATTATTAGGAGGACATGGTGATACAATGGTCCCTTTATATAGATACACATCTATATCAGGAATTCCTATTAATGAATTTTTATCAGAAGAAGAAAATGATGAAATAATTGAAAAAACTAAAAAAGGAGGAGAACAGATCCTAAATTTATTAGGAACATCTGCTTGGATGGCTCCTAGTATATCTATCGTAAAAATAGTGGAATCTATTTTAAAAGATTCTAGGCGTGTTTTCCCATGTTCTGTATTTTTAAAAGGAGAATATGGATTAAAAGATATATGTTTAGGAGTTCCAGTTGTTTTGGGGAAATCTGGAGTAGAAAAAATTATAGAATTGAAATTGAATCAAAAAGAAAATAATTTTTTGAAAAAATCATTTGATCATGTAAAAAGTATGATCAATAAAATTAAAAAATATTGAATACTAATTTTATTTTTCTATAAATATTAATAATTCCCCTTTTTTGTAATTTATTTTTATTATTTGTTTATAAGCTTCATTTCTAATTCCTATTGTTTCTCCTATTTTTAAAACCCCTTTTTTTATGGAATATTTTAATCCATAAGTACATAATCCTTCTACTGTAGGAAACGGAAATAAAGAAACTTTTTTATTTTTTTTCTGATAAAAAGAAATATTCTTATCAGAAAAAAAATAAAAATGATATTGATCATGGAATATTATAGATAATTTTTTTTTATATTTTAAGGCTGTAGATAAATTTCCTAAAAAGTGATCTTGCTCCATTCCACTCGCACCCCAAACATTAATATTTGTAAATCCTAGATCATAAATAACATTCAATGCTTTATCGAAATCAGTATAATTTTGATCATAAATTTTTAATAAATTAGTTTTTAAAGGAATATTTTTTTTTAATAAAATAGAATCAAAATCTCCAATAATATAATCTACTGAAACCCCAAATTCATTTAAGTAATAAAAAGCACCATCTACTGCAAATATTTTTTTATAAAAACAAAAAATTTTTTCTAAAAAAGGAGGAGGTGTCCCATTTAAAAATAATCCTACTTCTGGACTATCAAATCGATGATTCATTTATTTCTAAAATTTATGATCCTACTTCCCAGATAAACTTTCCTTATTAAAGGATCTTTCATAATTTCTACGGTAGATCCATATTTTATGATTTTTCCATTAAACATTAAATAAATACGATCTGTTATTGTAACAATTTCTTGTATGTTATGATCTGTAATTAGTATACCTATGTTTTTCTTTTTTAGAAAAAGAATTATTTTCTGTAATTCCTCTATAGCAATTGGATCAATTCCAGAAAAAGGTTCATCTAAAAGAATAAATTTAGGATTTATAGCTAAACATCTAGCAATTTCTGTACGTCTTCTTTCTCCTCCAGAAATTAGATCTCCTCTATGATTTCGAATTTTTTGTAATCCTAATTCTTTAATTAGTCTTTCTGTTGTTTTTTCTCTTTCTTTACGAGATATTTTTTGCATTTCTAATATGCATAAAATATTATCTTCTACAGATAATTTTCTAAATATAGATGGTTCTTGAGCTAAATATCCGATCCCTATTTTAGAGCGTCGGTACATGGGATAAAATGTTATATCTTGATTAAAAAATAATATTTTTCCTTTGTCTGGCTTAATTAATCCTATAATTATGTAAAAAGAAGTTGTTTTTCCTGCTCCATTAGGACCTATTAATCCAACAATTTCTCCTTTTTCTAATTGAATCGAAACATTTCTAATTATATACTTATTTTTATATTTTTTACATACGTTGTTAGCTTTCAAACTCATAATACTTCATGTATATTAAAATTTTTTTTATCAAAAAAAATATAAATATATTTGTTATTTATATTTACATATCTAATAAAAAATTATGAATAATTTAAAAAATAAAAAATTTTTCTCGATTGTGTTTTTATTATGTTTTATGCATAATTTTTTTTCAAATTCCTTTTGTTTAGAAAAATTGAGTGGAATTTCTGCTGTAGTAGGAGATGATATCATTTTAGATTCTGAAGTTAGTAATAGTAAAAAGAATAATAATGAAGGAGTCCCTTTTTGTAATACTGATGTTTTGAATAACAATGTTTTTATTCAAAGATTAATGCTTTATCATGCAAAAAAAGATAAGAGTATAGATATTAGCGATCAAGAATTAAAATATAGAATTCAAGATATTTTATCGGAAATGAAAAAAAAATATGTTAATCAAGAAGAACTTTTAATGCAGTTTCAAAATGAAGAATTTTTGAAAGAATTAAATGAAAAAATTAAAAATAAAAAATACATAGAAAAATTTTACGATAAAATAACAGATGACGTAGAAGTTTCTCCAAGAGAAGTAAAATTTTTTTTTCATAAAAAAAAAAATAAGATTCCTCATTTTCCAAAAAAAATATATTTTTCTTATCTCATATTTTATCCTAAATTAAACGAAATAAAAAAAAAAAAATAGTTGGTTTTTTAAATCAGATAAAGAAAGAAATTCATTCTGATAGTGATTTTTCCAATAAAGCTATTTTATTTTCTGAGGATGATTCTTCAGCATTAAATGGAGGACTTATTCAAGGAACAAAATTAAACGATCTTTCAAAAGAATTTTATGATTTAGTTCTTTCTTTAAAAGAAGGAGAGATATCTGATCCATTTGAAACAGATTTAGGTTTTCATATTCTAAAATTAGAAAAAAAAGGAAAAAATGAAATTGATTTTAGACATATTTTAATTAAACCTAAATATTCAAAACAGGAATTATACAAAACAAAATTATATTCAGAATATTTTAGAAAACGTATGATTCATTACCATAATAAGATAGATTTATATAAAATTCAAAAATTTTTAAATCAAAATAAAACTGTTGATGTAATAGTACGGAATCCATCTTGGATAGAGGAACCTTTATTATCAATAAATATGAAAAAAATATTCCTTTTTTTAAAAAAAGGAAAAATAAGTCATCCTTACAAAGAGATTATAAATGGAAAAGAAGCATTTATTATCATAAAATTATTGGATGAAATCCCATCTAAACCCGTTTCTTTTGAAAAGGATTATGATATTTTAAAAAATTTAGTAAAAGACATCAAGAAAAAAGAAAGAATCAAAAATTGGGCAAAAAAAATTTTAAAAAGTACTTATTACATAAAAATGAATTGTTCAGTTCATTTTTTCAAAGATTCTCTATATAATCCAGCATAATATCCGTTTAATTGAATTAATTTTTGATGAGGGCCTTTTTCCACAATATGTCCTTTATCAAGAACTAATATTTTATCTACATTTTTTAATGTAGAAAGACGATGAGTAATGATGATAGAAGTTTTATTTTTTGTTAAAATATTTGTAGCATGATAAATCATTTTTTCTAGTTCTTTATTTAATGATGCAGTAGCTTCATCTAATATCAGTACGGAATAGGGGTGCATTTGAATCCTTAAAAAGGAAATTAATTGTTTTTCTCCAATAGAAAGTAAACCACCTCTTTCTTTTACTATAGATTTATATCCATAAGGTAAAGATGTAATAAAATCATGGATTCCTATTTTTTTTGCCATATTTTCTATTTTAACAATACTAATAGATGGATCTCCTAAAGTGATATTATTAACAATTGAGTCATTAAATAAAAAAGGATCTTGTGTTATTACTCTAATATGAGATCTTAAATTTTTTACCTCTATATCTTGTATAGTACGCCCATCGATCCAAATATTTCCTTTTTTTATTTCATATAATCTAGAAATTAGATGAGTAATTGTAGATTTTCCAGAACCTGTAGCTCCTACTATAGCAAATTTTTCTCCCGGTTGAATTTCGAAAGAAATATCATTTAATACTATTTCATTTTTTGTATAATAAAAATGTACATTATTAAATACAATATGTCCTTTTAATTTTTCAAAACGAAAAATTCCTTTATTAATAGGAATAAATTCCTTAGAATTTAATATAGAAAATATACGTTCTATTCCAACTATTCCTCTTTGTATAATATTGAATCTATCAGCTATTTGTCGCATAGGACGAAAAAGAAGATAGATAAAAAAAATAAAAGCAATAATTTGTCCAGGTTTTACATTTCCAATTTTTTCAATTGTATGAAATCCTCCATAAAATATAACAATACTTATTGTAAATGCGGAAATTATTTCTATTATAGGAAAAAAAATAGAAAAATAAAAAATAGTTTTAAAATGAGCGTCCATTAATTTTTGATTAATAGATTTAAATTTTAAATATTCTTCTTTTTCTTTATGAAAAAGTTGAATAATAGACATTCCTATGATGTTTTCCTGCAAAAAGCTATTTAAACGTGAAGTTTGAATACGTTCTTCTTGAAACGTTTTTTTTAATATTTTTTGAAAAAAACGAGTAATGATATACATAAAAGGAATAGTTAAGGAAACTATAAAAGACAGTTTTTTGTGAACTGTAAACATCATAATAATGATCATTATAATCCTTAAAATATCTCCAGAAACAAGTAAAATTCCATCATTAAATATTACGGCTATAGTTTCTACATCTGAAACAGAATAAGAAATTAATTTTCCTATTGGAGTTTTGTTAAAAAAAGAATTTTTAAAATGTAATAGTTTTTCAAATAAAAGAACTCTAATTTTTTCAATTACATTTTGAGCTAATACATTAGACATGTATAATAAAATAAAATGGAATATGCTTTCTAAAAAAAGAAGCATAATTATCAAAATTAATATATTTTTTAATCCTAAAAAATCTTTATAAAGAATATGAACGTCTATAGCTTTTTGTATTAATTTAGGACGATAAGCAGAAATGAATGAAATTAATATAGAAATAAAAATTATTGATATTAATGTAATTTTATAATCTAGAGAAATTAGAATTAGCTGTTTTAGAGAATATTCTTTTTTATTAAAATTTTTTTTCATAAAAAAATTTCTTCTGGATAAAGAATTCGAGTCAGAAATAAACCACATGCAGGAACTATGAATTTACAAAAATTAGAATTTTTTGATTCTATGATTTTTAAAAATTCATTAATGCTAATTTTTTCTCTTCCTACATTAATGAGTGTTCCTATAATTGCTCTAACCATGGATCTTAGAAATCGATTTGCTTCAATAGTAAAGCATAAAATATTTTTATCCTCTTTATTTTCATAAGACCAATTAGCATGATAAATTTTACATATATTGTTTTCTTTTTCATTTTTATTATTATTTCCTTTTTTTTTACAAAAAGAACTAAAATCTTTATATTCCATAAGTTTTTTTGATGCTATATTCATTTTTTGAATATTTAATGGATAATAAAAACAATACCAAGAAAAATCTTGATTAAATGGATTTTTTTCTTGTGTTAAATAATATTTATATGTTCTTTTTATAGCAGAAAATCTTGCATGAGTATTTTCTTTTACTGGAAAAATATTGAATACTCTAATAGAGTTAGGTAAAAATATATTTAATCTATTTATTAAAAGTCTTTGTTTTTTTATTTTTTTTTCAAGATCAAAATGAGCAAACATTTGTCTAGCATGAACTCCTTTATCTGTCCTACTAGCACCTATTACATTTATAGAATTTTTTAATAATTGTGATAAACAATGTTCTAATTTTTCTTCTACTGTACTTACTTTTTTTTGAACTTGCCATCCAAAAAAATTTTTTCCATTATAAGCTAATTCAATAAAAAATCTCAATTATTTTATTTTTTTAAAGCAGATTTAAACATTCAATAATAATAGAACAACCCTTTTTAATTTCATTTTTCGTTATAGTTAATGGAGGAGATATACGAATAAAATTTTCATGAAATAAAAAACGAAATAATATTAATCCTTTTTTTATGCAATTATTCAAAACTTTTTCTACTTTATCTTTATTCTTTAATTCCAAAGAGAGAAAAAGACCTTTTCCATGAAGTTTTTTGATTTCATTATGAACTAAATGTTCACGAATCCATTTTTCTTTTATTGGAACTTGTTCCATGATATCTGAACTGATAAGTTCATTTAAAGTAGCTAGAGAAGCAGAAGCAGAAACAGCATTTCCTCCAAAAGTAGTTAAATGTCCTAAAGGAGCTATATCCCTAAAAGTTTTCATAATTTCTTTAGATGAAACAAAACCGCTAATAGGCATTCCACCTCCCATTCCTTTTCCCATGATTAAGATATCTGGAACGATTTCGTAATGTTCAAATGCAAAAAGTTTTCCTGTTCTTCCAAATCCAGTTTGGATTTCATCAAGTATCATTAATGCCTGTTTTTTATGGCATTGTTTTCTTACTTCTTTTAAAAAAAAATTATTAGGTAATATAATTCCAGAAGAGCATTGAATAGTTTCTAAAATCACACAAGCAGTTTTTTCTGTAATGGATTCTATTAACTCTTCCACATGATTAAACGTAATAAATTTTACTAAAGGTAATAGAGGCCTAAAAGCCCTTTTATAATTTTCATTTCCCATAATACTCATAGAACCATGTGTACTTCCATGATAAGACCATTTACAAGATATAATCTCTTCTCTTCCTGTATAACATTTGGCTAATTTTAAAGAACCTTCTACTGCTTCTGTTCCAGAATTCACTAAATAAGTGGTAGTAAGCGGGTTAGGAGTATTTTCTGAAATTTTTTTACATAATTTTACACAAGGAGATTGTATAAATTCTCCATATACCATAGTATGTAAATATTGATCTACTTGTTTTTTTATAGCTTTTTTAATCTTTTTATTTCCATGTCCTAATACATTTACAGAAATACCTGCAACAAAATCTAAATATTTTTTCCCATTTATTCCATAAATATAACTTCCTTTAGCATGATCTACTATAATATTCATAGGATATGGATTAATTTGAGTTTGATATTGAAAAAAATCTTTTTCTAATTCTTTTTTTTTCATAAAAATTTTTTTCTATTTATCATATTTTTTATTATTTGTTTTTCTAATAAACCTTCTTTTTTATATTTTTCCATTTCTTTATAGATCATAAGTTTTTGATTTTTTTTTGGTTTACTTTCTTCTTTCCAATTAAAATTAGATAAATAAAAAAATTTTTTAGGTGTTTTTTGATCTACCGGAATTAGTTCTGAATATGCTTTTTTTTCACAAAAAATTTTTCTTATTTTTTTTGATTTATCTAAATAAATTGATAATATTTCACAATATGATTTATTAATTATTTTTTTTTCTTTACTACTATTAAAAGAAAGAAAAAAAATACTATTAACGTTTCCTTGAATTATTACTTTTTCTAAAAAATTTTCTTTATTAAAAAAACCGGTAATAATATCACCTTCTGTTTGATTAAATTCTTCCGAATTAATTTTTTCTATGTAAGAAGTGTCTCCTATAATTTTTATATTTTTAATTAAAAAATTATTTTTTTCATCATTTTGAATATATATTGTTTTTCCAGTAATTTTTTGATTGTGAAACAACCAAAATATTGGATTTCCATAAAATTTCATATCATCGTTTGATGATTCATAATGAAATAGATTACATATTCCTTGAACAATAGTTTTAGTTTCATTTTCATTCATAAAAAAAATTTTAATAGAAAAACCCTGAAGTGAAAATGTATCATTCTTTTTTAGATTTACTTTTAAAATATTTGAATAAATAAAGATTGAATTATTTTTTAATATTTTTATAACTCTTGGATTTTTTTGGAAAATTAAAGAATCAGAATGAAAATCAAACTCTCCATATCCACTTATTAAAAAATATTTTTTTTTCGCATTTTCTAAAAAAATATTTTTCATAAATCCAAAATTTTTTTTTTGATCAAAAAATAAATATTCTCCTTTTATAATTTGATCATTATAATGAATACTTACATATTTTTTAAATAAAAATATTTTTTTTTGAATTGAAAACAGTGCTTTTTTAGTATAAATAAAATGATTAATATTTGTATTTTGTACTATGATAGTGGGGTTATCAAAATAAATTTGATCTTTTTCAAATAGGTATTTTACCGTATTGGTATATACAGTATAATTTTGATTAATCAATTTGATTTCATCTTTTAATTCTATTTTTTTTTTATTTATATAAAAAAAACCTTCTTTACTAGATATAGTGTAATCTCTATAATAAATAACACTATTTTTTTTATAAAAAATTTGATTTAATACCAAATCATATTCCAATATATTAGTTGTTAATTTTATTTTATTAAAAAATAAAACAACATGATTGATAGCTTGAAATAATTTTTTTTTAAAAAAAAAATTAACAATATCCGATGTTAATTTTATTTTTCCTTGATGTATATATAAAACAACTTTACCTGATAATTGAAAATTAATAAAATTTCCTACTATATTTTGAGATATTATTTTATTTTTTCCTGATGATAATCTTACATTTCCATATCCACGATATTTATTATCTTTTTTATTATATATAATTTTATCACAAAAAAGATGATAATTATCATATTTTAAATGAACGTTTCCTATTAAAACAAAAATTTGATTTTCTACGTTATTTTGAATTAGATCTGCATGAATAATTTGTATAGATTTTATTTTTTTGTTAGAAATAGAAAATGTTTTGTTTAATGAAAATAATAAAAGAATAATAAAAATAAAAAATCCATATTTCACAATTAATTATAAAAATTAATTTTTATATGCAATTAAAGAGATTTCAACATTTGCATCTTTAGGAAGACCAGAAACTTCTATAGTTTCTCTAGCTGGATAACTTCCTTTATGAAAAAATTGGGCATATATATGATTTATTTTAGGAAAAAAATTTATATCTGTTACAAAAACAGAAGTTTTTATAACGTTTTCAAAACCTATTCCATTTTCTGAAAGAATAATTTTAATATTTTCCATTATTTTTTTTGTTTCCATTTCTATACTATATGAAACTAATTTTTCTGTATTTTGATCTATAGCTATTTGCCCGGAAACAAATAAAAAACCTCCGATAAAAACACATGTATTATACGGACCATAAGATGGAATTTTTTTTATTGAAAATTTTTTAGGGATCATAATTATTAATTTTTTTCATTATACTGTATAATTTTCCTGAAATTAGGATCTTTTAATCCTATAAAAAAAGACCAGGAAGAGTCTTTTGTCCAATTAAATCTCAATTCAAAACTCCTTAAATCTCTATCAAAAATAATATTGGAAAATATTATTTTATTTTTGAATAAATCGTAGTCTGTATGAAAACTGATTTTCCAATATTTTGTAATATTTATAGATCCATTTAAACTTAACAAAGTTTTAAACAATATTTTATTATTAAAATAATTTTCATAATTGGAATGAAAATCGATTTTTAAATTTAACGGAATTGAATATTTTGCATAATTATTTTGATCAAAAAAAAAGTAATCATAACGATTTTTTCCTTTTTTTTGAAATTTATTTTTTATAGGAAAAAAATTAATATTATGATTAGAAGAAAAAGAAAAATCAAAATATATTTTCTTTTCTTTTTCTTCTTTCCCAAAATTTATTCCTGCTTTATATTTTGTCTTCAGATTTTTTGTTAATTCACTATCAATCATAATTTTAAAATTATCCCATTTTATAAAATTATTTTTGATAATAAAAGAGGAGTTTATTTCCTTTGTAATTTTTGTTTTTTTATGGGAATCAAGAAAATTCCATGGATTTTTTATGATCCAATCATTATTGAAAATAAAATTAATTCTTTTTTCAAAAGAATTTTTTACGTTATTATAAAATACAGGAGGAAAATACATTATATGAAAAGATAAAGTTGGTTGAATTTTATGTTTTAATAAGAAAGTATTTTTAAAATTCAAAATTTTATAAAATGGAACAGACACTATATTTGTTATAAAATCTATTTTTTGAAAATTTGAAATCTGAAATTCAGAATAATTCCATTTATAAAAATTGTGGTATAAAATTTTAGATGAAATCTTTAAATAAGGATCAAAAAAAGGAAGATAAGCTATCATATTCATATGATGATTTATTCCTATAGCAGAATGGGGTTTTTTTTCATTTTTAATGAAATCTATAGAATTATTAAAATGGAATTTATTTTCAACACTAACATATCTTAAAAAATAATATTTTTTATCATTAAAGAATATATTTTTTGTATGTAAAATTAATTCTGGAATTATAAATTTTATTTCTTTTTTATTTTGGTTTTGAATCATATAAATATCCATAAACCATAAAGAATTAGAAAATTTTCTTCTTATGTTTGCAGAAAAAAAATTTTCTTCATTTTTATTGAATAGAGAAATATTATCATAATTAAAATTGGAATTAAAATTAACAATACTAGAATTTGATTTAAAATCAAAATGATGTTTCCATTGAAATAGATAATTTTTATGATTTAACATATTTTGATAATCAAAATTTATAAATCCATGATTATTATATTTTAATTTATATTCTATTTTTGTTTTAATTTTCCATTTTTCAAGATTATATATAGAGGAATTTATTTTAAAATTTAATAAATTAGAGATAGGAAAGAATAAACCTATATCTTTTATGTATATTTTTTTATTTTGAATTCCGAATTTTGGGTATATAATTCCACTATTATAAAATAGTTGGTTTAATTTAATAGGCATATATAAAAACGGAAGAAAAATAGGCATTGGAACTCTATATAAATAAAAGAAAACTGGACCAGAAAAAATGTATTTTTTTAAATAAGAATATTTTAAATAATCTGTTTTTAAATAAAAATCAGGAAAACTATCTTTTTTTTCCAAAAAAAAAGGATCTGATATATATGTGACTTTTTTCATTAAAAAATCCTCTTTTTCTTTTAAAAGATCGTCAGCTATCACAATATAATTTTTTTCTTTGAAAGAAAAATTTTTTGCTTTTCCTATTTGTTTGTTTAAATTCCAATGAATATTTCTAAAAAGAAATTGTTTGTTGTCTTTTTGGAAGAAAATAGATTTTTCTTTTGATTTTGCATATAAATCTCCATTTTTCCAATCAAATTCTATATAATCTGCTTTAACTTTTGTATTATCATATTCTATACTGGCTTGTCCTTTTAAATAAGTCTTTCCTTCTTTTATATCATGTTCTTGTATATCTGATTTATATTTCAAATTTTTTTTCAAGAAAAAAAATTCATTTTTCATATCATGATGATTATGATCATAATATATTTCATCATTATTTTTTTTTTCATTTCCATAAAAAATAGAAATGGGAAAAATAAATAATATTATGTAAATGGAAAATCGAATTCGATGCAATTTTTTTATTTAATTAATAAGTAAAAATTATTCTGATATTTTTTTTACATATAATTTATCTATGCATAATCCTAAAATTTCTAGGATAGTCAAATTAAATATTGGATGATTTTTGTTTGGAGAAATTTCGCACATAGGTTCTAAAACAAATCTACGTAAATGTAATAATGGATGTGGAATTTTCAAAATAAAACTGTATATAATAATACGATCATAAAATAAAATATCTATATCGATTTCTCGATTTTGATATTCTTTTCGAGAAGAATTTTTTTTTCTCCCTATAAAAAATTCTATATCCCAAATTTTTTTTAAAAGATCAATAGGAGAAAAATCTGTTTTTAAATGCAATGCTCTGTTATAAAAAATAGAGTAATTTTTCATATTCCATGCTTCGCTTTCAAAATATGATGAAAGTTGAACAACTTTACCAAGTTCATTCGACATCAAAATTAAAGATTCATCCAAATATTTTTTTTTATTTCCTTTATTACTTCCTTGTAACAAAAAAACATCATGTTTTTTCAAAAAATAATTTATTTATTCTAATTTAATATACTGAAAAACTTTAATTTTATTTAAATTAAACTATAATAAATTTTTTCATAAAAAAATATTAATGAGATTAGTAGTCGATTTTATGAAGAATCTTTTTACTCAAGAAATAGCCATAGATTTAGGAACAGCAAATACGCTCATTATGCATAATAATAAAGTAATAGTTGATTTGCCTTCAATAATAGCTATAGATGTAAGAACAAAAAAAGTACTAGCAGTAGGTGAAGATGCCAAACAAATGCAGGGAAAAACACATGAAAATATTAAAATATACAAACCATTGAAAGATGGAGTTATTGCAGATTATCAAGTGGCTGAATTAATGATAAAAGAGTTTATAAAAAGGGTACCAGGTGTTAATAAAAAATTTTTTACTCCATCATTAACAATGGTTATTTGTATTCCATCCGGAATAACAGAAGTAGAAAAAAGAGCAGTAAAAGATTCAGCTCAACATCTTAATGCTAAAGAAGTTTATCTGATTGAAGAACCCATGGCTGCTGCTATTGGATCAGGTATTTCTGTAACTAAAGCAGAAGGAAATATGATTATTGATATAGGAGGTGGAACTACAGAATGTGGAGTAATAGCTTTGGGTGGAATTGTATGTCAAAAATCTATAAAAATAGCAGGAGATGTTTTTACAAATGATATTTCCTATTTTCTTCGTTCTAAATATAATCTTTATATTGGAGAACGAACTGCAGAAAAAATAAAAATAGATATAGGAGCGGCAATGGAATCTATAGAAACTCCTCCAAAGGATATTCATATACAAGGAAGGGATCTTCCTACAGGAAAACCTAAAGAAATGAATCTTTCTTATAAAGAAACAATTCCAGCACTAGATAAATCAATTTTACGAATTGAAGATGCAGTGATGGAAACTCTTTCCAGGACACCACCAGAACTTGCGGCCGATATATATAAAACAGGAATATATATGGCAGGAGGAGGATCTCTTTTAAGAGGGTTAGATAAAAGGATTTCCAAAAAGACTGGACTTTCTGTTTCTTTAGTAGAGGATCCTTTGAGAGCGGTAGTAAAAGGAACAGGAGTTGCGTTAAAAAATATCGATAAATTTACATTTTTAATGAAATAGGGTTCATAGATTAATTTTATGCGTGAATTTTTTAATTTCTTTTTAAAATGGCGTTTTTTTATTTTCTTTTTTTTATTAGAATATGCAGCTATTTTTATTTCTTTTTCAAATTCAAAGATACACCAATATATTTATGCTGATTCTTCCAACTTTATAATTGGAAAAATTTATGAAAGCATCTATAAAGTACGAAATTATTTTCTGTTAGAAATTGAAAATAAAAAACTTTTAAATGAAAATAAAAGTTTACATGAAGCATGTGTATTTTCTAAAATAAGAAAAATATCTAAAGATCTAAAAAAGAAAGATATTATTTATTTACAACAATATACTTTTACTCCAGTACAAATTATAAATAATAGTATTCATAAACAAGAAAATTATATAACTATTAATAAAGGAAGTATAGATGGAATAAAACCAGATATGGGAATTATATTATACAACGGAATTGCAGGGATTATTATAAAAACTTCTCCACATTTTAGTATAGCGATTTCTCTTTTAAATCCAAAAATTAAAGTTAATGCCAGATTAAAAAAAAATAAATATTTTGGAACTTTAAGTTGGGATGGAATAGATCATGAATATGTAGTATTATATGATATCCCAAGACATTCCATTATCTCTAAAGGAGATATTGTAGAAACAGATGGAAAATCTGCAACTTTTCCTGAAGGTATTCCAATTGGAAAAGTCCATTCCTATAAATTTGACGAAGAACATGCAAATTATATTATAAAAGTAAAACTCATGGTTAATTTTTCTGCTATAGAAAATGCTTATATCGTAAAAAATTTATTTAAAGAAGAATGGAATGATGTTCAACTTTATAAAGTTGAAAAAAATAATGAATTTAATTAAAAATTTTATTATTTCTATATTTTACATTTTTTTTCTTTGTTTAATTCAAATATCGATATTAAACCCTTTATTTATTTTTTTAGGATGTTATTCTTATATATATATTCTTCTTATCTTAATATATCCATATAATAAAAATAAATTTTTATTTTTATTTATATCATTTTTAATAGGATGGATAATAGATCATTACATGAATTCTGGAGGAATTCATGCATTTTCTTCTACTTTATCTGCTTTTTTAAGATTAAAGTTTTTACAGTTTTTTGATGGAAAAAATTTTATAAACAAAAATGATTTTTCAATTTATGAATTACCTTTGATTAGAAAAATACTTTATATATTTTCGTTAGTTTTTACTCATCATTTTTCTTTATTAATATTAGAAATGTTAAAAGGTTCTATTTTTAATAGAATTGTTTTATTTAGGTCGATATTAAGTAGTATTTTTACAACTATTTTATGTATTATATATTTTTTTTTCAGAAAAATTAAACATTGAAAAAATTATATAAGTTTTACATTTTATTGAGTTTTTTCGGAATAATTTTTGTGGTTAGATTATTTTATATACAAATATATACGGAAAAATATATTTTGAATGCTTTTAATACTTCTATCAAACAAGAAATTATTATTCCTGAAAGAGGTTCTATTTTTGATAGAAATGAAAATTTATTAGTTTTTAATAAATCTATTTATGAATTAATAGTTATTCCTATTCTTATAGATGAACATTTTAATATTATGGAATTTTGTAATCTTGTAGGAATTGATAAAAATACTTTTTTTAAAAATTTAGAAAAAGCAAAAATTTATTCTAAATATTTACCATCTGTTTTTTTACCTTTTATTTCTAAAGAAAAATTTGCTACTATACAAGAAAAACTTTATAAATATAAAGGATTTGATTGGACAAAACGCTCTCTTAGAGATTATCAAGTAGAAAGTTCATCCAATGTTTTAGGGTATATAGGGGAAGTTACTCAAAAAGATATTAGAAAGGAATCTAATTATTATCAAATAGGAGATTTTATTGGTTGGACTGGAGTAGAAAAATCTTATGAAAAAGTTTTAAGAGGAAAAAAAGGTGTAAAATATTGGTTAAGAAATAGGAAAGGATGTATTATAGAAAGCTATAATAATAGTAAAAATAATGTAAAAGCTGTAAGTGGAAATGATATTTCTTTAACTATAGATTTGAATTTACAAAATTATGCAGAAAAACTCATGTATCAAAAAAAAGGAGGAATAGTTGCTATCAACCCTAAGAATGGAGAAATTTTATCCTTGGTCTCTAGTCCTATTAACAATCCTAATTTATTTGTAGGTGTAAATCGTTCTAAAGAATTTCAAAAATTAATAAAAAATAAAATAGATAATCCTTTGTTTGATAGAACTACACAGGCTCGTTATCCACCAGCTTCTTCATTTAAATTACTTACTGAATTAGCAGGCCTTCAAATGGGAGTAGTAGATTCAAATACTACTTTTATATGCTATAAGGGATTTAAATATGGAAAAAAGAAAATTCATTGTCATTCTGGATTTCATGGATTTCCTATAGGGCTAGAAACGGCAGTAGCTGTCTCTTGTAATAATTATTTTGCACAGGTTTATAAACGTGTTATAGAAAAATATCCTAAAAATTTGACAAAAGGAGTTAACGAATGGAGTGATATTATAAAAAGCTTTGGTTTTGGGGATTACTTATATAATGATTTAGCTACAGGAGAAAAAGGAGTTATTCCTTCTGGAGATTATTATAATAAAAAATATGGAACAACAAAATGGAATGCAATTACAATCATTTCTAATAGTATAGGTCAAGGAGAAATTAATGTAACTCCTATACAATTAGCTAATATGACTTGTGCTATAGCAAATCGCGGATTTTTTTATACTCCACATATAGTAAAACGAATTAATCATCGACCGGTATATAATCCTAATTATACTATACCTAAACACACCAAAGTTAAAAGTAAATATTTTGATTTAATTATTAATGGAATGGAAAAAGTTTTTGTTATTGGAACTGGAAAAAGTTTTAAATCATCTGATATTAGAATGGCTGGAAAAACAGGTACTTCTCAAAACTTTATTAAAGTAAATCATAAAATTGTTTCTTTACCTGATCATTCTATTTTCATATTGTTTGCTCCTGTAAAGAATCCGGAAATTGCTATTTCCGTTATCATAGAAAATGGGGGATTTGGATCTCATTGGGCGGGACCTATTGCTAGTCTTCTTGCAGAAAAGTATATAAAAAATAATGTGAATAGAAAAAATCTTGAAAAAAGAATAATGACTTCAGGACTACAAAAAGTATATAGTTCAATAGCAAAAATGAAAAAATTTAATAATTTTTATACAAAAAATTCTATTGATAAAAAGAAATAAAATATTATTAAGAAATATAGATTGGAAAATTGTAATCATTTATATGATTATGATTTTTTTTGGATATATGAATTTATATTCCGTATCTCCAGAAAAAGCAAAAAAACAATTAATATGGATATTATTAAGTTTTTTTTTCATATTTATTATTTTTTTATTTAAACCCATTCATTATAAGCATATAACTCCATTTTTCTTTTTATTTACGTTATTTCTTTTAATTGGTGTATTTTTTTTTGGAAAAAATATAAATGGTTCAAAATCTTGGTATGTTTTTGGTCCTATTAGCTTTCAACCATCTGAGTTAGCTAAAATATCAACATCGTTGATGATAGCTCATATCATAAGCCAGGAAAATATCGAGAACAACAATAGAGTATTATTATATATATTTATTATATTAATAATACCTTCTTTTTTGATATTATTACAACCGGATCCTGGTTCTTCTATAATTTTTTCTTCTTTTCTTCTAACTTTATATAGGGAAGGTTTATCTATTTTTTTTATATTTTATTTATTGTTTTATATTTTATTATTTATTGTTTCGTTAAATTTATCACCTTGTATAATCATTTCGTTTTTATTTATTAGTTTTGTTTTTTTCTTTTTTTTTAAAAAAAAAAAATCGATAAATGATATATTTTTTTATATATTTTTATTTATTAATTTCTCAATTTTTTCTATTTTTTCTCCATTTTTTTTTCAAAAATTTTTTAAACAACATCATAAAGACAGAATTAATATTTTATTTCAAAATGAATTTGACAGAAAATATAGAGATAATGTAGGATATAATTTATTATATTCTAAGACAGCTATTGGTTCTGGAAAATTTTTTGGAAAAGGATATCAAAAAGGAACTGTTACAAAAGGAAAATTTGTTCCTGAACAACATACTGACTATATTTTTTGTACAGTAGGGGAAGAATGGGGTTTTATAGGTAGTGTGATTTTGATAATATTTTATTTATTATTTATTAGTCGTATTTATTTTTTATCTGAAAGACAAAAAAATATTTTTGGAAGAATATTTGGATATTCAGTTGGAAATATTTTATTTGTTCATCTTGTTATTAATTTAGGTATGGTTATGGGTATTTTTCCTACAATAGGAATTGTTTTACCTTTTTTTAGTTATGGAGGATCGTCTTTTTGGTCTTTTACAGTTTTATTATTTATCTTTATAAGAATGGATGCATCAGATCAAACTAGTTTGATCTGATGCATTTTTGAATGATTATTAAAATTTATTGTATAGGGGCTGACTTTGGATTTGACAGCAAGATAAGGAATAGAAGTAAGCATATCGTGTTACGTAAGGTATTACACGAAAATCAATCGTTACAAAATATATAAATGGCGAAAAAGAATACGCTTTTGCTGCTTAATGTTATATTAATAAAACGTTATAGACTTAGTCTGCATAAAACGCAGAAGCAAAATATCTCATTAGAAATTGTTCCTTAAAATTCCTGATATAGAGATACGAAAAAATATTAAGGATAAGAAAACAGATGATTCTTAAGTTTTCTGAATTTATATTTTGAATCTTAAGTTTTTATTCAAGATCCAAAACTTTAATAAAAAATGAAAAATTTTTTTTGGATAAATATGTAGAAATCTTTTATACTACTTGTTTGGACGCGGGTTCGAATCCCGCCAGCTCCACTGACTAATAGAAGAAAAATGGTTAGTTAAAATTCTTATAAAAAAAATAAAAAAAATTGAATTTTTTATATACAGTGTGTTTTCTGGAATTTTGTTGGGATTAGGGTGGCCTACTGATGGTTCCCCTTTTTATTTATTTATTGCTTTTATTCCTTTATTATATGTAGAGAATTATTCTAATTATTCTTTATTTTATGTTTTAGGATTTTCTTTTATTACTTTTCTAACATGGAATTCTATCTCTACACAGTGGTTATCTTATACAAAAAGAATTAATGGTTCTTTTTCTATAGAATCTTATTTAATTCCTGTATTTTTTAATTCTGTTTTTATGTCTTCTGTTTTTTCTTTTTCTTCATGGATTAAAAGATATGTAAAAAATAAAAAAATAGGATATGTATTTTTAGTTTGTTTATGGATTTCATTTGAAAAAATGCATTTAGAATGGGAATTATCTTGGCCATGGTTAAATCTGGGAAATGGATTTTCTAATCGTACAGAATGGATACAATGGTATGAATACACGGGAATTTTAGGAGGATCTATATGGATATGGGTAATTAACATTGGTTTAACAGAATCCATTATTCAATATCAAAATCATAATAATATACTGTTATTATATAAAAAAATGTTTTTTTATGTAGGAATAATTTTTTTTATGATTTTGATCTCATGTTTTATATACATAAGAAATAATAAAGAAAATCAGAATAAACGTACTGCAAATGTATTAATCTTACAGCCCAATATAGATCCATATAATAAAAAATATTCTATTTCAACAAATGAATTAATTTCAAAATTAAAAAAATTAATAGATAAAAAAATATCTAGAAAATCTATGATTATCGTAGCTCCTGAAACTATGTTTCCAAAAAAAATACAAATAGAAAATATCAGTAAAAATAAAGTTATTTCTACATTTAAAAATTACTTAAAAATTAAATCCCCAAATACTATATTTATAACAGGAGCAGAATTAATTTCCTTATATCATAAAAAAAATAAAAGTAAAACATCAGTTCCTATTTTTTCAAAAACAAAAAAAAATATACAATGGATAGATATTTTTAATTCTGTGATTCAAATAGGAAGTAATAAAAACATTGAATTTCACCATAAATCTAAACTCGTACCAGCAGTAGAAACTTTTCCTTATAAAAAAATTCTTTTTCCTATATTAGGAAATATATTATTTAATTTTGGTGGAACTGTTATGGAATTGGGAAAAGAAAATTTTCCTTCTGTTTTTCAATATCCTTATTTGGGGATAAAAATAGCTCCTATTATTTGTTATGAATCTATATTTGGAGAATATGTATCTAATTTTTTTAAAAAAAAAAATGTAGAGCTAATGGTTATTATCACTAATGACGGATGGTGGGGTTTTTCACAAGGACACAAACAACATATGTATTATGCCCGTATTAGAGCTATTGAAAATCGAAAATCTATAGCTAGATCTGCAAATACAGGAGTCTCTTGTTTTATTAATGAAAAAGGTGAGATTGTATCATATATTCCTTATGGAAAAGAAGGAGTTTTATATAATAAAATATATCTCAATAAAAAAAAGACTTTTTATACTAAATATGGAGATTTTCTCTCTAGAATTAGTTTACTGACAACAATCATAATTTTATTATATACTATCATATATAATATCTATTATTATAAGATTCAAAAAAAATTTGAATAAATAAATTTATCTTTTAATTTCTAAATAAGCTTTACCTATATGATAAATAATATCATTGGCGATGAGCGCTTCTTTTCCTAATTTTTTTGAGGCAATGTCTCCTGCTAATCCGTGTAAATAAACCCCCATGATACATGATTCTTTTGGAGAATATCCTTGAGATAAAAAACTCATTATCATACCAGTGAGAACATCTCCACTTCCAGATGTTGACATTCCTGAATTTCCTGTGCTATTAAAGTATAGGTTTCCATTTGGTGTTGAAATAACAGAATGTGCACCTTTTAACACAATAAAAATTTTATATTTTATAGATATTTTTTTTAAAAAAAATAATTTTTCATAATCATTTTTCCACGATCTACATAATAATCTTTGAAATTCTTTTGGATGTGGAGTAAGAATAGTAATTTCTTTTGGAAGAAAATTTAATAGAAATTGGTGAGATGATAATATATTTATAGCATCCGCATCAATTACTATAGGTATTTTTTTATTTTTTATTTTTAATAAAAAAGATTCTAGAGCATATACCGTTTTAGAAAAAAGACCCATTCCCATTCCTATTCCTATTGCATTTATGTTTTTACTAGAAAAAATTATTTTACTAATAAAATGTTTCTCTATATCTGTGTATACAATAGCCTCTGGAAGTGTATTTTGAAGAATTTGATATCCACAGGAAGGAATATATACGCTTAATTTTCCTATTCCAGTACGAAGACTGGCAGTAGCAGAAAGGACAATAGATCCTATCATACCAAAACTTCCACCTATAATAATTCCATGTCCATAATTTCCTTTATGGGAAAATTTTTTTCTTATTTTTTTTTTATATATAATATAGATAGATTTTCTATCTATATAAAAGTTTTTAGTTTGTATTTTACAAAAAAAATCATCTTTCCATCCAATATTTATTAAATACCATTTTCCAACATAATCTTCGTAATCTGGTAATAAAAAAGATAATTTTGGAACTTGAAAAGTTAAAGTATGAGTAGATTTTATAATTCCTTCAAAATTTTCATGATTTTTTTCCATAAAAAGTCCAGATGGGATATCTATAGATATAACTGCTTTAAATTTTTTTTCGTTTATATAATGAAAAAAAGATTTCCAATATTGATTTAATGTACGATTGAATCCTATTCCGAAAATAGCATCAATAAGATAATTTTTATGATTTAAAATGGGAAATTTTTCTCCTTCATTAATCGTTTTAAAATTGATTTTTTCTTGTAATATTTTTTTTTTATTAATTAAAAATTCATCTGAAAAATGATTAGAAATATTAATTCCATATACGAAAACAGTGGCACCGTATAAATGTAACATATGAGATAAAGAAAGGCCATCTCCTCCATTATTTCCATTTCCTACTAATACTATAAATGGAATTTTTTTAATTTTAAAAAATTTATTATGAATGATCCAATCGAAACAAGCTTTTGCTGCTTTTTCCATTAATTTATAAGAAGAAATTGATTCGGAATCAATACAATATCGATCTGCTTTTCTAATTTGATCTAAAGAAAGTATTTTCATTTTTTAAAATGAATTTATTATTTTTGATTTTGTTTTTAAGATTGTGAAATCTGATTAATATCTACACAAATATAAAACGATTAATCTAGATGGCCGAGTATAATTTACCCCTTCCAGCCATGGGTGAAAGTATAGCTGAGGCTACTATCATTCGTTGGTTAAAAGAAGAAGGGGATTCCATAAAAAGAGAAGATATTTTGGTAGAAATAGCTACAGATAAAGTAAATTCTGAAATTATTTCTCCTGTAAATGGAATATTGAAAAAAAAACTGTTTTTTCCTAATGAAATTGCTAAAGTAGGAAATTTTATTGCTATTTTAGAAACGGAAGAAATAAATTTTTTAGAGGATATTCCAACAATAGAAAAAAATAAAAAACATTTTTATTCTCCTCTTGTACGCAAGATAGCTAAAAGAGAAGGAATTAGTTTTTATGAGTTAGAAACAATAGAAGGAACTGGAGAAAAAGAACGTATAACAAAGAAAGACATATTAAAATATATTCGTACTAAAAAAAATATAATTCCTATTATTACTACTAATAAATACGATTGTATTAAAAGTAAAAATAATGAAGAAATAATAGAAATGGATAGAATACGAAGGATTACTGCAAAACACATGGTTAGAAGTAAAAATATATCCGCACATGTTACTTCTTTTGTTGAAGCAGATGTAACTAATATAGTAAAATGGAGAGAAAAAATAAAAGATACATTTCATAAAAATACAGGAGAAAAGTTAACTTTAATGTCTGTTTTTGTAAAATGCGTAGTCAAAGCCATAAAAGATCTTCCTATGATAAATATTTCCGTAAATGGAACAAGTATAATTAGAAAAAAAGATATCCATATAGGATTAGCTACAGCTTTACCCAATGGTAATTTAATTGTTCCTGTGATTAAAAATGCAGATTCTTATAATTTAATAGGATTAATAAAAATTATTAATGATTTAATAAAAAGAGCAAAATCTAATCAATTAAAACCTGAAGAAATTCAAGGTGGAACTTACACTATTAGCAATATAGGAAGTTTTGGAAATCTTTTTGGTACGCCAATTATACATCAGCCGCAAGTTGCTATTTTAGCGATAGGTTTAATTCAAAAAAAATTATCTGTGGTAGAAACACCGAAAGGTGATTTAATAGGAATAAGACATAAAATTTATTTATCTCATTCTTATGATCATCGTGTTATAGATGGGTTTTTAGGTGGATTTTTTGCTAAAAAAGTAGCCTTATATTTAGAAGAGTTTAATTGTTATATAAAAATATAATTATAATATATTATTATGAAAATCAGTTTTGACGCAATTATTGAAATTCCAAAAGGAAGTAGAAATAAATATGAATTTGATAAAAAAAATAATCTAATACGATTAGATAGGGTATTATATTCTCCTATGAGTTATCCCACAGATTATGGTTTTATTCCAAAAACTCTTTCTATGGATGGAGATCCATTAGATGTATTAGTTTTTTTAACAGAACCTACAATACCAGGTTGTTTAATAACAGTAAAACCTATAGGAATTTTTTTCATGATAGATGAAAAAGGAGAAGATGAGAAAATAATTTCCGTTCCTGTTTCAGATCCTAATTATAATGTTATAAATGATATTAACGAAATTTCTTTACATTCTAAAAAAGAGATAGAACATTTTTTTTTGGTATATAAAGATTTAGAAAATAAAAAAGTAAAAATAGGAAATTGGAAAAATAAAAAAGAAGCAATTGCTGTATATAAACAATCTTGTTTACGGTATAATAAAAACCATTTAACGAAAATGTAATTCTTTTAATTTTTCTTTTTCTAAAAAAGATGGAGCATTTATCATTAAATCTTTTCCATAATTATTTTTTGGAAAAGCAATAAAATTTTTTATATTTTGATCTCTTTCTAAGAGATTGATTAATCTATCTAAACCAAAAGCTATTCCTCCATGAGGAGGAACACCATATTCAAAAGCTTTTATAAAAAAACCGAACCTAGATTCTATTTCTTTTTTAGAGAATCCTAAATGTTTAAAAATTAAATTTTGTATGTTTTTATTATGAATCCGTATAGATCCACTCCCAATTTCTATTCCATTTATAATTAAATCATAAGATTTAGTACGGACATTTTTTGGTTTTTTTTCCAATAAATGTAAATCTTCTTCTTTTGGGCTAGTAAATGGATGATGTACAGACTTATATTTTTTTAGAATTTTATCCCATTCTAAAAGAGGAAAATCTTTAATCCACAAAGGAGTAAAAGTTTTAGAATCTTTTAAATTCAAAATATCTGCTATTTTTACTCGTATTTTTCCAAGTTCTTCTCTAGTTTTTCTTTTTTTTCCATAGGAAAAAAATAATAAATCGCCAGGAATAGCTTCAAAATATTTTACAAAAATTTTTATAATTTCCTCATTTAAAAAAATTGAATTGGAAAAAAGAAAAGTTTGATCATATAAATATTTTATCCAAAAAAAATTTTTATTTTCTATTTTTTTTAAAAAACAATCCATTTTATTCTGTTGTAGGTTTTTACATTCTTTAACTTTGATTCCTATTACTAATTCTTGTGTTTTCAGAACGTTAATATCTTTTCTTTGAACTAAATCATTTAGTTCGACAAAATCCATACCAAAACGAATATCAGGAGAATCCGTTCCATACATTTTGATAGCATTAGAATAAGAAATACAAGGAAAAGGATCCAATTGGATATTCTTTATTTTTTGGAAAATATGTTTAATAAAATGTTCAAAAAATATTAATATATCATGAACTTCTACGAAAGACATTTCACAATCTATTTGTGTAAATTCTATTTGTCTGTTAGAACGAGAATCTTCATCCCTAAAACATTTTATAATTTGAAAATACTTGTCTATTCCTCCTATCATTAATAATTGTTTGAATAATTGCGGCGATTGAGCTAATGCATAAAATTTATTTATATGCGTTCTAGAAGGAACTATAAAACTTCTAGCTCCTTCTGGAGTATCATTTATTAATATAGGAGTTTCTATTTCTAAAAATCCATTTTTCGAAAAAAAATTACGTATTTCTAAAACTAAATTATGACGAATTATTAAATTATTTTTAATAGGATTTCTCCTAATATCAAGATATCGGTAAATCATTCTCATCTCTTCATTTCCGTCTGTTTTATCTTCTATAGTAAAAGGAGGAGATAAAGATGAATTTATTAAATTTATATAAGAGACTAGAATTTCTATTTCTCCTGTAGGAATATTGTAGTTTTTAGATAATCTTTCTACTACTTTTCCTTTAACTTTAATTAAAAATTCTTTTCCCAAAAGAAAATTTTTTTTTACTTGTTTTTTAGAAATTATTAATTGTGTAATACCAAAATAATCTCTGATATCTATAAAAAATAAAGATCCTAAATTCCTTATTTTTTGAATCCATCCAGATAATATTACTTCTTTTCCAAGATCTTTTTTTCTCAATTCTCCACAATTATGTGTTCTATATATTATTTTATTAACTTTTTTTAGATTCATATAATTCTTCATAAACTTCTATCATATCTCCAGATTTTATATCATGGTAATTTTTAATCCCTAATCCACATTCATATCCTTTTGAGACTTCTTTTACATCTTCCTTAAAACGTTTAAGAGAAGTAAATTCTCCATTGTGAATTACAATTCCTTCTCGAATTAATCTAATTTTTGCCTGACGGAACAATTTCCCTTCTATAACCATACATCCAGCTATAGTACCAGATTTTTGGATTTTAAATATTTCTCTAACTTCAGCGTTTCCTAATATTTTTTCTCTGATTTCTGGAGATAACATTCCGTCTATTGCTTCTTGAATATCATTAGTTACATCGTATATGATAGAATAAGTTCGTATTTCTATATTTTCTTTTTTTGCTATATTTTTAGATCCAATATTAGGACGAACATTAAATCCTATAATAATAGCATCTGAAGCACTTGCTAATAAAATGTCAGATTCTGTAATTTGCCCTACTCCTTTATAAATAATATTAATCATAATAGTATTTGTAGATAATTTTTGAAGAGAATCAGCAATAGCTTCAACTGATCCATCTACATCTCCTTTAATAATGATTTTAAGTTCTTTAAAATCACCTAATGCTATACGTCTTCCAATTTCATCCAATGTAAGATGTTTTTGAGATCGTATATTTTGTTCTCTTTGCAATTGTTCTCTTCTAGAAGCTAACTGTTTAGCCTCTTTTTCATCTTGAAAAACTTTAAATTTATCTCCAGCAGTAGGAGCTCCATTTAATCCTAATATTGTAATAGGTTTAGATGGTCCTGCTAATGAAATGGATTTCCCTCGTTCATCTAAAATATTTTTTACTTTTCCATGATGACTTCCTGCTAAAACATAATTTCCAATTTTTAATGTTCCTCCTTGTAGAAGTAAAGTTGTAATATACCCTCTTCCTTTGTCTAAAGAAGCTTCTATGACTGTTCCTATTGCAGGTTTATTTGGATTAGCTTTTAAGTTTAAAGATTGAGAGACTAAAAGAACTTTTTTTAATAATTGATCTATTCCAGTACCTAATTTTGATGAAACTTCTTGAGTAGGATATTTTCCTCCCCATTCTTTTACTAGAAAGTTTAAATTAGCCAGTTGCTCTCTAATTTTATCAGAATTTGCATTAGATTTATCCATTTTATTGAAAACAAAAATAATAGGAACATTAGCGGCTTGAGCATGACTAATTGCCTCTTTAGTTTGTGGCATAACCTGATCATCAGCAGCTATAACTATAATTGCTATATCTGTTATTTGTGCACCTCTTGCACGCATAGCAGTAAAAGCTTCATGACCTGGAGTATCTAAAAAAGTAATACTCTGATGATTATCGGAACACTCTACACTGTAAGCAGCTATATGTTGAGTAATTCCACCAGCTTCTCCTGCTATGACATTAGTATTTCTAATATAGTCTAATAAAGACGTTTTTCCATGATCTACATGTCCCATAACAGTAATAATAGGGGGTCTAGATTCTAAATTTTCTTCTAAATCTTTATTATCTTGAACAGCTTCTTCTAAATCTAATCCAACAAATTTTACATTAAAACCAAATTCATCTGCAACCAAAGTTAATATCTCTGCATCTAATCTTTGATTCATTGTTACCATAATTCCTAAAGACATACAGGATAGAATAACATCATTAGCATTGATTTTCATCATAGAGGCCAATTCATTTACTGTGGTAAATTCAGCTAATTTTAGAACTTTTTCTTCTTTTTTATTTTCTATTTCATTTTTTAGAAGTTTTTTTTCTTTTTTATACTGACGTTTTTCTTTTCTAATTTTTGAAGCTTTTGATTTTATTCCTTTAGAAGATAACTTTTCCAAAGTTTCTTTAATTTGTTTTTTGATTTGTTCATCAGTAATTACTGATTTTTGTATATTTTTTTTATTTCTGTACTTATCTATTCTTTTTTCATTTGAATATCTATTTTTTTTAAAGGAAGATTTTTTTTCTTTATTTTGTTTTTTTCCTATGGGAATATTTTTTATTTCTTCAATGAAAATTTCTTTTTGAATTCTTTTTCGTTTTTTTTTAATTTCTGATTTTGTTTTTTTTTTCTCAAATTGAGAGAGATCTATTCTATCTCCTGTTAACATAACTCCATCCAATTTTTGATAGATAGTATCAATATGTTCAGGTTTATTGTTGTTTTTAATTTCGTATTCTATTTTTCTTTTTTTATGTTGATGTAAATTATTTTTTTTTTCTTCTTGAGTTCCATATGTATTATATAATGTATCAATATTTATTTTTCCTATTTTTTTGAATTCAATTAATTTCTCCGATTTAGCACGTATAATTTGATCATTTTGAATGTATTTTGATTTTAATAATTCTTTTTTGATTTTTTCTTTTTCTATTTTTTTTTGCAAAAATACTTTTTCAGATGCATCTCGCATATCCTTGTAAGTTTTAAATTCTTGAACAAGGGATTTATATACTTTTTCTTCTATTTTTGCATTAGGATTATTTTCTATTTCAATTCCCTTTTTTTGCAAAAAACTAATTACCCTTTGTAAGGAAATATTAAATTTGGTTAATACTCTTTTTAACCTGATTTTTTCAGTCATATCAAAATATAAAATGTATTAAGAAAGAATAAAAATATTAAAAAGAAAAAAATTTATGTATTTATATTTAATTCTTCTTCAAATTCTTTTTTTAAGATAGTGAATACTTTGTTGATCATTTCCTCTTCTAGATTTGTTCGTTTTTTTAAATCATTTTTATTATAGTTTAATACAGATTTTGCAGTATTTAAACCTGCTTTATGAAATTTATCCAAAACTTCTGATTCTATTTCATCAGAAAATTCTGCTAACTCTACATCATCTTCATAAGGAAAATCTCTAAATATATGAATTTTGTATCCCGTTAACTGACTGGCTAATTTTATATTTTGTCCCCCTCTTCCAATTGCTTTTGATATTTCTTCAATTTTTACATATACATTTACATACTTATGTTCTTCATTTACTTCCATCATGGAAACTTTAGCTGGACTTAAAGATCGTGTGATATATAATTGTGTATTAGAAGTATAATTAATAACGTCTATATTTTCATTTTTCAATTCTCTAACAATAGGATGAATTCTAGATCCTTTCATCCCCACACAAGCTCCAACTGGATCTATACGATCATCATAAGATTCTACAGCTACTTTTGCTTTTTCTCCTGGAATACGTGCAACTTTTTTTATTGTAATTAATCCATCAGAAACTTCTGGAATTTCTAATTTAAAAAGCTCTTCTAAAAAAGATTCATCTTTTCTGGTAAGAATTGCAAAAGGTTTATTATCTTTCCAATCTACTCGTTTAACTAAGGCTCTAATTGGATCTCCTTTTCTAAAAAAATCACTTGGAATTTGTTCTTGTTTAGGTAAAACCATTTCGTTTTGTTCATCATCTCTCATGATGATTTGTTTTGGTAAAATATGATAGACTTCTACATTAATAATTTCTCCTATTTTACTCTTAAATTTTTTATAAGTATTTGTGTTGTCATATTCGTTAATTTTAGAGAGTAAATTTTGTTTTAAAGATAAAATAGCCCTTCGTCCTAAAGATTGTAATTCCACTTTTTCTGTAACTTCTTCTCCAACTTCAAAATCTGGTTCTATTTTTTTAGCTACAGATAGTTCTATTTCTTTATTTAGATCTTTTAGATATCCATCTTTCACTACTATACGATTTCTCCATATTTCTAAATCACCTTGATCTGGATTTACAATAATATCGTAATTTTTTGATGATTCATATTTTTTTCTTAAAATACAACGTATAGATTCTTCTAAAATAGCCATAAGACTTACTCTATCTATATTTTTCTCATATTTAAAATCTGAAAAAGAATCTATTAAAGCTTCATTATCCAT